>CACNJU010000013.1 GCA_902620895.1 uncultured Prochlorococcus sp.
TTCTGAATCAGGGAGCCAAACTATAGCTTTTTTAGAAAGCATTGCGAAATCCTCAGCTAGTTTTCTTGAACTTTCAATAGCTTTAGAATTCATAATGATACCCAAGGCATCATCTAAATCATTTTTTTCAGAAAGTTCTCTGTTAATAAGGACAGACAAATTCTTATTTTCTTCTAAGGCATATAACACTGGTGCAGTAAGATAACCACTTGCAAGATCGCTTACCGCAGGTTTCCCGAGTTGCTTATCATTTCCAGTAAAGTCAAGTATGTCATCTACTACTTGGAAAGCTAAACCAATATTTTTGCCAAAATCATAAAGAGAAGTTAATTTCTCATCATCAAGATCACTTAAAACCCCTGCAGCTTTGCAGCTATTTGCAATTAATGAAGCAGTCTTACAGTAGCTTTTATTGATATATTTTGAAAAAGATTGAGCAGAGTCAAATCTATTTAGATTTTGTTTAATTTCACCTTCTGCTAAATCCATAATTACTCTACTGAGTAATTTTACTACATTTACATTATCAAGATTAGCAAGGTGCCAACTTGCTTGAGCGAATAAGAAATCACCTGCTAGAACAGCAACTCTGGTATTAAATCTGCTATGTACTGTATCTACACCTCTTCTTATAGAGGCCTCATCAACAACATCATCATGAACTAATGATGCTGTATGAATCATTTCAGTAATTTCAGCAAGTCTTTTATGTTTACTAGTTAAAATAAATTTAGGAGATATTGCTTTTGAAATTAATAAGACGATACCCGGTCTAAGTCTTTTACCCCCAGCACTGAAAAGATGTTCTGCTGCGGCTTGAAGAATTGGATGACCTGCTCCAATTAAATTTTTCAGTTCAAGAATAAGATCATCAAGATCATTTTCAACTGGTTGTAGTAGTTCTGTTACTGTATTCATGATTGACCTCTTATATATATTAAGGAATCAAACATTGCTTCGGAGGTTAACTAAACTAATTTCTTTATTAATTTCAAACCAAAATTTTACTTTTTTAAAAAATACATCTTTTTCTGAAGTAACAAAAAAGTCTACGTTTTCATAAGAAAGACCTTCATAACAGGCAGTTTTTGGAATTACAAAAGATTCATTAAATTTTTTTATTAATGCAACCGATGGATCAATGATTTTTATTTTTGAATCTAATTTTTTTCTCAAAAAGTCATAAATTAAAGGATAGTGACTACATCCAAGTATTAATTCTTCAATATTTTTGTTTATTAATGGTGCTAAGTATAAATCTGAAAGATAATTTAACTTATCAAAATTCAATTTTTCTTTTTCAATTTCCGACACAAATTTTGGGCATTCTTGCTGAAATATGGTCGTATTCTTTTTTTTAGAGTTTATAGCGTTTTTATAATATGATGAGCGAACAGTAGTTTCTGTTGCCAGGACACCAATTACTTTTTTATCAACTATTTCCGATACTGAGTTTATAAGGTCAAAACAAGGAATCTTTAAATCATCTTCCAGAATATCAAGTGCACACGCATTGGTAGTGTTACAAGCTACTAAAAGTGCATCCAAATTCTTTTCAACAAAAAAATTGCAGATCTCCTTTGCAATAACTCTTATCTCTTTAAAATTTTTACTACCAAAAGGTATTCTTTTTGTATCCGCTAAATATAAAACTTCTACATCTTTACGTGTTTTTAGTAAAGAATTAAGGATAGTAAAACCACCTATACCACTGTCAAATATGCCTACTTTAAGCTTCACCCTATTTTATAAAGATATTCAAGAATGCCTTTTGCAATTGCATAAGCTAATCTTTTACGGTGTGTTGTTTTTTCTAATCTTCTTGCATCTAATCTCCCAGTTAAAAATCCAACTTCCACAAGGACTGCAGGCATCCTAGTATTTTTAACTACGTAAAATCTACCTTGTTTAACACCTCGATCAGGACTCCCAGGAGAAACTCTTAGAATTTGCTTTTGAATTTTTTTCGCAAGTAACCTACCTCTCCAACCTCTGTAGTAAAAGGTTTCTAATCCATTAATGTCCCTTCTTTTCCCTCTAGAAGCATTTGCATGAATACTTACAAAGATATCTGCATCCGTATTGTTAGCAAAGGAAACTCTTGGAGGTAAATCCAAGTCAACTTCATTTTTTCTGGTTAATTTTACCTTGACACCTTTCTCAGACAGTAAATTTTTAACCATTTTGGAAACCTCAAGTACAACATCTGTTTCCCTAATACCACCAATACCTATTGCTCCTGGATCAGGGCCTCCATGCCCTGGGTCAATCACAACCAAAAATTTGTTTCGTTTTACGTCTGGTAACTTTAAGTAATGAAAATCATTTTTCTTCTTATGAAGAAATTTTTGATTTTCTTTAATATTCACTAACCTCTTACCAACTATACCTTCGCTAATCTTCTTAAAAGTATATTTTCGATTAAATAGTTTAATTCTCCACCTGTTTTGATCTAAACCAACCAGTCGCCAAGAAAAAGGTTGCAAATAAGTATCTTCCTTAAATTCAATTACTAGTCTTGTTTTACCCTTATTTGGTTTACCTAATCTAATTTCTTTTACTGGGCCATTACCTTTAATTATTCTTGGATTTTTTAATTCTCCTGGAAAATCTATCCAAAATCGATCACCAGATATTTGGTTAGCCTTCTGAAAGTATGCTTTTAAATTTGTATTTGATTTAGTTCTTAATTCTAAAACCCCATTAGCGTTTAACTCCCATGCAGCCAGAGCACTTGCAGATTTAACTGGGAGGGTTGAAGAATTTAAAAATAAAAAAACGGATAAACAACGAAAAAGTTTATTATCTAAAAACTTTATCATTAGTTTGAAAACAATTTGTTTTTTCTATGTTTAAGGCTAGGCATCTGCTCCCTAATTTTCTTTACTCTTTCTTTATCAGCAGGTGCTATTGCCGCTCCCTGAGTTTTTCCTGCATCAGATAAAACTGTACCCCATGGATCAATTACCATTGCATGGCCATGACTTTGTCTTCTTCCATAATGGATCCCAGTCTGAGCTGGAGCAACTACATATGCGGTATTCTCAATTGCTCTTGCTTGTAATAGGATTTGCCAATGATCTTTTCCAGTAAATGCTGTAAAAGCTGCGGGAATCATAATTAGCTCTGCACCATTAGAAGACAAATATCTATAGAGCTCAGGAAATCTAACGTCGTAACAAATCGATAATCCTATTTTGCATAAACCCGGAACATCTACAACAGGTGGATACTCTGCCCCAGATAAAATAGTTGATGATTCCTTGTATAAATTTCCATCTGGCAAATCAACATCAAACAAATGAATCTTGTCGTATTTTGCCAAAATCTGTCCATCTTTCCCAAATAAGGCGGACCTATTAAAAGTATGGCTGTCATCACCAGCAGGGACAGGATAGCCTCCCCCCAAAAGAAATACTTGATATCTTTGTGACATAGTTTTTAAAAAATTTGCACACTTCTCTGACAATTCAGAAGCTAATCTAAGTTTTTCATCATCTCCTCCTAAAAAAGCAAAATTCTCAGGTAATCCTATTAACTCAGCACCTCTTCTAGCAGCTAATTCAATCTGTTCTTCTGCTTCAGTAAAATTTACTTCAACATTTGAAGTACTTGTAATTTGCAATGCAGCTACCAAAAAATCAGTCAAGACTTTACTCCTAATGAACCAATTCGTAAATCATGAGGCACGAATCACACCTCTTTCAACTTGAGCCGGAACAATATCTAAGCAATCAAGTTCAGAGCAACATTTAAAATCATCCTCATAATCTCCAAGACTTGTCAATCTTTTGCCATGGGTTGCTGTTTTTAAACATCTCAAAATATCATTTTTCCAAAAATCCCAAAGTGCCAAAGCAGCTTGTAATTCGTCATTAAGAATATTAATTTCTAAATCACAGTTATCTTTTAGGTATGAGGCCAAAGCACCAGCAGCTAATGAATCCTCAAGTGAATAAGAGCCTTCCCAACCACTCCCAAGTATTAAAACATTTTCACTTTTTAATGAAATGATTTTTTCAGCAACTGCTTTCCTATTTGGAAGACCCATAGCAAATAAATGCTTAGCATTTTGAACTTTTCGCAATGATTTAGTCCCATTAGTCGTACTCATAAATAATCTTTTACCATTAACAACTTTTTTTGTAACTGATAAAGGAGAATTTCCTAAATCAAAACCCTCAATCTTCTTTCCGCCTCTCTCTCCAAGCATTAGTCTTTTTTCAGCTTGCCACTTAATTGCAGATTCTTTTAATAAATCTAAATCTGCAAAAACTTGTATTGAATCAGCTCCATTTTTTAAAGCCCAAGAAATTGTGGTTGTAGCTCTTAAAACATCAATGACCACTGCAATTTCGGGATCTATTTCTGGAACATCCTTTGCAACGTGATAATAAGTAAGATTAATAATCAATCCTTTTTCTAGCTTTATTATAGAAAACAGTTACTTAATTTGATTATTTTTTTTAAAAAACAAACTTATTGATAATATATAACTAATTTGTTTTTACAGAAATTTTATCAAGTATTTAATTTGAAAATGAATGATATCCGCACAATAAAAGGTGGAGTTAACTTAAAAGGAAAAGTAAAAGTACCTGGAGATAAATCTATTTCTCATAGAGCTTTAATAATAGGAAGTATTGCTAAGGGTGATACGACTATTGAGGGGTTTTTACATTCTGAAGATCCACTTTCAACTGCTGATTGTCTTAGAAAATTAGGTGTAGACATACCAGAAATAAAAGAAAATGAGCCTTTCACTATTTCAGGCTTGGGTCTTGATGGTTTTAAAGAGCCTAAGGAAATTTTAAATTGCGGAAATTCTGGAACCACCATGAGATTATTAATGGGGTTACTTGCCGGTCAAGAAGGCAAGAATTTTATCTTAACAGGTGACATTTCTCTTAATGAAAGGCCAATGGGGAGAGTTAGCAAACCATTATCATTGATGGGTGGAAAAATCTTTGGTAGAGAAAAAGGTAACAAAGCTCCAATATCAATTGATGGGAATAAACTAAAAGGATGTGTTATTGGAACCCCTGTAGCTAGTGCTCAAATAAAATCTGCGATCTTATTGGCAGGCCTCAAAGCTTCTGGAACTACTTCTGTTATTGAACCAGCATCTTCAAGAGATCATACTGAAAGAATGTTAAAAGCATTTGGAGCAGACATTAGTATCAGGGGAGAATTAGGAAGAAATCTAGTTATCAAGTCAGGGGGGAATTTAATTGGCCAGAAAATATTGATTCCTGGAGACATAAGCTCTGCTTCTTTTTGGATGATTGCTGCATCTATTGTTCCAAATTCAGAGGTTTTAATTCAAAATGTCGGATTAAATCCCACTAGAACAGGGATTTTAAATGTAATGGATTCAATGGGGTGCAATTATGAGATTTTAGATAAATCGACTATTGCAGGTGAACCTATAGGATCCATTAAAGTAAAGACTTCAAATAATTTAAGATCATTCACTATTGAAGGAGATATTCTCCCAAAACTTATAGATGAAATTCCTATCCTTACTGTGGCTGCCTGTTTTTGTAATGGATTTTCTGAAATTAAGGATGCACAAGAATTAAGAGTTAAGGAGACAGATCGATTAAAAGTCATGGCACGACAATTAAAAAAATTCGGTGCTGAAATAACAGAAAAAGAGGATGGGCTAATTATTCATGGTCAATCAAAATTTCATCCTGCGGAGGTAGACAGTGAGACAGATCATCGAGTAGCAATGAGTCTTGCTATTGCTTCACTGCTAGCCAAAGGTACCTCAAAAATCATGAGGGCAGATGCAGCTAGCGTCTCCTATCCCACTTTTTGGGAAGAGCTGGCCAAACTAACTAACTAGCCTAAAAAGTTTTTGTCTGAATTAATAGAAGTTTTAACTAAAGATGGTAGTTACTCTTTAAGAAGTGTTTTTTTTCAAGAGAACTTCCATAGTTTGTTGGGCGCATTAGAGGAAACAAAGTCAAAATTTACAGCTACTTCTCATTTGAAAAGATTTAAGGGAAAATCTCTTAATGTTTTGGATATATGTTTTGGTTTAGGATACAATTCCGCTTCTTTATTAGATGAATTAATTAAACAAAAATCGTATTTAAATTTGTATGCTTTGGAGATTGATAAAAAGCCTCTTGAATATTCGCTTAAAAATGAATCTTTCCATAAATTATGGGCTCCAAAAGTAAAAACAATATTTGAATCACTCTATCGAAAAAATTACTTTGAGGATCAATTTTTTAAATGTAGTGTTTTATGGGGTGATGCCAGAGAAAAAATCAACATTATTCCTTCATCTATTAAATTCGATCTGATTTATTTAGATGGTTTTTCTCCTCAAAAATGCCCACAAGTATGGACAATTGAATTTTTATCTAAAGTCACAAAAAGACTTAAATCTCAGGGTTATTTAATTACTTATTCTTCTTCAGCGGCAGTAAGAAAAACTTTAAGAAATCTTGGATTAGAAATTTTTACTATTAAGCCAAGTTTTCAAAAGAGAACTTTTTGGAGTCAGGGAACTGTCGCAATATCAAAATTTGATAAGAATAAATTGAAACCTAATTTCAATTTTGAAAAGTTATCTTTGATGGAAGAAGAACATCTCTTAACTAAAGCTAGTATTCCATATAGAGATGAAGATTTGAACTCAAGTAAAGACGATATAATCAGTAGAAGATTAGATGAGCAATTATTCTCAAATTTATTATCTACAAATAAATGGAGAGAGAAGTGGGGAATGACGAAGTTATCCGTTAAGAGTTAGATTTAAATTAGGATTTCAAAGAAACATGTTAAGTGTTGCGATATTAGCTGCAGGCAAGGGCACTAGGATGGAAAGCTCAGTACCAAAAGTTTTACATAAAATTTCTGGCAAAAGTCTTCTACAAAGAGTAATTGATTCATGTCTCGAATTAAAGCCTGATAAAATTTTCATAATTACTGGACATAAATCAAAAGAAGTAAAAAAGTCAATCCCAAAAGATAAAAGAATCCATGTTGTTGTTCAAGAACCTCAATCAGGAACTGGCCATGCTATCCAGGTACTTTGTAAAGAAGTAAAAAAACATGAAGGAAAACTTTTAGTACTTAACGGCGATGTGCCACTCATTAAGCCTAGTACTTTAAAAAGACTTTTTTATTTACACGATTCAAAAAATGCTGATGTTTCTTTAATTACAACAAAAAAAACAAATCCTCATGGATATGGCAGAGTTTTTTTGAAGGGGGATTTCATAGAAAGAATTGTTGAAGAAAAAGATTGCAATGATTTAGAGAGAGAAAATCCATTAATAAATTCAGGTGTTTACTGTTTTAACTGGGGTAACTTATCAGAAATAATTAATACATTGCAAAGCAATAATAACCAAAAAGAGATTTACTTAACAGATACAATATCTTTACTCAAAAATTCCTTAAGTCTCGAGGTTGAGGATAATGGAGAGCTTCAAGGAATTAATAACAGAATTCAACTATCAGAGTGCGAGGAATGTATTCAGAATTCAATTAAAGAAAAGCATATGCTTAATGGTGTAACTTTTATAAATAAAGCAAGTTGTTCAATTAGTGAAGAAGCTGAAATTGGGAAGGATGTAATCATAGAGGCTAATACACATATAAGAGGAAATACGAAAATAAATAGTAATTGCATTATCGGTCCAAATACTTTTATTGAGAATTCTAATGTGGGATTTCAATGTGAAATTTCAAACTCTACTATTTATGATTCTCAGATAATAGATCATATAAAAATTGGCCCTTATAGTCATATAAGACCTAATTCCAAAATTTCTTCCTATAGCAAAATAGGTAATTTTGTTGAGATCAAAAATAGTCAACTAGAAGAAGAATCTAAAGTAAATCATCTTAGTTATATTGGTGATTCTATTATTGGAAGAAGTACAAATATTGGAGCAGGCACTATTACTGCAAATTTTGACGGACAGAAAAAATATCAAACAAAAATTGGTAAAAATTCCAGTATTGGAGCAAACACAGTTTTTGTAGCGCCAATAAATCTAGGGCAATCAGTAACAACAGGTGCTGGTTCAGTAATCACAAAAGACTCTAAAGATAATTCATTAGCGATCTCAAGAACTAAGCAAGTAAATATAGAGAATTGGAAAAAAAAGAAATCCTGATCTAGTTAATTAATTCAATAATTTTTTCAAGTTGCCAACATCTGCTCCCTTTTATAAGAATAGAGTCACCTTTTTTTGTAGATTTGTTTATCTCTTGAGGTACATCTTTAATATTATTTAAAACTAAGAATTTTTTCTTATCTTTTAGATAATTGGTGTAAATTTTTTCAGTTTCTTTATCGCAAATAAATAAACATTTTTGTATATCTGAATTATTTATTAAGTTGAATATTTCTTTATGATATTTTTCAGATTCTTCTCCCAATTCTTGCATACTTCCAAATATGAAAAATTTATTTCTCGGCTTTTCAAGCAGGTTTTTAATACATGCTTTTACTGACTCTGGCGAAGCATTATATGATTCATCATATATTGTTGTTTTTACTGATTTAAGAATATTATTCCTTCCATCTAAACTTACAAAATCAAATTTATTAAAACTTGCAAAATCAATGCCTAGCTCTTTAGCAACTGCATAAGCAAATAAGAAATTCGAAGCATTGTGAAATCCCTCAAATGAAATTTCAAAGGTATTTTCTTCAATTAAGATTGTTTTATTCGAAGGATTATAAAATCCTCGCAAATTATCATCTTTCTTAAATCTCTCCTTTTGATTTTCTATATTTAATAGTTTTACTTTTATCACTCTACCTTTCCAAAATTCTTTTAAAGTTTTTTCTAGGAATGGATCATTTGCTGGAATTATTACAACTCCTTCCGGATTTAAGAACTTACTAATTTCACACTTTGCATAAGTAATATTTTTTTTTGAGCCTAACAATCCAATATGAGCTGTGCCAATGTTTGTAATAACTGCAATATCAGGTTCACTATATTTAGATAAATTCTCTATCTGTCCAAGACCTCTCATCCCCATCTCTAGAACTAAAACTTTATCTTCTATATCTGTAGCAAGAATAGTAAGACCAACTCCAATCTCATTGTTGAAATTTGCATGAGATAATTTAATTCTTCCAAGTTTATTTAAAACTCCGCCAATCATTTCTTTGGTTGTTGTTTTACCCACTGAGCCAGTTATTGCAACAATAGGAATATTTAATTTTTTTCTTTTTAGCAATGCTAATTTTTGAAATGCCTCTGTTGTGTCATCTACAACCCAATAAGGAAAATTACTAGGAAGTAATCTCTGCATCCCTTTTTTAATTACAACAGATTTAACTCCTTTATTTAAAACCTCTGGAAGAAAAATATGTCCGTCAAAATTTTTACCCTTGATAGCTATAAAAAGATCATTTTTTAATAAAGTTCTACTATCAATACTTACATTCTTAAAATTTAAAAAATCTATTTTCCCGTCGCTCAGATTTCTAATATCTCCCAAAACATCGTTTAATTCTGATAGAGAGTATTCCATTAAAAAATTAAGTCATACTTTTTTTTAATGATGGATCAGCTGATTGTCCGTATGAAAATTTTTCAACTTCAGCAACATCTGGCGATGGTTCTTTTATTCCGCAAACATCCTTATACATAACTTCGTATTCAAGAGCTGATCTTTGCCAACTAAACTCCTGGCTCATGGCTCTTTTTTGCAGTAATTCCCAACTATCTTTATGCCTGAAGGCTTCCCATGACCTTACTAAAGAAGTATAGAAATCTATAGGTTCAAAGCGATCAAAGCAAAATCCCGTACCATTATTATTTTCTGGGTCATGAGGTAAAACTGTATCAACTAAACCTCCAACTCGCCTTACTATTGGAATAGAGCCATATCTCATAGCGAGGAGTTGACTTATACCACAAGGTTCAAATCTACTTGGCATTAAGAATGCATCTGAACCACCATAGATAAGTCTTGATAAAGAATCATCATAGGTAAGAAATACTGAGAATCTTCCAGGGTAATCTAATGCCAGTTGCCATAATCCAGACTCTAAATATCTATCACCAGTCCCTAAAACAGCAATTTGAGAATCTGTATATGCTAATAGTCTTCTTGAAACTTGTAAAAGTAAGTCAACCCCTTTCTGATCAACTAACCTACTGACCATACCTAAAAGATATTTTTTAGAATTAACTTCGAGACCCATTTCTCTCTGCAGAATTTTTTTATTTTCTAGCCTTTTTTCTAAATTCTTAATACTGAATTTTGCAGGCAAAACTGGATCTTTAGCTGGATTCCATTCATCAAGATCTATGCCATTAAGAATTCCCCTTAATTTACCTGAAATGTAATTAAGTAATCCTTCGAGGCTTTCCCCATATTCGTGGGTTTTAATTTCATCTGCATAAGTCGGAGAAACAGCATTGACCCTATCTGCATACAACATTGCCGCAGCCATTGTGTGATCTCCATGCATATACCAAGGACACCAAGTCATTTTTTCAAGTTTCCACCTCCAAGGGCCTTGGTATTTTAAATTATGAATTGTGAAAACAGTACTAATTTCAGGGTCCTGATGCATCCACACAGGAATCATCCCAGTGTGCCAATCATGGCAATGGAGAACTTGAGGCTTCCAACAATTCCAAGCAAATTCTGCAGTGGCACTAGCAAAAAATGTAAATCGCCAATCCTCATTTTCGCCTCCGTATATTTGGTCAGAGTCAAATGTTGGATGACCCACTAGGTAAATCACATAATTATGAATGGGATGTTTTGCTTGATATACGGCAAAGTCAGTACCCATTGTATTTGCTCTATAGATTGGTTCATTCGATACCTCTAAAAGACTCCACAATTTTCCATATCCTGGAATTATTACCCTTACATCGTGACCAAGTTTTATCAAAGATGGAGGCAAAGAACCAACCACATCTCCCATACCTCCAACTTTGATCATTGGAGCACATTCAGCAGCGGCAAGAAGAATTCTCATTGATAATTATTTAAAAAAAGTTCTTTTGAAAAATAAACTAGGATGTCCACTTATAGTCAGAAAAGTCTGGTGGACGCTTTTCAAGAAAGGCATCTCTACCTTCTTGAGCTTCTTCAGTCGAATAGAATAATTGAGTTGTGTATCCAGATAATTCTTGAATACCCGCAATCCCATCATTCTCCGCATTGAATGAAGCTTTAAGAATACGAATAGCAGTTGGACTATTTCGTAAAATCTCTCTTGCCCAGATTACACCCTCAGCTTCTAATTCTTCAATCTTTGTAATTGCATTTATCAAGCCCATCTTAAGAGCTTCCTCGGAATTATATTTTCTACATAAAAACCAAATTTCTTTTGCTTTTCTTTGACCAACAAGTCTTGCTAAATAACTAGATCCAAAACCCGCATCAAAACTACCAACTCTTGGGCCTGTTTGACCAAATATTGCATTTTCAGAGGCGATACTGAGATCACAAATTAGATGAAGTACCTGTCCTCCTCCAATTGCAAAACCAGGAACTAAGGCAATAACCACTTTAGGCAAACTTCTTATTAATCTTTGAAGTTCAAGTACATTTAATCTCTGCTTCCCTTCATCATTTTTATACCCATTTTTACCCCTTACACTCTGATCACCTCCAGAGCAAAAAGAATAAATGCCTTTCTTGTCAGGTCCCGCACCTGTAAAGAGAACTACGCCAATAGTTTCATCATTTCTTACGATATCAAATGCGTCAATGAGTTCATCTACAGTTTGTGGCCTAAATGCATTTCTTTTTTCAGGCCGATTAATTGCAATTCTTGCTATTCCCTCATCTGATTTGTGAAACAATATATCCTCATAAGATTTGCATTCTGACCAATTTAAAGTTGTTTTACCAGGTAATACTTTCATGAAGTCTAATTATTCAAAGATAGAAAATGATAAATTTAACTGCCAATTATTTTTTCTAGCAGAGCATTTTTTTCAGAAATTTCATTTTCTGGATCAACGTCAACTTTAATTATTACAGATTTCTGGATAGAAATGCTCCAATCAAGTGCCTCTCGTAATTTTTTAAAATTTGCCACACTTTTAAAGCTTACTTGATAGCCCTCTGCGAGTTTTGTCCAGTTTATTTCTTTTGGCATAAGAAACAGTTTTTTTAATTCATCTTCTTTTAAATTTTTTTTATAAAGACGATTAAATATATTTCCGCCATTATTATTTATTAGAAGAATTGTTAAATTCATGTCGATTGAATTTTCAATCAGCCAACCATTTATATCATGAATAAAAGCTAAATCTCCAGTCACAAGAAGTAGAGGATTTTTAATTCTAGAAATACCTAATGCAAGAGATAAAGTACCGTCTATGCCAGAAGCACCCCTGAAGCTGAAACAATTTCTTGTTAAAGTACCATTCTCTGAAAATGTCAGCCAATCTCTAATCGGGCTACTTGCGGAGAGCATTATAGGATTTTCAGCTGGCCAAAGTTTTGGTACAAGATTTGCAAGCACATACTCAGTAATTTGATTATCTTGAGTAATGTTCTCTTTTAAAACCCCTTTAATCTCCTCTCCTTCCTCTATTAGATCTAAAGCCATCGGAGTAAGAGACTTTTTGTTTTTTTCGTTAATTGATAATTCCTCTAGCAATAGAGTAGTAAAATCTGAAAGCCCAAAATCATATTCAAAAGATTTTTTTATAGGGTCCAAATTTCTATAGTTTTTTTCTTTAATAAGAATTTGTTTACCTTTGAAAGTTGTTAAAAATTTCTCCAAATCAATTGAAGATGACATGGGGCCAAGCCTCAAAAGTTGATGACAATTTATTGAATTTTTATTTTTTCTTAAGACTAATTCCCAATTCACAACTAATCCTCTCAAATCAGAATAAACTCCTGAGACAGGATCAGCAAATACTGGCCACCCAGTAATTTCTTGCAATCGTTCTAAAGATTTATTGAAAGAAGTTAAATCATTGATAGAACCTTGATAGGGGCCTACCAAAATAATGCCGGATTCATCTAAATTTAAATTTTTTGAAATTTCTAAAAATTTGTTTTTATCAGATTTAATTTTAACTTCCTGAAATATATATTTTTTCTTCAAATAAATTCTCTTAAAAACCTCTAAAACATTTTTTTTATTTAGAAATGAAATATCTAAAGGCTTATCAATAGGAATATTTAAATGAATAGGACCAGGGAAGGTTGATATTTGTTTCTCAGTAATTCGAACTAAATTTAGAATTTCATTTTCTTGCGTTTCATGAAGTCCATTTACATTGGTACTTAAAACTCTTCTGCAGACTGAACTCAGAAAATCTTCTTGATTTACTGTTTGATTAGCCCCACAATCTTTTAATCTTAAGGGTCTATCAGCAGTAAGAAATATTATGCCTTTACAAGATCGATCTGCTTCAACTGCTGCTGGCAACAAGTTACTTACAGCAGTCCCAGAAGTGGTAATAACCAAAGAAAGATTACCTGATGCAGCAGAAATCCCAAGAGAGTGGAATCCCGCAGATCTCTCATCTATTGAATTAAAAATATTTACCAGTCCTAATTTATTCAATTCTCCAGCAGCTATTGCTAAAGGTGCTGACCTACTACCTGGACATAGTATTAAATTTTGAACTCCTATTTTTATGAGAAGATTTAAAAGTTGTAAACTTCTAAGAAAATTTTTGCATTCAATAGATGATGTCATAATTTATATAAATGCTTTGGGATTCTCTTTATAATTTAATTAAATAAAACATGTCTACAACTCAAGAAAAAAGAAATTCAATACTAAAGGATTTAAAAAATCTTTTAATCTGGATAGCTATTGCTTTAATTATACGATGGCAGGTTATAGAGCCGAGATGGATCCCATCAGGTTCAATGCTTCCAACTCTTCAAATACAAGATAAAATTCTTGTTGAGAAATTAACCCCTAAAATCACATCGAAATCAAATCTTTCAAAATTTAAAAATAAAATAGTTGTTTTTAATGTTCCAGAACAACTAATTAATGCTGGTTATGAAGCAGATACTGCACTTATAAAAAGAGTAATTGGAATACCTGGAGACAAGGTAGAAGTAAGAGACGGTAACCTTTACTTAAATGATATAGCTCAAAAAAATTACGTTTTTGACAAAAATATTAATTATTCTATCGGCCCTTTTATTGTCCCAGAAGAGTCATTATGGGTCATGGGAGACAATAGAAATAACAGTATGGACTCACATATTTGGGGGTTTTTACCCTATGAAAAGGTTATTGGTAAAGCAATTTTTAGATATTGGCCGTTTAATAAAATTGGACCTATTCGGTTCCCTGCCCTTAATAATTAAGATTAATGGGTACGTGATGTTGTAGGGTTTTTATAACTTGAAGTTGTAGAAATGTTTAATCCAGAATTTCTTGCTACTGAAAATAATGATCCAAACGATGAGAATGATTTAATACAATATTTACAAAAACAATCTCCAGAAGTTTTGCAAAGAGTAGCAAAATCAGCTAGTGAAGATATTCAAGAAATTATTAGACATAATGTTCAAGGTCTTCTTGGAATGCTTCCTTCAGATCAGTTTGATGTAAAAATCACATCTTCAAAAGACAACATTGCTAATTTATTATCTTCTGCAATGATGACAGGGTATTTCTTAAGACAAATGGAGCAAAGAAAAGAGCTGGAGCAATCTCTTAAAAATGATGAAAACATGTCTATTGAAGAACAATAGTATTAAAGATTTACTTCTTCAGGAATTATTCCCAGTTCAAACAACTTTTTATATAAACCAATCAAAAATTTATTATCCTCAGGAAGTTTGTCCCACTTTTGGGAATTAATTTCATTAATTAATTTTTGACAGTCTTCTTTTGTAAATTTTATAGGCGCCGTAAAATGAGCCGGAATTAAATATTCAATATCTTCAAAAGACTTAATACCTTCTAACCATTTAAGTAACACTTCTTTCGAACGCGGAAAAATTAATTTTTGTAAAACTGGTGCAATTTGTATCTTAGGAACATCTTTACCCATTATTTCAACAAGAGATGATTCCCAATCTTCGTCCCATAAAAAGGGATAAATACCAAAATGAGATCTCCAATTTCTAAGATCTTTTTTGAATGAATATTTAAATATTTCTGTTAAAGATGGAATATTTAATTTGCCTGGTTTCAAAAAAGATGAAAACAAGACTAACCTTTTCCAGCCTTTTTTTCTTTGTTCGATGGAATCAACTAAAGGTTCATCTCCTCTCTCTCTAGAATGAAAAAGAAGTGGAGTTGGATCAAAATTAAATATCTCAGGTGGTGTGGAGTCTATGCCAACTATTGCGTCTGTTACGTGAAGAGTTTTTGTAGGATAATGAAAACAGCTTATCTCCTGATATCTTCCAAGTCCTAAATTCAGTGGGCCTAATGAAGACCATTTAAAGGAGTTTGAATATGGAGTACCTTCCTTAAACAGTATTTTTGATCTTTTTGATGGAATTCCTAAAAAATCTAGTGGTAGATTTATGGGGAAACTCCATTGTCCAGGACAAAGCCAAATTTCTGCATCTTTAAAAATTCTTGAAAGAGCTGGTAGTCCAATTTTATGTTCTAGTCCAGAGGCACTCGGTAGAATTATTGTTTTTACTTTGCCATGAATCGCAATTAATTTTTCTAACTCATTTATTAATTCTTTTGTCGGAGGCAGTGGATTTATTAGCATCAATCCATTGTCAACCTTTATTACAGTCATTCTTATTGGGACCGCAACATAATAAAGTCCC
The DNA here is from genome assembly GCA_902620895.1 of uncultured Prochlorococcus sp. GTDB lineage: Bacteria > Cyanobacteriota > Cyanobacteriia > PCC-6307 > Cyanobiaceae > Prochlorococcus_A. The sequence goes on from CACNJU010000013.1 coordinate 15,739, forward strand.
TGTATTTGTTCCAAGGACCATATTTGATCAGGAATTAACTCTCTTAAAATTGTTTTCTTTTTTCCATATGGATATAAGGGAAATAATGGCCACCAATTCCACTTTTTATTTAAAGTTTCTTCCACCGCTATCATTTATACCCAGCAAATAATTTCTTTAACTTAAATATTCCATATCTTGGAGCGAATAAAAAAGCAAATAAAAAAATAAAAGTTTGTGCCAAGACAATTGATCCACCTGTTTCAAGATCAAACCAAAAACTAACATAGATTCCTATGAGGCTTGAGATAATTGCACTTAATACTGAAATTACTGTCATATTATCAAACTTATCCGTAAGTAAATATGCTGTAGCCCCTGGTGTAATTAACATTGCAACTACCAAAATAATTCCAACAGACTGCAAGCCCACAACAGCTGCCAAAGATAAGCATGTGAGGAGTAAATAATGAAGAAAAAATACATTAATCCCAACTGTTTTTGCATGCCTAGGATCAAAACAATAAAGCATTAAATCTTTTCTAAAAATTGATAAAAGGATTACTACCAATAAAGAAATAAATATGGTTTGTTTTACATCTGAAAGTGATATTCCTAATGGACTACCAAAAAGAATTGAGTGCAGATCAATATTACTTTTAATCTTAGAAACCAAAACGATTCCAAGAGCAAAAAATCCAGTAAATACTAACCCTATAACAGTATCTTCCTTTACTCTAGATTTCTGCTTAATAAACCCTATCAAAGCTACAGAACCAACTCCAAAAATAAATGCCCCTAATGAGAAAGGAAGACCTAATGCATAAGCAACCACAACACCAGGCATTACTGAATGTGAAACTGCATCTCCCATTAAAGCCCATCCTTTAAGAGTTAAATAGCTAGATAGGAAACCACAAACAGCTGCAACTATTGAACTCATAAGAAGTGCTTTTCTCATAAACTCATGAGTTAAAGGATCTGTAATGAATGAATCTAAAGTTAAAAAAGAACAGAGCTCCATATAATTTAAAATTTAGGATTCAGGTCCAAACAAGAAATCAGGTGAGATCCCTCCAAAAGTGGTTGTAATATTTTCAGGGGTAAACACTTCAGAGGTCTCACCGTAAGCTACAACAGTTTTATTTATTAATAGAACTAAATCACAAAATTCACGAACATGAATCATATCGTGAGTTGATAATAATATAGTTTTCCCCTCATTTTTAAATTGAATAAATAATTCCGAGATAAGTTTCTCAGTTCTTATATCAACACCTGAAAAAGGCTCATCAAGAAGTAATATTGAAGCTCTTTGCGCAATTGCTCTAGCTAAAAAAGTTCGTTTTCTCTGACCTCCAGATAAGTTTCCAATAGGTGTAGATAAATGATCAGTAAGATCAACTCTCTCAATAGCATCTTTAACCGCCTGAATATCAGACTCTCTTGGACACCTAAAAATATTCATAGAACCATATCTTCCCATCATCACTACATCCCAAACACTTATTGGAAATTGACTATCAATTCCCTCATTTTGAGGAACATAAGCAATTGTCTGATCTTTTTGAGCAGATCTTACAGACTCTCCATTTATTCTAATTTTTCCCTTTGAAATATTTACAAAGCCAGTTAAAGCATTAAAAAAAGTTGTTTTACCAGCCCCGTTCATCCCTACTAACCCACAAATCTGGCCAGGTTTCAATCTTAAATTGGCATCATACAAAGCCACCTTACCGTTGTAATCTACGCAAATATTCTCTGCCTCAATCCTAAAATTTTGATAATTGATTGTTTCCATAATTTAAAAAAGCCCTTTTTTTATCAATTCCAAATTATGCTCAAGCATTTTCGTATAGGAACCAGCAGGGCCACTATCATCAGATAATGAATCAACAAAAAGATTTCCTCCAAAATTAGCCCCAGTTTCGTTTGCAACTACCATTTGAGATTCGTTACTTACAGTACTTTCGCAAAATACAGATGGAACATTTTTTTCTTCAACTAGTGAGATTGTTCTTGCCATTCTTTTGGGAGTAATTTGACTCTCAGCATTAACTGGCCACAAATAAACTTCCTCTAATCCATAATCATTTGTTAGATACGAAAAAGCACCCTCACAACTTACTAGATACCTCCTATCTTTATTTAAGTTATTAATAAAAAGTGAGAATTCTTCATCTATTTTAGATAGTTTATCTTTATAAATTTTTCCATTTTCTTCAAATAACGTCCTTTTGGATGGCCTCAATTCTGATAAAGAATCCACGAGAATATCTACGTATTGGATCCCTCTTTTTGGAGAAATCCAGGCATGAGGATTGGGTTTCCCTTTATAAAAATCTTCACTGATAAAAATTGGATCCAAATCTTCCGCGACAGTAATTCTTTTAACTTTTAAATTAGAAACAAATTTTTCAGCCCATAATTCAAATCCAAATCCATTATCAATAAAAACAAAAGCATTAGAGGCATTTACCAAATCGCTTGGAGTTGGTTGGTAGCCATGAACTTCAACTCCAGGTTTCGTTATTGATCTGACAATAAAATCGTCTTTGGCGATATTGCTAATTATATCAGCCAAAACTGTGAAACTTGCTAGTATTACTTCTTTAGTTTCATTTTTATTTGATATTCTCTTACATGAGCCTGAAGCAATAGAAAGCAGAAGTATCAAACTTAAAAAAAGAATATTTTTTTTCATATTTAACATTCATCCCAAGATTATGAATTAAAAGATAGTTTCATAAGTGGTTTTCTAAGATCAGAAATAAATCCTTTCCAATTTATTTTTTCTTTTTCAAAAGCTTCTTCAACAATTTTTTCAGAATTTTTCTTTATAAAATCCAAATCAGGTTCTTCTACTCCTTTTGTTATTGCCATAAAATCAGCCAAAGAACTTGATACTACTCTTGTTAAATAAGCAGCACTGACAGCCTGAAATGTTCCAGAGACTAGCCAATTTGGGCCATGTAATTTTGTTATGCCAATTAGAGTCTGTCCACTCCATTCAATAACTCCCTGCGCAATTGCAGTCTTTAAAATCTCTTTGGATACTTTATCTAAAATTTCAGGAGACCAATTACATCCCCATATAGACTTAATTTCTTTAATCATTAAAGAATTTAATACTGTCATTGCCATAACATCAATTGATGGGATAGGAGATAAGAAAACAGTTGTTGCTACAAGAATTTGATTTTTTCTTTGTATACCTTTTAACTGCATTCTTCTAATACCTTCAATTTCAGATTGCCAGGCAGCATGAAGTTCTTTCAAGAGCCTTTTTTTTGTATTTTCAATATTTTTAGATGAACTTATGAAAAACTTCCTCAAAGAAAAAGGTATATTTGTTATTTCAATCTTATTCACATCAAAAGTAATAATTTTGTCTATAAAGTCATTTGAAATTTGAGACTTTAGGTCTTCTATCTGATTTTTGGATTCTATTTGGTTGGAAGTCAAAGCCACCAACCAGATTGGCATATTTTTAGGGAACTTTTCCAGCCACAAAAAATCATTTGCCGACAAAGGCAAGTTTATAAAATACAAGATTGCATCACTCTTCAAAGCTTCTTCTGGAATAACTTGAGAAGAATTGTATTTAGGTAATTTTTCGTATAAATCAAAGTCAAACTTATCAGCTTTGAAATTACTTTTCAAAACAGACTGAAAACTTTGATAATCTTTTTGTCCAATGCAACTTATTTTTTCTTTTTCACATCTATTAAGAATAGATTCAAGTGTTTTTTGTCTTTTTGAATTCTGTTTTTCTAATTCATTTGTTGCTTCAAGTTCTTCAAAAAAATTTAAATCTTCATTACATAGATTTATCCAACCATCTAAATTATTTGGCTCAATAAATTTAGGCTTATCATTCTTCAAATAAAAATATCCCCCCAAACACAACGCAAAAAATCCTATTGATCCTCCTGCAAAATGAATTAAATCACTGACAAACCATTCCCCAAAACCTAACAGTAATAAAATAATAAGAAGATTTTTTTTTGGAAACTTTATGAAATCCTTTAAAAGGTTATCTTTATTAATATCAAACACAATACTTTATTTCTCTGATTTTATTTTAATGCAAGTTGTCAATGAGAAAAGCAAAATTTCATAAGTCGTTAATCAAAAGATAAAAATTTAAGCCTTTTAAAAAGATTTATTGCATAACAAGATGCTAAATTAATAGACTATTTAAATAACTTAAGAAACATTAAGATGTCTAATTCAAATTTCAGCAATAATCCTGGACAAGAAAATTACAGAGGTCGTTCTAACAATGAAAGATCTAATTTCAGAGATAGATCGGGCGGCAGAAGAGATGGAGGAGGATTCCGCATAAGATTGAGTGATAACGAAATGAAAGCTGTTAAATCAATACAAGAGACCTTTCAATTAAGATCTACTGTTGCAGTTCTGGGTTTCTCTGTTAGAACACTGAGCGAAATGATAAAAGACGAAAAATTGATTGAATCAATCAAAGAATATGCAAAAAATAATAAAAACTCTTCTCCGAGTAGACAATCACAAAATTCTTATGAAGAAAAGACAAAAAAAGCACCTGACCCTTTTGCAAGACCTGTAAAAAGTTCATCAACTGAAGAGATACAATCTAGCGAAGTAGAAGAGGATGGCAAATAAAAAAAGAATTCTTTCGGGAGTTCAACCAACTGGTGATTTACACATTGGGAATTGGCTTGGGGCTATAAATAATTGGGTTACGCTTCAAGAGCAATATGAAACATTTCTCTGTGTAGTTGATTTGCACGCAATAACAGCCTCATATAATCCCAAAGAATTATCTAAAAACACCATCTCTACAGCGGCTTTGTACGTCGCTTGTGGGATAGATCCCAATATATGCTCAATTTTTGTCCAAAGTCAGATTTCAGCGCATTCAGAACTTTGTTGGATATTAAATTGCATGACCCCAATAAATTGGATGGAAAGAATGATTCAATTTAAAGAAAAATCCATACAACAAGGTAATAATGTATCTATTGGATTATTTGACTATCCAATACTTATGGCTGCAGACATCCTTCTTTATGATGCTGACTTCGTACCAGTAGGTGAGGATCAAAAACAACATCTTGAACTTGCCAGAGATATTGCACAACAGAGAATTAATGCCAGATTTAGTAAGGATAAAAATATTTTAAAGATCCCTCAACCAATCATCATGAAGAATGGTTCAAAAATAATGAGTTTAATTGATGGTTCAAAAAAGATGAGCAAAAGTGATCCTAATGAGGGCAGTCGCATTAACTTATTAGATCCTCCTGAAATAATCACAAAAAAAATCAAAAGAGCAAAAAGTGATAGTTCTATTGGAATTGAATTTAACAACCCTGAGAGACCAGAATCTAAAAATCTTTTGATGATTTATTCAATATTATCTGGCAAAGAAATTTCTCAATGTGAAAATGAATTCTTAGATACTGGATGGGGTACATTTAAAAAGTTAATTACCGAACAACTTATTGAATCACTAGAACCTATTCAGAAAAAATATAAATTATTAATTAATGATCCCTATCAACTAAATAAAATCCTTAATGAAGGGAAGGAAAAAGCTGAAGATTTAGCGAATCAGACTTTAAAAAGAGTTAAATCAAAATTGGGATTTTTTGAAATGGAGAAATAAATTATGCCAATAATTACCTTGCCAGATGGTTCAAAAAAGGTTTTCGAAAAATCTGTAACTATTCTAGAAATTGCCCAAAGTATAGGAGCTGGATTAGCTAAAGCAACAATTGCAGGAAAAGTAAATGATGTTCTTCTTGATGCAACAATTCCAATAAATAAAGATTCCAAAGTTGTAATCATCACATCAAAAGATAAAGAAGGAATTGAAATAATAAGACATTCTTTCGCTCACCTTATTGGTCATGCAGTTAAACAAATTTACTCTGATATTAAAATGGCGATTGGGCCCGTAATTGAAGATGGTTTTTATTACGATATTTTCTCTGAATACAGATTTACTCCTGAAGATTTAATAAAAATCGAAAATAGAATTAATAAATTAATAAAAACAAACTATGACGTTGAAATTTTACAAGTTTCTAAAGAAGAGGCAATTAAAACTTTTAAAGAAAGAGATGAGACTTTTAAATTAAGAATAATTGAAGAAATTCCTGAAGAAAGTCTCATCAATTTATACAAGCACGAAGAATACATCGATATGTGTAGAGGGCCTCACGTGCCTAACACTAGACATTTGAGACACTTTAAATTACTTAAATTATCAGGTTCATATTGGAGAGGTAATAGTGAGAATGAATCATTACAGAGAATATATGGAACTGCATGGGCGAAAGAAAAAGAACTCAAAGATTATTTAACAAGAATTGAAGAAGCGGAAAAAAGAGATCATAGAAAACTTGGTAAAAAACATTTACTATTTCATTTACAAGAAGAATCTCCAGGAATGATTTTTTGGCATCCAAATGGATGGACAATCTACCAAGTACTGGAAAAGTACATAAGAGAAATACTCAAAAAAAATGATTATTTAGAAATCAAAACCCCACAAGCTGTTGATAAATCTCTTTGGGAAAAATCAGGTCATTGGGAGAAATTTAGAGACGATATGTTCACTACTGCATCAGAAAATCGAACTTATGCAATTAAACCAATGAATTGTCCATGTCATATTCAAGTATTTAATCAAGGTTTAAAAAGTTATAAAGATTTACCTATTCGTCTTGCTGAATTTGGTTCTTGTCACAGAAATGAGCCCTCTGGTGCACTACACGGATTAATGAGAGTAAGAAACTTTACCCAAGATGATGCACACATATTTTGTACAGAAGAGCAAATTCAAGAAGAGGTTTCTACATTTATAGATCTTGTTTTCGAAGTTTATAAAACTTTTGGTTTTGATGAAATCATTATCAAATTATCAACTCGTCCTGAAAAGAGGGTAGGTAGTGAAGATATTTGGGATAAATCAGAAGAAGCTCTTACAAAAGCACTTGATAATAAGAAACTAAAATGGGAACTCCAACCTGGTGAGGGTGCTTTTTATGGCCCAAAAATAGAATTTTCGTTAAAAGATTGTCTCAATAGAGTCTGGCAATGCGGAACAATTCAGGTTGATTTTTCAATGCCTATCAGATTGGATGCAACTTATATAGACATTGATAATAAAAAAAGAAATCCAGTTATGCTTCACAGGGCAATTTTAGGATCCTTTGAAAGATTTATTGGAATTTTAATTGAACAATATGAAGCTAAATTTCCAATCTGGCTTGCACCATATCAAATAATTTTGTTAAGTATTACGGAAAGAAATAATAAAAAATGTTTAGAATTAAATAATTTAATCAATTCCAAAGGTTATCGATCAAAAGTTGATAATAGAAATGAAAAAATAGGATATAAAATTAGAGAGGCAACTCTAGGGAGGGTTCCTTTAATCGGAGTTATTGGAGATAAAGAAGAGGAAATTGATTCAGTCACCCTAAGAGCTTTGAATGGAAAAAATTTAGGAATTTTTAATTTACATAATCTTTATAAATTAATGGATGAATTAATCGAAAAAAAAGGGAGAACAGAATAATTTTAAATATATGAATTTTCTTGCTTGTGATTTAGGAGGTACAAAAGTTTTATTGGGGATATTCGAGAAAGAAATAAATGATGATTCGCCTAAGTTGATATTCAAAAAAAAATATATATCTTCTGATTGGGATTCTTTTGAACTAATCCTAGAAGATTTTCTTCTCCAAAATGAATGCAAAAATATTACTTATCCTTCTTCTGCATGTTTCGCCGTAGCTGGTCCTTTATCTAACAACAAGGCAAAAATTATTAACTTGTCATGGGATATTTCTGGAAATTCATTACAGAACAAGTTTAATTTTAAAAGCTGTGAGCTAATAAATGATTTCGCAGTCCAAATTTATGGAATACCTTACTTAAAAAAAAATCAATACACTACTATCCAAAATGGATACCATTGTGAAGGAGCTAATAATGATTTGCATACCATTGTTGGAGCGGGGACTGGTTTAGGCATTGCAAGAGGGATAATATCAGGGGAAAAGGTAAAAGTTCTTGCTAGTGAAGGTGGTCATGTTGAGTATTCGCCAAAGTCAAAATCAGAATGGGAATTAAAAATTTGGCTTAAGAATTACTTAAAAGTTGACAGAATATCTTGTGAAAGAATTATTAGTGGCACAGGTTTATCAAGGATTGCCGAATGGAGACTAAGCAAACCTGATGCCCAAAACCATCCTCTTCAAAAATATTTAAAAAAAATTAAAATTTTTGATGATGTGAGAAAAGAACTCCCTGAAAAAATTTGTCATCTTTCTAAAGAAGGAGATCAGCTAATGATTGAAGTTGAGAGGATTTGGTTAGGCGCTTATGCCTCTTTATTGGGAGATGTTGCTCTTCAAGAATTGTGCTTTGGCGGGTTATGGATTTCTGGAGGAACCGCATCAAAACATTTCAAAAACTTTAAATCAGATTTATTTATGAAACAATTTTTCGACAAAGGAAGATTAAAAGATATTCTTAAAACAATACCTATGAAAGTAATTTTAGATGAAGAGTTTGGACTTTTTAGTGCAGCCTGTAGGGCAAAAATGCTTTTAAAGAATTAATAACAAAAAATGTCTATTCCTGAAGTAGGTAAAAAAATAAGAGTAACAGTGCCCTCCACAACTGCCAATTTAGGGCCTGGATTCGATTGTCTTGGCGCAGCATTAGATTTGTATAATGAGTTTATTTTTACAAGAATTGAAGGCGGTGGAGATAGATTTGATTTAATAATGGAAAGTACAGATGGTAATCATTTAAGAGGAGGACCTGACAACTTAGTTTTCAGAGCAGCTCAGAAAGTATGGGAAAGCGCAAATATGGATCCTTTTGCGCTCGAAGCAAGAGTTAAGTTGGCAGTGCCGCCTGCACGGGGACTTGGAAGTAGTGCTACGGCAATAGTTGCTGGACTAATTGGAGCAAATGCAATAATGAACTCCCCATTATCCAAAGAAAAACTCCTTGAACTTGCAATTGATATAGAAGGTCATCCTGATAATGTAGTTCCCTCTCTCCTGGGGGGGCTTTGTTTGACAGCCAAGTCTTCTTCTCAAAGATGGAGAATCATTAGATGTGATTGGCACGATTCGATTAAAGCTGTTGTTGCAATACCTGCGATTCGTCTAAGCACAAGTGAAGCAAGAAAGGTTATGCCCAAGAATGTACCTATATCTGATGCAGTGACAAATATGGGGGCACTTACTTTGTTACTAAATGGCTTAAAAGCAGGCAATGAGGAACTTATAAAAGAGGGAATGTTTGATAAGTTACATGAACCCTACAGATGGAAACTTATTAAAGGTGGACTAGAAGTCAAAGATGCAGCAATAAATGCAGGTGCTCTAGGATGTGCAATTAGTGGGGCTGGACCAAGTATCTTAGCTTTGTGTAAAAAAGAAAATGGTAAAAACGTAAGTTTAGCAATGGTGAAAGCATGGGAGAAGTCAGGTGTAGCAAGCAGAGCACCATTCTTAAACGTTCAAACAAAAGGCAGCCAATTTAGCACTTTCGCTGGTAAGTAGTTTTACTTAGGCGTTTTTAATGTTATAGTCTCAAGCTAGTACAACTTCAACTAGAATAAAAAGATCATTCATTCCATAAATGAATTTAGAATATTTTCCTTGGCTATCATCTATTGTTTTACTGCCTTTAATTGGGGCATTAATAATGCCTTTTTTGAATTCGAAAGAAGGAGAAGATAATACACTCCCTAGAAATATTACATTAAGTTTTTTATTTATCGATTTTTTACTAATAATCGGCGTACTTTTTCAAAAATTCAATCCTTCAAATAGCTCTTTGCAATTAATAGAAAGAACTTCTTGGTTACCCTCAATTGGCTTAGAGTGGTCTCTAGGTGTAGATGGATTATCTGCCCCTCTAGTAGCTTTGAGTGGGTTAATTACATTTTTATCAGCTGCCGCTAGTTGGAAAATTAAGAAAAAATCTAATCTATATTTTGCTCTTTTATTAGTCCAAGCATCTGCGCAGGCACTAGTTTTCCTTTCTCAAGATTTCATATTATTTTTCTTGGCATGGGAACTTGAATTGGTACCGGTATATCTTCTTATTGCTATTTGGGGAGGGAAAAAGAAATTATATGCGGCCACTAAATTTATTCTTTATACAGCTTTAGCTTCATTATTAATACTCATAAGTGGATTAGCACTTGCATTGAGCGGTGACACCTTTACTCTAAATATTACCGATTTAACCAACAAGCATGTAACAGGCAGCCTAGCTCTATTATCTTATTTAGGATTTTTAATTGGTTTTGGAGTAAAACTTCCTATCTTTCCATTACATACTTGGCTACCCGATGCACACGGAGAGGCTAATGCACCAGTTTCAATGTTACTTGCTGGAATACTTTTAAAAATGGGTGGCTACGCTCTATTAAGATTCAATGTTCAAATACTACCTGAAGTACATCTTCAAATTGCACCTGCATTAATCATTCTTGGAATCATTAATATAATTTACGGAGCATTAAATGCATTTGCACAAGATAATGTCAAAAGAAGAATTGCATGTAGCTCAGTGAGTCATATGGGTTTTGTTCTGTTAGGGATTGGGGCAGTTGATGCTCTAGGTATAAGTGGAGCAATGCTTCAAATGATCAGTCACGGACTTATCGCTGCAGCTATGTTTTTTGTTACAGGCTCATTCTATGAGAGAACAAATACCCTTTCAATACCAAATATGGGTGGTTTGGCAAAGGTCTTGCCAATAACTTTTGCTTTTTTCTTAGCAAGCTCTTTAGCCTCTCTAGCACTGCCTGGCATGAGCGGTTTTATTAGTGAAATAACTGTATTTTTGGGCATCACTAGTCAGGAGGGCTTCAGCTCTATATTTAGATCGATCACTATTCTTATTGCAGCCATAGGTTTAGTGTTGACACCAATATACCTACTATCAATGTGTAGAAGAGTATTCTTTGGTCCTAGAATTCCCGCACTAGCCACAGTTAAAGAGATGAATGGTAGAGAATTGACAATTGGGTTCAGCTTATTGTTGCCTACTTTAGTGATAGGTTTTTGGCCGAAAATCGCCATTAATTTATACGAATCTTCAACCAATGCTCTCAGTCAGCAACTTACTCTAGCTAAATTAGTCGGTGCTATTACAACATTAGTAAATTAAATTATTTTAAAAATGGATCCCTCAATTTTTAAATACGGAGAATTACCAGAATTTAGAAAATTTACTCCAGAAAACATAAGTAAACAATTCCCAGTAGTACTAGAAAAGATAGATGAAGATTTTAAAAACATAGAAAAAAATTTATCTAATTATTTACTTCAAAATGACTTAAATTGGGATAAGGTAATAAATCCCTTAAATGAAGTGAATGAAATTCTTAGATGGAGTTGGGGAGTAATAAGTCATCTAAATGCAGTAAATAATTCTGAAAGTCTAAGAAACATTTATTCAAAATTTCTTCCTGAAATTATTAGCTTGAGTAATAAATTCGGACAAAGTAAAGTAATTTACAATTCTTTAGTAAAGCTTAAAGAGACAAATAACTTTGATCAAATTAAAAACAGAATTTTGGATAAAGAAATTCTTGAGATGCAACATAGAGGAATTTCACTACAAAAGGATGATCAAGAAGAATTCAACAAAATTTCAGAAAAGCTTGGAAAGCTATCAACAGACTTCAGCAACAATGTTCTCGATGCGACTAATAAATGGTTTTTAATATTAAATAAGAAATCTGAAGTCGATGGTCTTCCTGAACGAGTACTTGAATTAATGGCAATTTCTGCACACAACCACTTAAAAAAAGATGAAGAAATCGATATCAAAAATGGGCCTTGGAAATTAAGTCTAGATATACCAACTTATACTTCATTTATGACGTATGCCACCGACCGTAATCTTAGAGAGAAACTATATAAGGCATTCGTTGGTAGGGCATCTCAAGGAGAAAATAATAATTCTCAAATCATTGAGGAGATATTATCTCTTAGAACTAAACAGGCTAATCTACTAGGTTATAAAAGTTGGGCAGAACTAAGTTTGTCAACAAAAATGGCGAAAGAAATAAAAAATGTTGAAAACCTTTTAGAAGAATTGAGAGAACCAGCATTCAAAACCGCAAAAATTGAATTAGAAATGCTCGATAAGTTTTCTAAATCTAATGGTTTTTCAGAATCACAGAATATCGAGCCATGGGATATTAGTTATTGGTCAGAACTTCTTAGAAAGGAAAAGCTCAATTTGGATCAAGAGTCCTTGAGACCTTGGTTCCCACTAAATGATGTTTTGAAAGGTTTATTTAAATTAAGTGAAAAGCTTTTTGAAATTAAAGTAGTTGAGGCAACTGATGAGGCACCTCTTTGGAATGATGACGTTTTATTTTTTAATATCCTTAATAAAGAAGAAAACAAAATTGCATCCTTTTACCTAGATCCTTATTCTCGGCCTGAATCAAAGAGAGGAGGGGCTTGGATGGATGAATGTTTGATCAAAAATAATATTGGCAAAAAGACCCTCCCTGTAGCTTATCTCGTTTGTAATCAGACTCCACCATCAAAAGATAAACCTAGTTTGATGAGTTTTGAAGAAGTTCAGACACTTTTCCATGAATTTGGTCATGGTCTTCAACACATGCTTACTACTGTAAATCTTCCTCAAGCAGCTGGCATCAACAACGTTGAGTGGGACGCAGTCGAACTTCCAAGTCAATTTATGGAAAACTGGTGTTTCCATAAAAATACACTTATGAATATTGCCAAGCACTATAAAACAGGAGAAAAACTATCCGATGAGAATTTTGAGAAGCTCCTTAAAAATAGAACTTTTAATTGTGGTATGGCTACTATTAGACAACTACATTTCGCAATTACAGACCTCAGATTACACAGTAATATTGATAAAAACAAAGGAAAAACTCCAGATGAAATAAGAAGAGAAATTGCAAAACAAACTACTGTTATTGAACCAATTCAAGAAGATCAATTTCTATGTTGTTTTAGTCATATATTTGCAGGCGGATATTCTGCAGGATATTACTCATATAAATGGGCTGAAGTTCTAAGTGCTGATGCATTTTCAATGTTCGAAGAAGCTGATCTAGAAAACTCTGAAGATTTAAAGTTAATAGGAAAGAAATTTAAAGATACAATACTTAGCTTGGGTGGAAGCTTACCTCCATTAGACATATTTAAACTTTTCAGAGGAAGAGAGCCACAAACAGATTCCTTAATAAGACACTTAGGTCTATCTGGAGCTACATAACAATTTCATCGATTATTTTGTCAACCACAGATTTGTTTCTTACTAGATTTCTATGTTTAAATACTTTTACTGATATTTTTTTTCCAAAATTTAAATTTGTCCACCAACCAGGGAAAACCATCATATCCCAATAAGTAAAGAAATTTATACACTCAATATCATCAAGTAAAAAATCATTATTTGCTAGTTCCGTTAAAAACTTACTATTTATTTTCATTTCTGATATTCCTCTAAAAGGGTATTTAGGTATTAATTGAGCCATCAAAGTTCCTTTGTGAGGGGAACCTATAGATATTAATCTTCTTGTTCTTTTACACCCATTAAATTTTTGAAGCCAGTACCTACCAATTATTCCTCCCATAGAAAATCCCAAAATATCTATTTCTTTTTTTAAACCATATTTCTCTAAAATTAATCCGTTTAATTTATTAGTCAAATCGAGAATTGAAGTCATTCCAAACGAATGCTTAAGAGTTGGGGCGAAATATTCAATGCCCATATCATCAAGTTTTGAGGTAATAGGAGAAAAAATACTTGAAGTATTCCAAAGACCATGAATCAATATAATGGGATTTCTCTTTTCCAATACTTTAATTATTTTCAAGAATTCTTACAATTGAAACCTTCCCATCAAAACCTGTGATTGGAGGATTGCATTTTGTCAAAATAATTTTAATTTTAGAAAGATTAAATTCCTGGTCAATGATTTCTAAAATTGAGTTTGAATATTTTTCGATTGTGAAACAATATATTTTCTTTGATTGATCTTTTAAAATTTGAACTAATTTTGAATAGTCAACTGTTTTTTTAATATCATCATTTACTGTACATTTTTCAAAATCAGTCCACAAGAATATATCTAGAATAAATAATTGTCCTAGTTCCCTTTCTTCATCAAGAACGCCAACCCTAGCCCAAAGTTCAATATTCTCAATTTTTAAAAAAGTTTCCATCTTTAAAAGTTTTAAAGATCTTTATGTGTATAGATAGCTTTTCCTAATGAAAAATCATCCACTATATTCCCATCACCTTTTAGGAAATATTTATAAGTTACCAAACCTTCTAGACCTACAGGTCCCCTTGGCGGAAGAGTTTGCGTAGATATACCAACTTCAGCTCCGAATCCATATCTAAACCCATCTGCAAACCTAGTGGAGCAATTATGAAAAACACCTGCACTATCAACTACATTCATAAATCTATTGGCAGTATTTGAATTTTCAGTAATTATTCCATCTGTGTGTTTTGAACTATATTTTTGAATATGTGTGATTGCTTCCTCAAGATCATTAACAATTTTTATCGACAAGATTAAATCCAAATATTCAGTTTGCCAATCTTCTAAACTAGCTTCATACTTTAATCCTAATTCAACTGACTTCTTATCTCCGATTAATTTAACATCATTAGAATTAAACAATGGGATGGCCTTTTCTAAAAAAGCTGGTGCGATATCTTTATGTACTAATAAAGTTTCGATAGCATTACATGCTGCAGGATATTGAATCTTGCTGTCCAAAGCGACTGATAAAGCCATCTCTAGATTTGCCTCAATATCTATAAACAAGTGACAAATTCCATCGGCATGGCCTAGCACAGGAATTCTTGTATTCTCCTGAATAAATTTAACTAATTCATTACTTCCTCTTGGAATTATTAAATTAATATATTTCTCAAGATTTAACATTGCCATGCTATCTTTTCTGCTTGTTAGTAAACATATTGCATTTTTATCAAGACCTGATTCATCTAAACCTTCTTGCAATGCTTGCACTATTGAAGTATTCGTTAAATTTGCTTCACTACCACCTTTTAGCATTACTCCATTACCTGATCTTATTGCTAAAGAACTAATCTGCATCACGGCATCTGGCCTTGATTCAAAAATAACTCCTAAGACTCCAATTGGTACAGTTTTTCTTTCTAAGATCAATCCCTTTGAAAGCTCTCTTTTTATTTGAACTTGATTTATAGGATCAGCCAAGTCACCAACTTTTCTTACTCCTTCAATTCCTGCATTTAATTTTGATTTTGATAACTTTAATCTAGAAAGTAAAGCCCCAGGAATACCCTTTTTTTCTGCACTTGAATAATCCTCATTATTAGCCTCTAATATTTCTTTAGAATTTTTCTCTAGATAATCAGCCATAAAATTTAAGGCTTTAATTCGGTTTTGATTTTCAGTCTGACTTATTTTTATTGATGCCAAACGAACTTTATCAGCTTTTTCTAGAAGATCATTACCTGGTTGAGGAACTTCAAAGATATTAGCCATAATATTTTCTAGTTAATTTAATAATAATTCAAATTAACGATTCTTTAAAGTAAATTTCTTTCTGAGTTAATATCTAAAAAATAATTGAACTTGACTTTTCCAATCCCCATTGGAATCATAAGAACCTAATAATTCTAAGTTTGGATTTGCCTGAAAAGTCAAAATTCCTAAAGGTGAAATATCATCTCTACCTGGAACGGTTTGAAAGGCAAAATTTATCGCATCAGTAATATCAAGCCCTATTTCGGCTACCCAAGCTTGAGAAGAAAATTCTTCATTAGAAGATTCTTGCCCATCATTTTCTATATCTAAATTTTCATTGGAAAAAATATTATTTAATGAATCATTATTTTCTATTAACGCTGGATATAAAGATAATTGGAATCTTTCACTAAATGCATCAGCATTATTAAGTTGAGAAATAAATGCTCTATTTACTAAATTTGCAGAGTTTCCTCCAATTAAACCAATTATTTGTGATCTGTTATAACTTGGCGTGCTCCTTAATTGGATTCTTCTATTTTCATCAGCAAAAGATAATTGATCTAAAAATCCTTCATAAGATGCTTCAATTTTGATAAGCCTTGAATTGCCAATCCCAAATGATCCCAAACCAGTAGAAGTTGCATTTACATCAAGATCACCTGAGATGTTTAAATCCTTATTATTTTCACTAATAGGTATTATGGAATCTGGAACTTTACTAACCAGAGAGAAATTAATAAATGGAACAACGCCACTTCTTGATGCAAATAAAATATAGTTATCTTTATTTTTATCAAGTTTAAATGGAGTAGTATATAGATTAGCTCTACCTTTTTTAAGATAAATTAGACCCCTAGCATTTAAATCTTTTCCCACCTTACCTTTTATATTAAGGTCTAATTTGGTATCTAAATAAGCCTCAACTAATTCTGAATATTGAAGTTTAAAATCTGAACCAAGTTTTAATTTAAGATTATTAAAACTCAAATTATTTAAATAATTAGGCAAAGTTTCTCCTAAAAGAACTGAATTCAAAATTGTTTCATTTGAAATTATTTCAATATTTTCATTATTGTTCCAATAGAGTTCTGGCCAATCTTTTTTAACCTCTTTTCGTATAAGATTATTTTCTTTTTTATTATTTTGATTAGTACTATTAAAATTAATAAATCCATTATAAAAGTTTAGAGAGCCTCCCAATATAGGACTTTCAAATGATCCACTTAAATCAATATCTGAATCTATTAAAAAATTAAAATTATCTTTCTTTAAATTAAATCTATTCGTTATCAAATTAATTTCTGCTTTATCGGAATTATTCTGACTATAGAAAGGCAAAGACCCTTTTATAAAAATTGTCCCAGAGTCTTCGGCCTTGGCTTGTAGATTATTGATCTCTAAAGAATCAAAATCAAAAATTATTGTACTATTAATATCTTTAATTATATTGTTTAATAAATCAATTTCAGAATCTTGAACTACGATAAATCCATTTAATTGAGGTTGATTTAAGGTTCCTTTTAAAATTACTCTAAGATTCACATCACCTTCTTTAAAGGTAAAGTATTCATCAGCAAAAATATCTATTAACTCAATAAACTTTCCATCTCCAATTAATCTTAGATCTAATTTATTCGAATTATTTATAGGTATTGAACCTTCAATATTAATTGGGATTTCAGAATCATTTATTAGAAGGGAAAAATCAATATCAAAAATAGAATTATTAAATTTAACTAGTCCTTTATCAAATATTATTATGTTATTTTTAATTGATGAATTATTGGAAAAAATTTCGCTAGAGAAAGATTTTTTATCAAGATCATAAAATAAATTAATATCCAATCCTCCAAGAAAATCTCTTGGTTTATTTAAAAAGACATTTGAGACACTCAATGGTAATTTTTTAATTCTTAAAGAACCCTCCCCTGTTAATAATCCTCCTTCCAAATCAATAGAAAATTCCTCTTTATTATTCTTGTAATCATCTTTAGATACATCAAAATAGCCATTTAATTTTGCATTCAATTTATAATTTAATGGTCTATCGCCATGAATAAATATTTTTCCGTTGTATCTACTTCTAAATTTATTTAAATATTTTTGCAAATTAAATTTATCCTCGAGCACATTACTATTTTCAATAAAGTTATTTATAAAATTGATCCTCTCTTTAAATGAATTATTTTCTTTATTTATTTCCAAATCATCCAAAATATTTGATTTACTTATAGGAATCACTTTTTTATTATCAAAGTTAAAAATATCAACAGCTGTAAGGATAGTCCAACTAGTGCTTATATCCTTAAATTCTGAATTAATTAAATTATTTTTACTTGAATCATATTCGACTTCAATAATACCTCCATCAATTGGATATAAAGAAGAATTAATATAAAAAGAATTATTGTTGATGCTGAAATCAAATAATGAATTGGCAAGATTAATATTCCCATATTTACCTAAACTCCAAGCAATTCGCCCATCAAGGTTTGACTGGTCTGACGAAATTGCTCCCTCACCATTAATAATTCCGTCAATTCTATCGAATTGATTTTTGTTTATAGATAATTCAAGTTCGCCAAGAGGAAAATTATCCGCCCGCCAATTATAACTATCATCCTCTTTGAATATTCCTATAGTACCTTTATTTGAGTTAAAAACTCTTACAAAATTTGCATTATTTAGTTTAAGATCAGAATTAAACTTGATTGAAAGAAATGAAGGGATCGGAGAATATCTATTTTTCATGTTTAGCAGAAATTCATTATTTTCATTTTTAATGTCTCCCTCCCATATTTCTCTAATGCGGATACCTTTAAAATGAGGGTAATCAAGATTAAAGTTTATCGAAATATCAGGATCAGTAATTTTTCCCTTTAATTCTCCTCTAGCAGTAATGAAACCCCTTATATCATTTTTCCGGAAAATATTTAAATTAGATAATTGAGTTCTATTTATTTTAAAACTAGTATCTATATCACCAAAATTAATACCTCTGCTATCAAACCAATAAGGAATATTCCCCGATAATTGGATATCTGGATTAAGACTATTAATGTATCCAATACTTCCTTTAAGATCAATATTATTGGAACTTCTATTTAATGGCACATTTAAATTAAAATTCGAAGTTAAAGTTCCATAATTTAATTTTCCTGAATTACCAATTAAATTATTATCTTTACAAAAAAAACTAGTTAAGTCTGAATTTATATTCTCTGATAAACCTTCCGATTTTATTTCTAAATTAGTAAAAGAAAATCTACCTTTGCAAAATGTTTCATTTGGTAATCTATTAAATTTAAAGTTAGATTTAAAATTTCCTTTTTTAAAAATAATTTTTCTATTCCCTATAAAATATCCAGAATTTTCAAGATCTAAACCCCTAGAAAATAAATCCAGTTTTAAAAAGTCTTGATTTAATTTTGTATTAATTTTAAATTTTAAAAAACTTTTTTCATCAAAATTTGATTTTACATTTGCGATGATTTGTCTATTACTTGACTTGTAGATAATGTTACCTTTTACTTTTGTTTTTAATCCTGCTTTTTTAAAATTAAGGATTGAATACTTATTTAAATTAAAGTTCAATTCATATTTTAATTTTAATTTTTTTGTATTTCTATCTTTTTCATAAGGTTTATCTCTTTTAAAAAAATCTCTATCAATATTAATTGCAGCTTGCTGAGGACTTATTTTTACTATCCATTTTTGTTTTAAAAAAGATCTAAAAGGCATAATGCCCACATATACATTTTTAGCTTTAATTTCAGAATTTATATCTTTTTTATCATTAATTTTTGAATTACCTAAAGAAAAACCTAGAAATCTGATACCGACATAATCCCCTAAATCAACATTTTTATCTAAAAGATTCTCAATACTTTCTTCTAATTCTAATTTCCTAGAACTATAAGTTTCTTTTAAAAAATTATTTAATAAAAAAGTACTAAAAAAACCTAAGGGGAAAAGCATCCCTACTAAAAGAATCTTAGTATTTAAATTTAGAGATCTAATTTTTTTCAAGTAAGAGCCCAAAAATAGAGTAGGCTTACAAAATATAAGAAATTAATCAGGTCAAAGCCACTAAATGTCTTTTTTTGAACTATTAGAGAACACACCCAAAATTTTTGGATTCTTTGGAATATTTCTTTTCATTTGCACCATAGCAGCTTTTATATTTAATTTTGGTTTTAAATTTCGAATAATTGGAGCAACTATTTTTTCATTATTGCTTTCTTTGAGTAGTTGGGCATTTATACAAAGTTACACCGAAAAGGTTCAGATAGAAGGCGCAAAATATGTTCCAATTGTTTATGACAATGGGTTCGATTTGATTATTGCTAAAGCAGATGATGAATTTCCAAAAGAATCTATTGAACCAACTTTAGAACAATTATCAGAAAATTTAATGAAAGGTAGCAGATCTGGAGCGAATGTAAAAATAAAGATAAGAAAACTTGAAAAAATTTCAAATGGGGTAAGTAAACCTGTCGTTATAGGAGAAGTTCAGAAAAATGTTAAGATGAATTAGTCTGTGAAAAATGGAAAGTAAAACATTTTTAGAATTTTTGCCAAGTAATTTTAGACATGAGAGATCTTTTTTTATTAAAAACAATCTAACTGACTTTGAAAAATTAAGTAATCTTTCGGACTTAGATATAAATGAGATTCAGAGAAAATCTTCACTATGTACATTAAATAATCTAAAAAAAATTAGAGCTATAGCTATTTTTAAAAAAGAAATTGGAATTTCTCCACCGCAAGCATATCTACTTTTACATTGCGGTATATCTTCTCTAAAATCATTATCACTATCTACCCCTTACGAATTAGAACGCAAAATTGGTAGATTAGAAAGAATTCTTAGAGTAAAAACGGAGACAGATACAACTTTTACTCTCTTAAAAGAATGGATTAAAAAAGCTATTCAAATCGATAAATCTATTGGGAATTTTGGATAAAAAAATTTTTTAATGTAGAATTTAGAAAAAGCTTGTGATAATGAAACCTCTGTTATTTTTTTTATTTTTGTTTTCCAACTCTTTATACCCTGTTTTAAGTCAATCAAATTTATTGGAAACTGTAAAAAAGAATCCAAACGAAGCGAAGAATTTATGTAATAAGTTTAGAGAGTTTAATTCAAAAGGCATTTCAGCTAGTTCAGATAAAGCTATAGAGTATGTATCAAACAAAAAAAAGTTAACTCCCGTTAACGCAGAGATCTTCTCTATTTACGTAATTGGGCTGCACTGCCCAGACATAATCTAAAGCCTAAATGTCTGGTTCAAGATGGTTTGACAAGTCTCTAGTACTTAGAGATGGAGTAAGACTTATTTCCAGGATTTGGTTACCTAATAGTAATGGGAAATGGCCTGCATTATTGATGAGACAACCATATGGCAGGGAAATAGCTTCAACCATTACCTATTCTCACCCAGAATGGTGGGCTTCCAAAGGATATATGGTAATAATTCAAGATGTAAGAGGTATGGGTTCTTCTGAAGGAGTTTTTAATGGTTTTGCTCAAGAAGCTAGCGATACTTCAGAAACACATGAATGGGTAAGGTCTCTCAAAGAATGTAATGGAAAACTAGGCTTATATGGTTTTTCATATCAAGGATTTACTCAACTAACTGGTGAATTAAATTCAAAGCCACCAGATTGTTTATCTCCAGCAATGACTGGGATGAATATTAAGGATCATTGGTGCTCAGATGGAGGAGCATATTGGTGGCATAACAATATTGCATGGGGGCTTCAAATCGCAGCACTAAAAATGAAAAGAGAAAATAAATTGCTTGAGTGGGAAAAGATAAGATTAGCCTTAGAAAATAATAGTTATTTAAGGGAAGGAATTGATATTTTAAAAAAATATGATCCTAATAGCTTTGTTTTAGAATGGCTTAAAAATTTAAATAATTCTCGCCCTTTTGAAGAATTTAAACCAATTTCAACATGGATTAAACAACCTATGTTAATTATTGGAGGACTTTGGGATCCACATTTAAAAGGTGCCTTTGATCTTTATAAAAAATCTAAAGAAGCTGGTGGAAACCCAGAGATTATTATTGGGAATGCGACACATCTAAATTGGTGGGAGGGATCACAAGAATCTTTATTAAAATTTTTTGATAAACATTTAAAATCAGATGAAAAATGTAATGCTAAGATCTTAAAAGACGAGAAAAAAATATGGAATATTTCATTAAATAAATGGGAAGAATTAGATAATAAATTTCACCCTGAATTTATTTTTGGGCTCAAAAGCGATGGCACAGCGAATTTAGAGGTTAAAGATGGAAGTTTGACCATAAATTCAAAAGGATCAGGATGGTTCACAATTGTTAATGACCCATGGAGACCTACTCCATCTAATGGTGGACATTTAGGTCCAAATCCTGGAAAGTTTAATAGAAATATTATTGATAAACGCCAAGATGTAGGTGTTTTTCAAACTAATTCTTTTGAAGAAGATCAATATTTAGCAGGAGTTCCCACATTAGAAATCCCCGTCAAAAGCGATCAGCCCAATTTCGATATCTGCGTTGCTTTATCTCTAGTTGAAGAAAGTAATGAGAATGTGAATCAATTTTCAACTGGATTTTTAAGGGTTAAAAACTCCAAAATAAGTGAAGAAGGCATTTATCAAATAAAAATGCAGCCAACAAATATATGTTTAACTAGAAATAGCAAGCTTCGCTTATCTATATCTGCTGCCGCTTATCCCGCTATTGGAGTTAATCCTGGATTTGGGGAGGGAAATGCGGGAGCGCCTTCAGCAAATCATAGAATTATTACTCTAAGTTTTAGCCTTAATAAAACATTTATGAAAATGACCCCTTTTTTTAATAAATAATTATTTTTTTGGTTAATCATTTGATATTATTAATCCTTAATATCTACCAGTCATGATCGAGACAATTCAAGCAGACTGGATTAAATCAGAAGCTATCAACCTAGAAAATTGTTGCAATGATAATCCATTAAAAATATTAGGTCCTCATTTTTATCAAGCACAATGGGTAATAAGGGTATGGATGCCTGAAGCAGACGAAGTTAAAATAAATTTTAAAAACAATACCTATAAGGCGCAAAGCATAAACCATAAATGGCTTTTTGAAGCAATCTTGCCTGAAAATCCAAATTCTAATTACCAAATAACTATTTCCCGAGGAGGGATCACACATAAACAACATGACCCTTGGTCATATAGAGAAGAGTGGATGGGAGAAGTTGATAGGCATCTTTTTGCAGAAGGTAATCATCATCATATTTGGGAAAAAATGGGAGCACATCTCATTGAAGAAAAGAATCAAAAAGGAGTCATGTTTTGCATTTGGGCTCCAAATGCAAAATCAATCTCGATAATTGGAGATATAAATTCTTGGGATGGGAGACATCATCCAATGCAAAAAAGATTAGGGGGAATATGGGAACTATTTATGCCAACAATGCAAGAGGGAGACAAATATAAATATGAAATAAGAACACAACAAGGTCATATTTATGAAAAAGCTGATCCATATGGTTTCCTTCATGAAATCAGACCACAAAATGGTTCGATAGTTTCAAAATTGAAAAACTTTAATTGGAATGATAGTTCTTGGATATCAAATAGAGATTCTTCTAGTCAAATCAACAAACCAATTTCAGTTTATGAAATGCATTTAGGAAGTTGGCTCCATGAATCAACAGATAATAAATATCTTGAAGAGAATGGAGAAACAAGAGACCCAGTGCCAGCTGCAGATTTAAAACCTGGAACAAGATTATTAACTTATCCAGAATTAACCGAAAAACTCATCCCTTATGTAAAGGAGAGAGGATTCACTCATATTGAATTAATGCCAATATCTGAGCATCCTTTCGATGGGTCATGGGGGTACCAAGTTACAGGCTGGTATGCACCAACAAGTAGATTTGGGACCCCAAATGAATTTAGAGAGTTTGTTAATAAATGTCATGAAGAGGGCATAGGCGTAATTCTTGATTGGGTGCCTGGTCATTTCCCAAAAGACAAGCATGGTTTAGCATTTTTTGATGGTTGTCATCTTTATGAACATGGAGATTCACGCATAGGTGAACACAAAGAATGGGGAACCCTAATATTTAATTACAGCAGAAACGAAGTAAGAAATTTCTTAGTAGCCAACCTCGTTTATTGGTTTGAAGAGTTTCATATTGATGGCATTAGAGTTGATGCTGTAGCTTCAATGCTTTACAGAGATTATCTACGTCCAGATGGAGAATGGATACCAAATGAAAATGGTGGGAATGAAAATATCGAAGCTGTTAAATTTCTTCAACAGGCTAATCATGTACTCTTTCAACATTTCCCAGGTGCACTTTCTATCGCTGAAGAATCAACAACTTGGCCAATGGTAACCAAACCAACTGACATGGGAGGGTTAGGATTTAACTTGAAATGGAATATGGGATGGATGCACGATATGCTTGATTATTTTGAAATAGATCCTTGGTTTAGGCAATTCCATCAAAATAGTGTAACTTTCTCAATCACATATAACTATACAGAGAACTTTATGCTTGCACTTAGTCATGATGAGGTTGTCCACGGGAAAAGCCATCTTTTGCATAAAATGCCTGGCGATGACTGGAAGAAATATGCAAATACTCGAGCTTTACTAACTTATATGTGGACCCACCCTGGTAAAAAAACGATTTTTATGGGAATGGAATTTGGGCAAAGACAAGAATGGAATGTTTGGGATGATCTGCAATGGGAATTACTAGAGTTTGAGCCTCATAAAGGCATCAGAAACTTAATTGATGATCTAAACGCACTTTATAAAAATGAACCTGCTTTATGGAAAAATGACTTTGATCCTTATGGATTCCAATGGATTGACTGTAATGATAAATCTAATTCGGTTATAAGTTTCATGAGAAGAGAAAACGATACTAATGAGTGGCTAGTTGTTGTTGCCAACTTTACACCTAATACTCATGGGTCATATAAAGTAGGTGTTCCTTTGGAAGGATTCTATAAAGAAATATTTAATTCAGATGGATCTAGATATGGAGGCAGTAACAAAGGAAATATGGGAGGTAAAGAAACCATAAATTACAATATTCATGATTATCAGAGTGCTCTAGAACTTGCTTTACCCCCATTAAGCGTAAGTATCTTCAAACATCAATCAAAAAAATAATAAGGCTTGTTTAACTTAGTGCTTCATATAAATGTTCATATACCGCTTTTGCTCTGCTTAGCATTGTAAGATTTTTAAGTTGGAATTTTAATTTTTTTAAAACATTTTGAATTGAAAAATGGGTCAAGATTTACCACTACTACTTTCTGCCGCATTAGGTAAAAAAGTAAATAGGCCTCCAGTTTGGATGATGAGGCAAGCAGGAAGATATATGAAAATCTATAGAGATTTGAGGGAACGTTACCCAAGCTTTAGAGAGAGGTCTGAGAATCCAGAACTATCATATGAGATTTCAATGCAGCCTTTTCATGCTTTCAAACCGGATGGTGTGATCCTTTTTTCAGATATTCTCACACCTCTCCCAGGGATGGGCATAAATTTTGAAATAATAGAAAGTAAAGGTCCAATAATAGAAGACCCAATAAGAACTCTTAACCAAATAGAAAATTTAAAAGAATTAAATCCAAGTGAGAGTTTAGCTTTTGTTGGGCAAGTTCTTGCTTCACTAAAAAAAGATGTAAAAAATGAGGCAACTGTTTTAGGTTTTGTTGGCGCACCTTGGACTCTTGCTGCATATGTAGTTGAAGGTAAAAGCAGTAAAAATTATTCTTTAATAAAATCAATGGCTTTTAAAGAACCAGATTTACTTCATAAACTTCTTGATCATTTTGCAAAATCTATTGGTGAATACCTAAAATATCAAATAAAATCTGGAGCACAAGTAGTGCAGATTTTTGATTCATGGGCAGGCCAACTAAGCCCACAAGATTACGATATCTTTGCTGGGCCGTATCAAAAAAAAGTTGTTGACATTGTAAAGGCGGAATACCCTGAAACGCCTGTAATTCTTTACATTTCAGGAAGTGCTGGTGTTATAGAAAGAATGGCAAAAACTGGAGTAGATATAATCTCATTAGACTGGACAGTAGATATTGAAGAGGCTTGTAAAAGAATCCCTAGTGGGATAGGAATTCAAGGTAATGTTGACCCTGGCATTTTATTCGGAAACAAAGAATCGATAAAAGAAAGGATAGATAATACTTTCAATAAAATTAATAACAGGAAATATATTCTTAATTTGGGTCACGGGATTTTACCTGGGACACCAGAAGAAAATGCTCAAACATTTTTTGAACATGGGAAAAAACTCACTTACTAGTCAAAATCTTGGCATATAAAAACTTATTAATAACAGGTGCGAATGGATGTGTTGGCCAATATTTAGTTGATTGGTTTTTAAAAAACACAAAATTCAGGCTTTATCTCATGGTAAGAGAAAAAAGTAAGTTGCCAATTTCTATTCAAGAAAATAAAAAAGTCAAGTTAATAGTGTGTGATATCAGGGAATCAAGTAGGTATAAAAAGGAAATTAGTCAGATTAACTATCTTATACATACTGCTACAGCTTGGGGAGATCCAAGAAGAGCCTATGAAGTAAACATTAAAGCTTTTGAAGAATTACTTGAAATGCTTGATATTAAAAAGTTAGAAAAGATTATTTATTTTTCAACAGCTAGCATTCTTGATCCCCAAACAGAATTAATGAGGGAATCATTGATTTATGGGACGGAGTACATTCAAACAAAATATGAATGTTTCCAGAGACTTAGAGAAAGCTCATTTGCAGAAAAAACTTTTGCTGTTTTCCCAACCTTGGTTTTTGGAGGAAATCTTGGAAAAAAAAGTAAATATCCTGTAAGTTATTTAACTAGTGGATTGAAAGAAATTGGGAAATGGCTTTGGTTAGCAAGATTTTTAAAACTTGATTCCAAATTTCACTTTATACACGCAAATGATATCGCTCAAATTTGTGGGT
>CACNJU010000014.1 GCA_902620895.1 uncultured Prochlorococcus sp.
TCATTAGATTTGTTCTCAATCAACAATGTCTTTTGGTCTTTCAAAATTAATTCGACCAATTCTTTTTTAGTTTTACGACTATATAAGTGAATTGATAATTTTTTTGCTTCTAGACGTATTTCTCTGAAGCTTAGTTTAAATAACTTATCTTTTATGTTTTCATCATTATCAAGGAGATTGTTAATCATTAATTTTAAAAACTGCTAAAGAAGATAGTATGAATGTCCTCGATAATGCAATGTATTAATTACTTATTAATAATTAAAAGTCGATATATTCTTACTAAACAAATTCCTGATGTATATGATTTAATTGACGAAAAGGAAAATAAGTTTAATGATGGTTGGTGGTAATGAGTACCAAATGGAATGACAAATCCTGGCAGAAAGACTTCTTGAATATGAAGTCACATTCTCCTGCTGATGCAAAGCTGCTAATGGGAGGTGCAAAAGGATTAAAAGATGCTTGGCGTTTGGGTGTTCTTCATGTTGAATACGAAAGACTTAAGAAAATACAAGAGCAACAACAGCAATAACTAAATAATAAAAACCAAAATACAGAAAGCTGCGTAGAGTATCAAGCTTAAAGTTTTAGAGTTAAATTTCATAGAATTAAAAAAAAAGGACGTAAGATACGTCCGATTAAAAGCTTGATAATCCCCATCACCTAGGCTCGCAAGAGTCTTTTTTTTTGCTTGTAATAACAAATAAGTGAAGGATTGAAAAAACAACAAAAGAAACATATAACAGTCTCTCTAGATACACAATAATTCCATCACAAAGTATTAGTATGCCTTTACTGAAGTTAAGGTATTTAATATGTCACTAAAAAATCAAACTAATGGTATTTATCCATGGGATTATCAAATAGGAGATGATAATTTCCAATTTGAGCCTTGGATTCTAAGGAAAGGAATATGTAACTATTGAGAAAAACATAGATAACAAAGGATTTTTTTATTTACAAAAGAATGAAGAAAAACGTCTTTCTCTTAACGCTTTACAAACAAAATCTACATTTAACCAACTAATGAATTTTGGATATAAGCTACGAAAAAGTAAGTTCTAATTTTCTAAAACTACATTTTATTGTGATATAACTTGGATTTTAGATTATTAATAAGAATCGGAGTCCTAACGGTAACCACAGACATAGAAGCATCAATAGTAAAAGTGTAATAGCATGCACATTTGGAATGTAATGCTCTTTAAAAACTTTAGTCTTCATGACCTATCTAGCTTTCTTTAATTTTATCTCTCTTCTAATTAGTAAAGCTATAACAATTACACACATATTCATTAGAAATACGTCTAATGGCATTAATAAAAAAGTATCTACTTAATTGATAGCAAGAATGCTAGTCTGCAAATATTAAGATTTCTCGATTCGAACGACTCATCAAAATGAGTAAATTTACTAACTGACAAATTAATTTTTTTACTTATTATTAAAAATAACTTAAGAAAAATTTAAGTAAAGGTTAACATTATGGCAAAATCAAAAGTAAAGGGGGGGAAAGCTATTTTATCTCCAAAAACTCCAGCTATTCTGGCAGATGGAGTTATCCAGTTCAGCACAATCGTAACTTCTATCACACTTGTTTTTTTAACAGTTGGATTTTATTCGGCTTCTAATCAAGCTAATAATTTAAACAAAAACTTAGAAAGAATTACTTCACAAAATTCAGAATTTATTAGCTCTGGAAAGTATTGCGACTAAGATCTTTAAAAAAATTAAAGAAGATATAAACGAGTCCTTTTAAAAATCCAGTTCATCCCCATTATCTAACCTCGCAAGGGTATTTTCTTGCCCAAAATAGGGAGGTTTCGTTATCTTAAAAAATTTTTAAACTTTCCTTATCTTATGATCTTAAATAAAAGGCTACAAATACATTGCGGACTAAGGTCCATAAACTCCACGAAGGATTAGTCCGCTTCTGAAAGGGAAAATTTTTGAAAGGGTAACTACTTAAAGGTTATTGATGATTTTGTCTCATAACTGTGACAGATTGTTTTAATTTATTTAAAATTTAAGATAAATAGTAATATTACTTTACAATAAGTAATATAAATGTTATATTTGTTTACGTAGGATTCCATTCTTCTTATGAACTCAAAAAAAGTTAAAGTTCTCGAAACAAAAACAGTTGAGAAGGAAAAAGTTGTTGCTGAAAAGCTCAATGGCAGATTTGCCATGATTGGCTTCATAGCTGCTATTGGTGCTTACTTAACAACAGGTCAAATTATTCCTGGGTTCGTCTAAATGGACTTTATTTCTAAACGCCAAGGATATATTCCTTTTAAGGTAGTTCCTTACATTTTCTTTATTTCTGTAGTGTTAAGTATCACTACAGCAACAGAAGTGTTCGTCTAGATTTTCAACAAACTTAGTCATGAGAGCTTGCTTCTAGGGATATAAGCGAGCTTTTTTTTTCAATCTGTGATGAGTGTGTTCATAAAAAAGTTTAGATTGACTATCAATCAAAAAAAGTTAGATCGAGAATTAATAGCTATTAATTAATAAAAGATATTAATGAACCTAAAAATTAATATAAATTTCTTAGAAAAATATTTAGCTTATTTAATAAATGATTTTGAATATAAGCGGATTACAAAAAATTTAAAAGAATATGATTTAATGGCGGACGTTGACGATCAAAGATTTCATCATTTTAGATCGACTGTTAATTAATTATTTCCCTTAATAACAACTTAATATAAGTAATTATCAAATTAAATTTATGCTTAAATATTTCAGTTCTCATTAACTTACAAATGTATTATTCAGAAACTAAAGTCGTAATGGGTGGTCTAGCTCATGTTCCAATATTAATTTTCATAGTAAATTTTATTAAAGGAAAGTTTGAATCTATAGCATCAAAAGTAGTTGAAGTTAAAACGGAAGAGCCAAAGGTAAAAGTAGTTGAACTAAAAGAAGAGGAAGTAAAAGAAGAGGAAGTAAAATCGGAAGAGTTAAACGCAAGTGAATTTAAAGAAGAAGCAGAATAACTGGAAGATAAAGTTAAAAAAAGAGGTTTTATCCCTCCATATTAGATCGACTGTCAATCAATTAATAATTAATTAATTTTCTATTTCCATCTCTAGTTTCTACTTTATTTATTCTTAACCCAATAAACAGCACCCATATAAGTGCAAAGACTACTGGTAAGAAAACGATAGCAAGTTTAATCATTTTTAAAATAGTGTTATTTGCAAAAATAATAACCTTTAAATAAATAACAAAATATAGGTACTTTATCTAATAAAGTAGGGTCGAGGTTAGATCGACAATCAATTAAAAGTAGCTCGAAATAACAGTTGAATCATAAATATGACCTGCACTCTCAATTAATGGTTTAACTTCTGGATCTTTAAACATAGCTATTGCTTTACCTTCTTCACCCTGCTCAATGACAATTACACTGGTTGGATCGTCTTTATTTACACCTTTGTATAAACAAGTCATTCCAGTTTCTTTCATCATTTGTATATTTTCTTCACTGTCATAAACAGCAGCCCATTCTTCATAAGGGACACTAATTTTGAATGTGAAAACAGTAGTTTCAAGAGACATGAAAAAAGAGCAACTTGCTTCTCATTGTAGATTGACTGTCAATCAATAAGCAGCTCCTCCTAATTCCTCGAGTAATTCATTATTATCTCTTTTTTCATACCACTTATTTAAATCTTCATCACTTACTGTTCTAAACAAAAATAAGGATATCTTTTCCAAATAATCAGCAATATAAATTCTAGAAATTGGGTTTAGAGAAACGAAAATTAAAGTAATTAAAACTAACAAAAGCCCAGCTGAGAGTCTACGTTTCTTCCTTTTGAATATTAAGTTTTATAAGCCTCTTTCAACATCGAAATAATATATTCATAATCTAAATCTTTAAAAAATAATTAACCTGAGAATCCCATTTTCTGTTCTGCTGCCATTAATGAACCAACAAGCTTATGCTCAGCAACTTTTTCATCGTCAGTCATAACTGGCTTTATATCAAAATCTATATCAAACTTAACTTTCCAAGGAGCAAAGTGTTCTGTCATTTTTATGCCTGCTGAAGCTTGGACAATAATATAAACATTATTTGAGTAAGAGGCATGATACCTTCCCAAAACTTTGAATCCTTCAAACTCATCATTCAAAGTTCCGTCTTTAATAACCTTTAAAAAAAGATCGTAAGCTGCACCCATGAGAGCAACATTTTTAAAAGTTGCAGTTACTAAATAAGTATTCATTTGATTAATAAATCTAAAACTATTTCTAAGATATAGTATTTAAAATTGAGTTAAGGATCTTGAAATAAATACTTCTGCTTGAGGAATTATTATAGATCGACTGTCAATCTATAACAGACTAAGTCATCTCGTAGCTATCGAATTTAGTTCTTAACTTTGCTGCTTTATGGATTAAAGCCACCGCTTCTTTTCTTCCAGTAGCATTATTAGCTTGGAGTATAAGGTCTTCATATTTTTTTACGATTTTCTTTTTCATAGTTTAGATTAAATGAAGACCGTTTTTAAATCTATTAGGAGTAGGAGATCTACTGCTTGAGATAAGGAATCAACGGTAAAACCTTAGAGTAAACAAATTGGAACGGGTTCACTCGTAGGAGTTAGTTATAAACGATAAAATTGATTTTTGTAGGTATTTATTACTACATTATTCTCAAATAAAGACGGAATATTTATCAACCCGAATTTTTTTCGGGTTAAAGAAAACTGCCTGATTTTGTTACACGTGTAATATTGGTATCCTTAAAATCACTTGATATATCTGTTAATTTTAAACTGTAGATGTTACACGTGTAACATCGAAAAACTGTTAAAGGTGGTGTAACAAGCCGTGTAACATCAGAAGTTAAACCCATTACCATCAATGGTTTACAAGGAAAATAAGTAGGGCTCATAACCCGAAGGTCGGAAGTTCAAATCTCCCCCCCCCCGCCACCATTTAGAAGCAGCTTCAAAGCTGCTTTTTTTAGTTTTTGCACTAGTTACAATAATTAAAAAAAAAGACTATGACGTCTTAATTAAAAAAAGAGTTTATTAAAAATTATTTGAGATCCTTTTGAATAGAGAACTTAAAATCAACCCTAACAATTAGACCAACAATAATAAACAATATTCCAATGTATGAGTTGACAGATAAATCCAAAAAATTAATTTAATTTTATAACTATATCTTAGCTCAAAATTCATTTCTGTTAAATCTGACAATAAAAAAAGATTTTAAAAAAATCTGAATTTTGAACATTTTCATCTTGAATAGGTAATTTAATAAAGTAAAGTTAAATCTATCTAATTTGGAAAATTATATGCAGGATTTACTACAGCGTGATTTAGGTTCAAGCTTGTTATCAATAGCTGTCATATTAGGTTGGTTAGGTCTATTTTTTGTATTTTTGAGAGTATTAACAATCTCAATAAAGAGAATCCTTGAAGCTGTTTTCAAAAAATCGTAATTATTGATATAAATAATTCCGATTCAATCGCATAAATCCCTTATTAATAGGTATAATAACCTAAAAATGTCAATTTTAGATAAGGTTAAAATAGGAAATTCTGTTCAAGTTAACCTAGAACTATCTAAGGATAGACTTACCAATGAAACTATTGATGCGATAAATGTTTCTTCATTGGGTAAGATAAGTGATTTCAGAATAACTGATGGCAAAGGTATTGGAGTTGTCTTGCAATTATCTAATGGGAAAGAGCAATGGTTTTTTGAGGATGAAATTGATCTTCTCGACGAAAATGGTAATGTAATTAAAAAAAATAATGATATAAAAGAGAATAGTAATTTTATATTTGATTTTTTAAGAAGATTAAATTATGAAAATAAAAATAAGGTAAGCGAGTTACTTAATCCAATTAACTTTTTTATCTGGATGGTTGTATCGTTTAAAGATATTGTTTAATTGCTTAAAAATTTTCTAAAATAAAAATAATGCAAAAATTTATTTAAATATAAAATTTCAATAGTTTAATGGTACAAAATATTATCGATGTAAGAAATTTATCTAAGTCATTTTATATCTCTTCCAAAGAACCAGGCATAAAAGGAACAATTAAACATTTTTTTAGAAGAAAAACAAAAAGTTTAAAAGTTATAAAAGATATAAGTTTTGAAATTAAAGAAGGAGAAATAGTAGGTTTTTTAGGTGCTAATGGAGCTGGGAAAACAACAATATTAAAAATGCTTTGTGGCTTAATTTATCCAAGTGAAGGTTCGATATTGGTTTCAGGCTACTTACCTTTCAGGAGAAAAGAAAATTTCCTAAAGAATATCACCTTAATAATGGGACAGAAGCAACAGCTTATTTGGGATCTTCCTCCAATTGAATCATTCTATTTAAATGCATCAATATATGACTTAGATAAGTTCGAAGCTAAAAAGAGAATAAAAAAGCTATCGGAAATGCTTGAAATTGATGAAGAGCTATTCATACCTGTTAGAAAACTTTCACTAGGTCAGCGTATGAAATCAGAATTACTAGCAGCTTTGATACATGAACCAAATATTCTATTTTTAGACGAACCAACACTGGGATTAGATATTAATGCACAGAGAAATTTAAGAAAATTCCTTCAAAAATATAATAAGGAAACTAATGCAACGATATGCCTAACCAGTCATTACATGAAAGATATTACATCGCTATGCAAGAGAGTTATATGTGTGCACGAAGGGGCCATATCATATGATGGGAAACTTGACCTACTATTAAAAAAACTTTCTCCTGTTAAAGAAATATTAATAGTTTGTCGTTCAGAAGAGGATGTAATTAAATTAGAAAATTCCGGTTTTACTGTAAAAAATAAAATAAAGAATGAAATCACTCTAAAAATTGAAAACAACTCTATTACCTCTTCACTAAAAACCATCCTAAATAATTTTGATATTGAAGACCTTTTTATAAATGAGCCACCCATAGATGAAGTTATTGGGAAGGTATTAATCAAAAAAGATTATGATATCAAATTTGATTAACCGTAAAATATTCACCTTATTAAAAGTCCAATATTCAAACATGTTGGAATATAGGGTAGAAATTGCATTATGGGCAATTTCAGGGATTATTCCTTTTTTCATGTTAAACATTTGGACAAAAAATAATCTTAATGAGTTAATAAACATTAGTGATGTTATGCTTTCAAGGTATTTCTTATGTGCTTTTTTTGTAAGACAGTTTTCTGTAGTTTGGGTTGTATTTAGTTTTGAAGAGGATTCTCTTATGGGGAAAGTATCTCCTTATTTAATCCAACCCTTAAATCCATTTTTCAGATATTTTGCACAACATCTTGCTGAACAAATAACAAGATTTCCTTTTGCACTAATAATCGCATTTTTCTTTTTTATTTTTAATCCAAAAAGTTTATGGATACCAAATTTAAGTATTTTATTCTTATCGATAGTATCTACTTTCTTATCCTTCTTGATTCAATTTTTAATTCAGTCAATAGTTGCATGTCTATGTTTTTGGACAGAGAAAGCATCGTCGATAGAAAGATTGTTATTTATTCCAACTTTATTTCTCTCAGGTCTTTTAGCACCAGTAGTCTCATTCCCCGCATATGTTAAAACTTGGATTTATTTGACTCCTTTTCCATATCTAATTGATTTCCCTGCGAACTTGTTGTCAGGTAATAAAACAAATATTATTGGAGGCCTAAGTATGCAAATTCTATGGATTTTTTTACTTTTCCCATTATTTAGGAAAATCTGGTCTGAAGGAACTAAAAAATATACAGCAATGGGGTCATGAATTTAAAAAAATATTTAAAAGTTTATAAAAAATTCTTACATACTTCTTTAGCTTCTGAATTGGAGTATAAGACAAATATATTAGTTGATTTAATTACTGCAATTTTAAGTTTAGTAGGAAGTATTTTTCTATTATCAATTTTCTTTCAAAATAATGGATATATTGGAGGATGGAAATTTGAACAGGCACTAATAATCCAGGCTATTTATACAATTTTGAATGGAATAACAAATACATGGTTCAATCCTAATCTTACAGAAATAGTTAAACATATAAGAGAAGGAACATTAGACTTCGTACTTTTAAAACCTATTGATAGTCAATTCTTTATTTCATTAAAAAAAATAAATCCATCTGGATTTTTAGAAATTATGCTTGGATTTTTCTTGTTGCTCTTTTGCATAAGAATAAATCAAATAAATTTAAGTTTCAGTTTTCTAAGCCTATCGTTTATCACGATAAGCTGCTCGATTTGTATTTTATATAGCCTATGGTTTTTTATATCTACTACTACTATTTGGTTTGTTAAGACTTGGAATGCAATAGAGGTATTAAGATCATTTCTTTATATTGGAAGATTTCCTCTAAATTCATTTTCATTTTCTTTAAGAGTTTTTTTTAGTATTTTCATTCCTATTGCTTTTATAACTACAATTCCTTCTGAAGTTTTTCTAGGACTTTCTCAATTGTGGAAAATAGTTCTTGAAGTTATTGTTGCTTCAGTATTTCTAATAACTTCAAGAAAGTTCTGGTTATTTGCATTAAAGTTCTATTCATCAGCATCTAGCTAAATATTATTTAATAATCTCCCTGCAAAACTCCCAAATTTGTTGTTTGCTTTTCAGATTAGAAAGCCTAGATAATTTCTTAAAATGAGGTTTAGATTTTTCCACAGATAAAAGCCTACAGTTGTATTCGATTTTATGATTTCTAGTTATGATTCCTAATTTGAGTGCAACATCACAAAGGATTATTATTAAAGTGATAAAAAAAACTATACTGAAAAATTGTGAAATTGATTTTGAATAATTTTCATTTTCAGTTTTTAATTCAAACTTCATTACTTAACTATATGCTGAGGGCACTTAATTGCAGCAATAGCAACAGCTGTAACTTTAAAATTTTCTGACTTCTCAATAACCTTTTTAACCTCTAATGGTCCAAATTTATTACTTGCATCACTGTAGGAAAGAAGTAAAGATTTATAATTGTCATGACCTAGATTTCTATACTCACAGAAATTATCCCCAACATAATTTAAAAGAGTTAGTAAAGTTAATTCAATCATTAAAGCTTTTTACTAGCAAAGTTCTTACGAATGATACTGTGCAGGACATTTTTAACAAGTAAAATTAGACAAAAACATTTGAAATCATAAGATAGAATCTTTGCTCATAAACTTAAAAAATAACAATATTTTTTAGAATTTTTAAAATTACATATAAAAAACTCATGAAAGCACTATCTGTAGCGTATGAAATCGGAAGTGTTTGCGCTACAGATAGGGGGTTGCATTTTTTAAGAAATTGGTTTAAAAATAAGATTCCCCATCACCCGGCCCCACATATGTGAGGCCTTTTTTTTTGGTTTTTAAATAAGGTCTAAAAGCATTATTTAATAAAACGAGTAATTAATTAAGCCCTTTGATAACGAATAAAGATAATATTTAATTTAATTTAATTTAATTTAATTTAATTTAATTTAATTTTAAAATCCTGCTTTAAAATTTTTAACATAATGTCCTGCTATCCTCAAATAATTTTATAAAAAGCTTTTTATGGATTTAATCAATAAGCTAATACCAACCAAAATACAAACTGTTATGAAAGTTTTCTTAATAAGTATATTCCCATTTAATTTTGACAGGTGAGCTCCAAAAAATCCTCCTGTAAACGAACCAATTATTAAAACTATCAATATATTTAATGGAACCGATCCTATTCTTGCCAAAAATACTGCTCCGACAAAATTCCAAAAAATCCCAACAGTAAAAAATGTCATACTTATGGCTCGTAGAAAATCCATTTCAAAAGTTTTTATTAATAGTATTGTTACAAGCAATCCAGTTCCTGAAGAAATAGAACCATTTAATATACCAATAAGAAAAATAAAAATTAAAAATCTAATTTTATGAACAAAATTAAGCTTTTTATTACCAGAAGATAAACCTAAATCTGGTTTAAGGAATGAGTAAAAAGCTAATAATATGGATATTATTCCTAAAATTAAGTACAAATACTTTTCTGATATATATTCAACTACAGAAGCCCCACAAATTACTCCAGGTAATCCAAAAATTAAAATTTTCCAAGCAATACTGATATCATTACCTAAAGATTTGTAATTTCTTAAAGAGCCCCCTATTCCTAGTGCTACTGTTGCTAATTTGTGACTAGCCAGAGCCTGATAATAAGGAACTCCAGATAAAATCAATGCAGGCAATTGTAATAATCCTGCTCCTCCTCCAGAAATCGCTGAGAACTTATTAGAAAAAAACGATATCAAAAAGATATAAATACTTTTAAATAAAGAATGATCAAAATTTCCTATTAATATTGTTAATAAATAAAGCATTAACTATAAATTACCCTTTTATGAATAAGTGAAAATAATTCTTTTCATAAGAAACATTTGCTTTAAGAAGTCTTATTTTTTCAATCATACTTTAAAAAAAACTGTTATTATCAAAAAAATTATCAAGAATTTTATGCATAGACAAGATGCAATTTACCTTGATCAGTTTTGTCCCAAGACAAGTAATAGAAATTGGAGAGAGTCACTTAATAAACTTACTAATTATAAATGTATTTATTGCGGTAAACCCTCAGAATCACTTGACCATCTTCACCCAATGTCAAAGGGGGGGATTAGCAGTACTAGTAATTGCGTACCATGTTGTTTGTCATGTAATGGGAAGAAATCAGATTCAGAAGTTCTTGGTTGGTACAGAAAACAAGATTTTTATGATCCTCGAAGAGCTATGGCGATACGAGCATGGTTTAATGATGATTTAAAACTAGCGTCAGTTCTTTTGAACTACTTAAATTAAAAAAATGAATGATAAATTGATTGAGATTCGAAAAAATATTTTTGTATATCTTTGTTGAATAGGATTCTTTATTTTAGTAGGTAATATTTTTATTAAATTGTTCTTATTCTATCTGAATTTATATTATTGTTCTTAAAAATCGAGATATTAGAATAATCATCTTTCCACATTATTGGTGAATCTATAACTTTTCTCTCTGGAGACTTTACTGAAAAAATCAACCCAAATACAAAAAGAATAGTAATCAAAATTATAGTCAATACTAATTTGTCTGAAATATTATTCATTAACCTAAACTATCTTGAAAAATTTTTGTCAGGAGTTGTTTTTTCGTAAATTTCTAGAAAATATGATTTAAAATAATCAACCCCCTCCTTTCCAGTTAATCCAAACGACCAGCCACAATCATTTACTACTTGCAATGAAATTTGATTTGCCAAGTCACTTTTCTCAATCCACTTTTTCTGAGGATTGTAAGAGAAAGATATAATGTTTTCAGTTTTTACAATAGCTGATTTCATTGCTTCATCTTTAGAAAGACCATTTTGGATAGCATTGCAATATTTCTTAGAAAAATTATTAGAGATCCTATTTTGTAGCAAACTAACACTAGGATCAGACGTATCAAAAGCTAAACCTATTGAAGGTTTTAATTGAAAAATTATAAATGAAAGTAAGGCAAAAAATAATTTTAACAATAGCTAATAATCAATCGTTTATAAGTAACATAATAGTATTTTAGAATTGTCTTTTCAATTAAATCTGATAATTATTTAAAGGAAATTAAATTTCAATTTATTAAAAATTAAAAGTATTGCGATAAGTTCAGTAATAATAGTCAGAGGTTTATTTGACTACAAATATGTACGAAACATTGATGACATTGCTATTTTTTCCTGATTGGACAAATGGATTACCTTCAGATTTCTTGATTCTTCATTTTTTTGTAGGAGCTGTAATTTTTCCATTCAACATGATTCATGCTAAAGCAAGAAAAATTGATAGTCAAAACCCACAGGAAGCTGCTAATGGGTATAAAAATTCAGACAATGCAACATTTTTTGGTTACGAGGAAATTAATTAGATTTCCATAATAATTATTTAAGGAATTAGTTTATTGATGATATCTTCCCTAAATACAGCTTTAGATCTTAAAATATTAAGTCCCAGTGAACCTATAGGAATATTCATAATTATTGTAGGTTTAATATTTACTGGCATGATTTTCTATATTATTTATGCAGTAAGTACTAATAAAGAATCCTTAGAAGACAAAAAAATAAGAACTAAAAAGGAGTACCTGCAAAAGGAAAAAATAGGAAAATTATTTCCTAAGAAAAAATAAATTTAATTGCTTTATTACTATAAAGGTATTTATTTATGTTATTAATAATTAAATCAATAGGATCTAAAAACATTAATTTTAGTTCTTTTAAATCAAACATTTTCTAAAAATTTAACTATAACAACAAAATTTTTTTTGCGAGGACTTCATATTGTTAATTGCAAGGCTAAATTATTTTCATATCAAGCAAAAAATGTTAAAAATGGAAATAATAATTTGAAATCTTGGAGAATTCACCTCAATATCTATTTCTTGCTAGTGGAGTGAATAATGGAGAAGGGTTTTGGATTGTTGGAATAAAAAATTGCGATGAAAATATCCTTGAGGATGAAAATCTCTTAGATTGCCATAGAAAAGAATTAATGGGTAATGAATCAGCAAAAGATATTCTTATAGCTATTAATTTAAACGTAAATAATTTATTAAATGAACTAAGAAACAAAAATATTTTAATTGCAAGACCTTCAATTGGAATTCCATTTGATATCCCTTTAGAAATCTTGGAAAATATTTTTGATTTTTGGTTAGATATTTATAAAAATCATGAAGCCTGGGAAGCTTGTTTAGGACTTCTCAAAGTTAGAAAAAGGATTCCTCTAACAAATCTAATTGAAAGCGAAAGTTTAAAGGGAAACTCTAAAAAATGGGCTATAAAAATTGAAACTTTACATACTTATGTTCCTTCTTCACTAAAAAATGAAAAATTAAATGACCCCATGTGGGAATAACTTTATCTTTAAATACTAAAAATATTTACTTCGTTTGATATTTAAGTAAAAATAAAATAACTAATAAATTTAAAAATGAATAAACTATATTCTTTTAGTATCGATCAAATGAACGGGATAGTTGAGGTTACATACGCCAAGATAATAAATGAATGTGAAAACTTAAAAAAAAATACTAATTGTCCAAATGAGCAAGTAGTAGCACTTTTAAGTGTAATTGCTTCAAATTATGCTACTACAACAGAAAAAAACGAAAATTAAGATGATAAGTTATTTTACTTGGAGCGAATTTGATAAGAGCGTAGATCAAATAGCTAATAAATGTAGGTTTAAGGAATTTTCTGGAATATATGGAGTTCCTCGTGGGGGATTATGTCTTGCTGTAGCACTAAGCCATAAATTAAAAATTGAATTAATTTCTGAACCAATAAAGAATGCACTAATAGTCGATGATGTTTATGAAACAGGCATTACATTGACAACCTTCAAGAATATTGAAGGAGCAATGTTTTTTGTATTATTTAGCAAAATCAATCCTACATGGTGGAATACAGTACATGTAACAAAAAAAAATCAATGGATTGTTTTCCCTTGGGAAAATACCTTAAATTCAAAAAGTGACCGCGAAGAGTACATCAAAAAAAGAGGTTTAAATTGAGAAAGAAATTATATTTGGCTAATCCATATGGATTTTCAAAACAAACAAAAATCCTCTTACATGAATTTATTCAAATCTTCAATGATTTAAATGTAGAAGTATTTGAACCTTTTGAGAGAACAAAACGATTAATACAAGAAGAAAGTGAGTGGGCATATCAGGTTGCAAGAAGTAATTTCCTTGATTTAAAAAAATGTGATTGTATTTTTGCGATTGTTAATGGAAATCCACCAGATGAAGGGGTAATGATTGAGTTAGGTATAGCAATTGCATTAAAAAAGGAAATCTTTTTATTCAGGGACGATTTTAGAAATTGTGCTGATAGCAATCAATACCCATTAAACCTAATGTTATTTCTTGGGCTGCCTAAAGATAATTGGGAAAAATATTATTTTGAATCATTACAAGATATAAAAAGTAATAAAAAAAGATTTGTAGAGTGGGCTGAAAATTAGCCTGATAAAGCGTCAATATACAAGTAGAAGTTTTAAGTTTGAATATTTCTTTTGAAGTGCTAGAATATATTTTATTTACATAATTTTGACACAAGTTACAGTAGGAGAGAACGAGGGCATTGAATCCGCCCTTAGAAGATTTAAGAGACAAGTATCTAAATCTGGAATCTTTGCAGATTTAAAAAGACTTAGGCATCATGAAACCCCAATTGAAAAATACAAAAGAAAATTGCAACAGAGAAGAAAAGCAAGAAGAAGATAATCTCTTAGCACTTATAAAGTTTTTGTAAATATTTTAATATTATTAATTTCTAAAGGTTTTAAAATACTTTAACTATTAAGCTTTTTAAGCTTCTTAACAAGATTTATTCCAACACCTGAAACAGCAAGAAGATCTTTTTCATCAGCAGCGATAACCGCCTTTGTTGTTTTAAATCCAGCCTCATACAAAGCTTTTGCGCTTTTAGCTCCAACACCTGGAAGTGCAGTCAAAGTTTCAATATTTTTCTTAGAATTTACCGCTTTGGTTTTTGTTTTTGTTTTTGTTTTTGTTTTTACAGACTTTGCTGCTTTTTTTTCTTTCTTTAAAGGAGTTTCAGAAGTTACTTCACTTTTAAATAAAATTGATTTTAGTTTGCTGAGAAATTTAGAAATCATTGCAATTTATAAGTAATAAAATTAGGTCTTCAATTAATATTATCAAATTCTAGAGGAATAAATAACAAGACAATGACTAATTGAATAGAAATAATTTATTTACAATTACATAAAGACACATATTTAATATTTATGCAAGCTTACGAGCAATTGCAAGGTATTCTAAATTATATTAAAAACAAAAAAAGACAATATGTATATTCAAAATTTAAAGGTGCGTATTAATAGTAAAGTTAAAATCTTATTAAAGAACAGATCATAAAAATGAAGCTTATTTTTATAAGTGGACCTTCAGGAAGCGGGAAAACAACTTTATCAAATCAAATAATAAAAAAAAATAAAAATGGTATTGTGTTAAGTACCGACAATTACTATAAGACAGGGTTAATAAGTCAATTGCTACCAAAATTTGTAGAAGGTTTTTTTGATAGAAGTATTAGTTTTAATAACAAACTATTTAAAAAAGATTTTGATTTTATTTATAAGAATGGAATTTCAATCTGTGATCGTTATTATGATTTCAAAAAGAAAACAATTCAAAAT
The DNA here is from genome assembly GCA_902620895.1 of uncultured Prochlorococcus sp. Lineage (GTDB taxonomy): Bacteria > Cyanobacteriota > Cyanobacteriia > PCC-6307 > Cyanobiaceae > Prochlorococcus_A. The sequence goes on from CACNJU010000014.1 coordinate 15,210, forward strand.
ATCTTAAACGAAACAAATAATATTAGTTTTTTAATTGTTGAAGGTATATTTGCTAAAGAATTCTCAAACACTTTAAAGAATAAAGATTATATTTTTTTAGAAATAAAAACAAAAAAAAATGAGTGCATGAAAAGAGTTATGCAAAGAGATATTAAAGAAAGGGGAAAGGATAAAAAACAAGCTGAGAATGATTTCTTAAAATCATGGAGCATTTATTACGAAAAATTCAAACCTAATAGCATAAAAAATAATAGAAATAAATTCATTATTGAAAAAAACACTGATATAGAACTAATTCTAAAAAAATTATTTAATTAACTCTTTAATTTTTTTCTCTAATATTAAAGCACTTAAAATTGAGCCTTCAATTCTGGCAAATCCATCACCTTCAAACCAGTCTCCGCAAAATCCAATTTTAAATTTTTTACTAAATTGTAAAGATAATGGTGCGGCAACTCCAGAAGGCTGTGAAGCTCTCCAATGCATTATAGATATTTTTTCATCAAAAGTTAATTTATTTACTACAGAATTCTCTTCAAACAGTTTATTGAAATTTGTAATTATTTTTTGTTTAAAAACTTCTTCATCTTTTGCACTTAAATAAGAATTAATTAACTCTGCATTTTTTGAATGTATTAAAATTCCTAATTTATTATTATCTTGCTGCTGAAAAATAATTCTTTCAAGTCTATATTTTTTTTCTAAATTTTCTTTTAAATAAAAATACCTTTGTTTTTTAGAATAATAATCTTTATAACAATAATTTTCATTTGTATAAATTAAAAAAGTCAACCTGGGAATAAATGTTTGTTCTTCTAAGCAATTTAATAGCAAATCTATTTTTTTATCATTATTAATAGGAATAGCTTTTCTTAATGGAATTTGATTTACGTTTAATATTTTTAAAGACCTCTTATGTAACAACAAATTCGTGGAACAAATAAGATATTTAGACTTGAATTTTTCGCCATTTTTTGATGTTAGTAACCATTCCTTATCATCAAACTTCATATCAACAATTAAAGTTTCAAAGAAATAATCAATTTTCTCTTTAAAATTATTTGACTCAATTATCTTTTTCGATAATTCACTCATGGAGTCAAAAGATAGATAATTATCGCCGCAAGAAAATTGAGATTTTTTTACGGTTTCTAAATTAGAATCTTCATTTAGAAAAAATATATCTGAGTCGTCAATTTTTATATATTTTTTTTTTAATAATTCATCAATATATCTTTTTAATAGAAGATTATTATTACTGTTAGATATATTAAAATTTGGAGAACCATGGTTTAGTTTCCATCCTTTATATTTTTTGCTTATTCTTGTACTTGATCTCCCTCCAAGACCACGACCAATTTCAATTAATCCAACTTTTTTAGTAATATTATTTTTCAGATACTTCGAAGCGAAAACACACGCAGATATACCTCCACCTATTATTAATAAGTCATATGTAACATCACTTTTCATAGGTTTAATATTGACAGAAATTATCTTTGATTTTCGAAAAAACTATAAACAGAATCAAGTTTCTCTGATGATGAAAAATCAGATTCAATGAGAGGAGTAATATTATTATTTTTATAAAAAATAACTAAATCACTTGTAAAATCAAAAAATTTATCTAATGCAAATAAAAACTTTTCTGATATGTATACCTCTTTCCAAGGACGAAATTTAAATCGCGCTATAAATTGTTTAGAAGGAACAAATAAACTTCCAAATAGATTTAATTTTTCATATTTTGCTATTTTCATAAGATAAGTCAACTCATTCTGAAGAACTTTAAGATCTGTGCCATATTGAAACCAAATTGAATTTATTAATCCAGTGGAAAATTTTCTTTCGAATCTTTCTCTTTCTGAAGAAACATTATAATATTTTTTCAAATATGGATTGTAAGATATACCTAATTTAACTTTTAAATTTTTTTCTTTTTTTAAATAAGCTAATACATCAACTGAGTCAAAGTTTTTTTTCTTATTTGATCCTGACACAAGCAGAATTTCATAATTTTTATTAGTCTGAGAACTTCTAACAAAATCTAAAAAATCCTGATACGATTTTTCTTTATTTTTTGAATATTGATGATAAAGACTATAGTGATAGGTCACATTAAATTCATTATAGTTTTTAGATATATATTTAATAGTTGAATTAAATAAATCCTTCTTTATAAGTCCTTTACATGGAATATTGATATTTTTTATATTATTCAATTTGCAGAAATTAAGTTTATTGTCTAACTGAGAAATATTTTTAAATGACAATTCAAATCTTACATTGTTGTCCATTATTTAGTAGTCATATTTAATCAAACAATATTTTAACGAAAACATGCATCTGCTACGATTCTTATTTTGGAAGTTGTCTTTTTATTCTTAGCCTTTAGAAAATAATTGGGGGAAATCTCTAATGCAGCTTTTAAAGAAATTTTATCTTCTGCAGATTTTGCAATAATTTGATTAAAACATTTCCAATTTTCTGGTATTAATAAACCGGGCCATGATAAATAGAGACCTACAAAAATACCTAAAAATAAAAATAAAAAAAACCGCATAACAAATAAAATTTTTAATTTTACTAACTAAAATAAAAAGCAATATTTCAATTGTATTTGAAAATAATTAATAAATTATTTCCTTTCTTCTTATCGCACATATTTAATCCATGAAAGATTTTGATGAACTCGAGAGGTTAGAATAACAAAAAAAAGTATTATTTTAGAATATGGCTAGCCAAGATTATCTAATTGCAATAGCTTTAATAGAGCAAAACTTAGTTAGAGCAATGCCTCTTGGAGGTAAAGAAATTAAAGATAATTTAGAAGAATCAGAAAATTTCAAGAAACTTGGAGAAGAGGTAATTTTAAATCTTCTGATGAGAGTGTTTCAAAGAAGTGATGAAGGTGCTTTAAAAAGGGTTTCTGAAGAAAAAGGTTTGCTCCTTGTTAATATGCACCCTAAAAGAATGCAGAAAGAGCTTCCATTCATTAAATCTGAATGGATAAGAGATGGAGATACACAACAGTTTCTTAAATACCTTGGGAATCTTTCAAAAGAAGTATGGACTGCATCTTTCGTAAAATACAAAGGGATTGAATTTACTTCTATCTCGAAGAATGAGGAGATCTAACACATATTAAAAATATTTTCTTTTCAAAGTATTTCTTTTTTTACAATATTATTTTCCCTGGTAACTCTAAAACAGTTTCTACCATTACCAAAATCAATTGAGGAATACTCAAAATCATTTTTAATATGCAAGGCACAATTGCCCTCAATACATATACAAGATTCAATAATTTCTTTCTGAATAACATCATTAACGTAAGGTTCCCTTTCTTTCTCTTCATCGAAATGCGGGCAGGCAATACCTTCAACTATACCTAAGCAATCAATTATGGCTAATTCTTTAGCATAAGAATCAGTTATACCTTTATCAAACCAACAAATAGCACCAGCACTTACACCACTCATTACAATTCCTTTTTCATAAGCACTTCGCAAAATTTTATGTAAATTCCATTCTTTCCAAACAGCTAACATACTTTTTGTATTTCCTCCGCCAACATAAATGATGTCTTGAGTTAAAACTATATCTTCCAATTTTTCTGTTCTAGAAAAGAAATCAATATGGCTTGTTATACAATCAAGTTTAGAAAATGCTCTATAAAAATTTAGTTTGTACAAACTACTATCGCCAGATGCTGTTGGAATAAAGCAAATTTTAGGTCTTTTTTTATTACTCAAAGAAACTATATATTTTTCTATTTCAAGAGAGCCTAAAGAGCGTCCAAACCCTCCTCCCCCAATTGCGACTATATTTTTACTAGGCATATTAAGTAATTGATTTGTATATGAATTTAAGACAAATTACCATTAAAGATCAACTGGAATTAAAGAAGGTTTATTTTGATTCAATTCAATCTTTAGATGAAAAAATTTATAGTAAAGAACAAAAAAGAGCTTGGTCAAGCCAAGCTTGGAATAACCCAAATTTTGAAAAGTCAATAATCAAAGGAAAAGGATGGCTTATAAGTAAACTAGGAATTATTATTGCTTTTGCCACAAGATATCCCACCGATAGAATTGCGCTATTTTACTGTAAAGGGATGTTCCAGAGAAAAGGCTATGGCTCTAAGTTACTTCATAAATTAGAAGACGAAGCAAAGAAGGAAGGTTTAGACTCTCTTTATACTGAAGCGAGCTTAATAAGTTATGAATTATTTCTTAAAAATGAATGGAAAATTATACGTAAAGAAAAAGTTATTATAAATAACATTTTTTTTGAAAGATATAAAATGACTAAAATTATAAAAATTAATTAATAATGTCTAGTAAAAGCAAGGGATTAATTCTGATTCAAAGGGTTCTAATTTGGGCTTTATACTTTTTTTCAGGATTCATACTTTATTCAAACAAAGGTATTTTGCCTTCATTTATAATTACATTCTCAAGAATTATTTATCCATTATCTATTTTTTGGTTACAAATAAGAATTAAAAAAAGAACCAATTTCCTGTCTATTGATTCAAAAATGACAACTTCGCAATTGTGGTTCAATTTATTACCCGTTATTGCATCTCTATTAACTGTAATTTTTTCTTTAACTAATTCTTTTCTATATATCCTAGGAAAATTAATTAACTCATAAATAAATTAATTATTGTTTATTCGCCTTAGAAATTTCTCTCATAAAAACATAATGTAAAGAAATTTGTCTTTTACATATATTTGTTTAAATTTTAAATAGTTATCAATAAAGTTATGAAAAATATTTCATTAAAGGGAAATATTAATTTTGATAAAAAAAAAGATATAAATGATTATGAATTATTCTCTTTAAAAATCACAGATAGTTTATATAAAAAAGATATTGGGAAATTCCTTGAGACTCTCTCTTCTCATTTTATTTAGATAAATATACTTTTTCTGATCTTCAAATTAAAACAGTCCCATTAATAAATAAATATTTGAGGGATAATGTGTAAAACCTTAAGAATACTCCAATGCAATTATTTCTTGCTGACTGCCAATTCCCAGATATTGAGAATCAAGTGAAAGCTTATCAATTATTTGTAGAAGCTTGGGAAAACGGCGAAATTGCAAAATCAGATAAAACAGATAAATTTGAGATGTTATTTAGAGTACATGCTCCAGGAGAGGGTAGAGTAGTTTGTTTATGTAAGGCTGAGAGTGATAAAGAAATTTTCGAGCATTTTGCTCCATGGAGAGCCAAATTTGGCATTCATATGGAATTTACACCTGTAATAAGTTGTCAAAATGTTGTTGATTACCATAAAGATTTGTTCAAAACTTTAAGATAATTAGCTTAAATATAAAATTTATCGTGATTAATCCTTTTTCCAATCTTAATTATAAAAAAAAAGATAGAAATTTTGCTTCTTCAAAAAATAAGCTTAAGAAAGAAGAAAACGTCAAATCTAAACCATTAATAATATTTGGTTTTATCATCTCATTAACTTCCATATTTTTACTTTTATTCACCATTAATAATAAATTTGGATGATATTTGAGTAATTAGAACTATTACCTGAGAACAAATATGTTCTATTATTGATTTAAAATAACTAACTAAATGGCGTTTAACGAAGGGGGGATGGCATCGGGCCTTCTAATCATCGCAGTATCAATAGTTTTTGCTGCCGGTTTTGGATTTTTAGTCTTACATTTTGTACCTGGAACTCCATTTTAGGTTATCCAACTGAATTTGATTCACAAATTATCTCAAACATTAACAGTTTCTAAATCCTGCATTTGATTATCATCAGAATTAGATTTCTTCTTTAATCGATAAGCATAAACTAAAGATCCTAAAGCTATGGTGCTAGAGGCAAAAATTCCTGATATAAGTATCAAGGCAAAAAGACCTCCTATTAGTCCCCCTTTTAATCTAAGCAAATTTGATTTAATTAAAAGTATTGATAAAAAAACAATAGTAGCTTTAAGAGAAGAGATTTTCAAAAAAGTAAATGGATGAAAAGGATTTAATAACATTTCTTTGGAGGAACAAATTTAGATTGATTCTAAAAATAAATTTAAAAAACCGCATAAAAAAAGACTCAAATGAGTCTTTTTAAAATCTATATTAATTATGATGATTTATGCATCAGGGTCAAAATTCTTTAGGTTTGGACCCGCCACAAGACCAACAAGACCAAAAAGGACTAATGAACCAATGCCAAAGCCTGCTGCCCATGGATTGAAACCGCCTAAAGCAAAAGAAGCTAATAAATTCATGATTTTAAAACATAATATCTTCGAGTAAGCATACAGATTTTTATGAAAAATATACCTATATTGAGACATTTCTTCGTAATTATTAGAATCGTTTAACTATCCCTTTATAAGAAATCCACAAAATTTTTATTATTTGTTTTATTATCGAAGCATTACTTTTTGTTGCTGCAACTTAATACCATAAAAACTGTTTTTTTCTAATGACTTCCAACTATACCTTTGTTTATGACGGAGAATGCCCATTCTGCAATCATTTTGCTGAGCTCCTTGAGATCAAAAGCAAGTTAAATAATATTAAAATTCTTGATGGTCGTAAAAATTTAACTCTCATTAAATCCCTCCTAGATAAAGGTTATGACCTTGATAAAGGAGCTATTCTCCTGAAAGATGAAGAGATCTTTCATGGGGCAGATGCAATTAATACTATTTGCAAACAGATAAATAATCCCTCAAGTAGTTTACTTTTAATACTTTCTAGAGTGTTTAAATCAACTAAACGAACAAATTTGATCTTTCCTTTACTAGTCAGAGCCAGAAGATTTGCATTGATATCAAAAGGTATATCAGTATCCCTAGTTTAAAAATAAAAACTTTCTAAATATTAAATAACATATTTATAAGCTTCTGTATCAATAAATGATAATTGATTATTTCTTAGCTAGAACTAGATGGTAACAACAAGTATTAAATGATAGAAAACTTCAATCCCTTTATTTCATTGGGCGGTGATAACCAAAAAGTTAATCATATGGCTGAAGCGGCACTTGAAATGAATTTAACTTGCAATGATTTAAAGAAGGATTTAAATTTAACCGATGGTGATGTAGTGGATATGTTGCAACTAGTCATGGATAGGTTTAAAAATAGTAATTAAGTAAATATCGTAATTAATCACTATATATCATTTATTTTTTAATGAAAACATTACAAATTGAGTTTTCGAAATATGAATTAGTTAACTTTTTATGGCCTGAATTAATAGAAGACTACGGATTTGATAAAGCCAGAAAAATAGTTTCTCAAGCTATTGACTTACAAAAAATGAATGGGACTAAAAATAGCACCATACCAATCGTATTTTCAGGAACAGGAGGATTAGCTCTAATACCAGTACAAATGCTAGAAAAAGAAAACTTTGAGATTAATTATAAAGATAATCAAGTTTTAATATTTAATCTAAAAAGAAAGTCATTTCAAATCTTAAATGAAGCAAACTAATCTAAATTAGTAATTTCTCGATAAATCCAAAAGTGCCTTATAGTCTAATAAAACAATTAATTGATAATGACTTTTGAAGCGACCTACCTTGGTTCAAATGGTTGGCTTATAAAATTTAAAAAAACAAATTTAATTATTGATCCTTGGCTCAAGGGAGATTTAATATTTCCTCCAGGTGAGTGGTTTTTTAAAGGATCATTACAAGAAGAAATTTCAATAGATAAAAATATAGATATTATTTTGTTAACCCAAGGATTACCTGACCACTGTCATGTTCCAACATTAGAAATGTTCAGAAAGGATATTCCTATAATTTGCCCTAAAAGTGCTGTTGAAACATTAAAAAAAATTGGTTTTAGTTCAATTAAAGTGCTTAAGCCAACTGAAAAGACAAATATTCTTAATTTAAGTTTTGAAGCAACTGCTGGGGCTCCAGTGCCACAAATAGAAAACGGATATATTGTTAAAGATGATCTAGATAATGGGTTTTATATAGAACCCCATGGATATCTTGATGAAAATTTAAACAAGCAAAGTCTTGATGCAGTTATTACACCTACCAAAAATTTAGAATTACCCCTAGTTGGTTCTTTTGTAAAAGGTGCTGATGTAATCCCTAAATTGATTAACAAATTCAATCCAAAATATATACTTTCAAGCACCATAGGCGGAGATGCAAAATATTCAGGTCTTTTAAATAATTTTATTTCAGTTCAGGATTATGAAGAGGAATTAGATTGTAATCTTATAGATCTAAAGAGTATGCAATCTATTATGATTTAAATCGATCCTAAAAGATCTTTAATTAAGTCATTTAGCTTGAAAGTAAATCTACTTTAAAAGGAGCACAAAAAATTTATTCATTTTTTATTACCTCAATACTTTTATTAGCTTTAAATAGTAGCTATGTATGTGAACATTCAAAGCTTGACCTTATTATAAGAAATAATATTAATGGTGACTTTTCTATAGTAAAAAAGATATCTGAGTTAAAACCAGGAGCATTTATAAATATTAATTGGAATAAAAAAAAGCTTATGCTTCCATATTCTCTGAGAAAAGATTATATTTCCTTTACAGATAAAAAATGGGACTGGAGGTATCAATTTAAAAAGGACGGATCGCCTGATATTAATAATCCTTCTTTATACGAGCTACTACCTTCTGGGGAGATTAAAACACATTTTTGTGAAAAAGAAAATAATAAGCCAAACTTATAATTTCAAAATAAGTATTCTAGATTTTTTAACTTCTGAACTTCTTTGTAAAGATGAACAATCCAAAAAACCAAAATAATATTTCAAGATATGTAAAACTTGAAGATTACAAAGTTTTTCATTATGAAATTCCAGAAATCTTTTTGGACTTCGTAATTAAGAAAAATGCTGTAAATGTTACGACCAAACTAAAAGTGGTTAAAAAAAATAAGAATACCAGAAATCTAGTTCTTGATGGGACGGATATATTAATAAAAAAAATATTTATAGATGACTCACTATTAAGAAAGGAATACTACAAACAGCAAAAAAATCACTTAAAAATTGAAAATATAAACAAAGATAAATTTTTATTAAAAATAGAAGGAATAATTAAACCGAAGGAAAATACATCCCTTTTAGGAATGTATGAGAGCAATGGAATTATAACTACGCAATGTGAGGCGGAGGGATTTAGAAGGATAAGTTTTCACTCTGATAGGCCTGATATTCTAAGCAAATACACTGTGAGAATTGAGGCAGACAAGAATGATTACCCTGTCTTACTTTCAAATGGTAACGTCGTAAAAGAAAATAATCTTGCAAATAATCGACATGAAATAATTTGGGAAGACCCATTTCCGAAACCCTCATATCTATTTGCATTGGTAGCAGGAAAACTTAATTGTGTAAAAGACAATTTCATAACAAAATCGAATAAAAAAGTAAAAATAAATATTTATGTTGAGTATGGCGATGAAAAATATGTTCAACATGCAATAAGTTCATTACAGAAATCTATGAAGTGGGACGAGGATAAATATAACCTTGAATACGATTTATCATTGTTCAATATTGTTGCAGTCAGGCACTTTAATATGGGAGCAATGGAAAATAAAAGTCTCAATATTTTCAACTCAAAACTGATACTCGCTAATACTGAAACAACGACTGATGAAGAATTAGAAAGAATAGAGGGAGTGATCGCCCATGAATACTTCCATAATTGGACGGGGAATAGAGTGACTTGTAGGGATTGGTTTCAACTATCTCTAAAAGAGGGCTTAACAGTATTCAGAGATCAACAATTCACTGCAGATGTTCATAATCGTGAAATCAAGAGACTTGATGATGCGAAATTTCTTAGGAGAAATCAATTTAGAGAGGATTCTGGTCCAACATCACATCCTGTAATGCCAGAGAGATACCTAGAAATAGACAATTTCTATACAACCACGATTTACGAAAAAGGAGCAGAAATAATTAGAATGCTTAATAAGCTTGTAAAAGATGAAAATTTCTATAGAGGATTTAGTAATTACATCTCAACATATGATGGTAAGGCAACAACAATAGACCAATTTGTCGATAAAATTTTAGAACACGATAAGGAAATAGATCCTGAAAAGTTTAAAATCTGGTACAAGCAAAATGGGACCCCAAAAATTCAATTCAAGAGAATCTGGGATCAAACAGGCGAGAAACTTACAATTGAAGCCTCACAAACTAATCCAATAAAGAAGAACCCATATAATGATTTACCACTAATAATTCCTATAGATCTGGCTATATTTTGCGGTGATAATAAAACGATAGTAAAAACAGTTGTTTTAAAAACAAAAAAACAAGAATTCGTTTTTAGGAATGTAAGATCTCACATCCAAATTCCTTTAGTAACTTATTTTCGCGAATTCTCTTCACCTGTTGAGTGGGAATCAGACACTACCTTGGATGAAAAATTTTTAATCTTAAAATATGAAAAAGATTTTTTTACACTATCTAATACTGTAAAAGTATTTTATAAAAAAATTATTTTATGCAGATTAGATGAAAAACCAGATCATAAAATTGAAAATAAATTAATAACCACCTTAATATCATTTATAAAAAATAAAGATATTAATTTATCCCTTTTATCTGAATTACTAAGTATTCCGACATTTGCTGAAATTGAATCAGAGATAGAAAATATAGACCCTTTAAAGATATATAAAACTATTGACGAATTAAATCATTTATTCGGGACCAAATTAAAAGAAGAATTACATTTTAAGCTCCAAGAAATAGAGAAAAATCTATATAAAGTTTGGCCAGAAGGTAAAAATGAAAGAAAACTAATCGAAACTATTTGGAAACTACTCTTAAGCTGTGATGATAGGGAAATTAAAGGCAAAATAATTAATTATGTCGATAGTAATTCTATGACGCTAGCAAAAGCTGCAATGAATTCTATCAGTAGAATTAATTGTCCTGAAAGAAAAATTATTTCAAATATATTCTTCAATAAATGGAAAAATAATAGTGTCGTTTTGGATAGTTGGTTCTCATTTAATGCATCTATAGAAATTGATAAAAAAACAAGCAGTATTGAAAAATTATTTGAAAATAAGTTTTTTGATTCAAAATCACCAAACACTTTAAGAGCTATATTAAATACATTCGTAACAAGAAATAGTACTTTTCATGCAATTAATGGTTCTGGTTATAAATATATTGCAAAAAAGATAATTGAATTTGATAAATTAAATCCGATAGTAATTTCCCGTTTTATAAAAGTATTTAGTAGATATAATTATTATTCAGAACCTTACAAAAGTAATATGATAGAAACAATAAAGCAGATAAAAAAAAATAAACTATCAAAAAATACTAAAGAAGTTTTAGATTCCATAATAGATTGATTTTTTGATGATATTTAATTAAATTTAATAATAACGATTGTAAATATTAATAATAAAATAAATACAATATACTTATTAATAAAAATATAATCAAAAACATTTTTATTATTATCTTTATTCCACTTTTTATTTACGTATTCCCTAGTTATAAATTTATTAGGTCTACCACAATATAAACATGTTGGCGAAGTTTTTAAAATTAAATTTTTACATTGGGGGCACTTTTTCTTTTCCATAATTTAATCTTACTGAATAAAATTGAAATCAGAAACAATAAATAAAAGAAGTAATTTAAATTTAAATTTAAATTTAATTTTGATATTTTGATTAATTAAATATCATTGCAAAAAAAATAATTGTTTCTAACTATTTAAAAAAATTCAATATAATAAAAAATTAGTATTTGTTTTGAAATGTTTGCTATTGCACTTGGAATGTCCCCTGTCGAAAAAATCACTGTTGCAATATCTGCTTCAATTTTTATAATTGCCTTTACATGGGTCTCGATTAAGGGAGATTTAAGAAAACTTGCTAATGAACTAATTGAAGATAATGAAAATAATCAGGATAATTAAAAAATCTTTTAACTTACTTTGCATGCAAGCTGGGATAATCAATTATGTGCCTAATTTCTTTGAGAGAAGAACCATAGATTTTTTCACCATTTAAGTGAACCCCAATCCATTTTTCCTTTTGATTAAAAAAATTATTTTTAGTAGTATCTCTCTCGAGATAATATTTACTATCCCAATTTAAAGTTATATCCCAACCTTTATAATTTTCTATCATTGAGAAAGAGAGAACATACTCAAATAATAGTCAGAGAGACACTTAACAAAAACAAAGGAAATAAGTATTTTTTTCGTTATTTTTATTTAATATTTATGTAGTACTGACTTTTATTTTAAGAGCAGCTTCATCTGCATTTTTTCTAGCCAAATTAATGTCAGAATTAGATGAGAGAACAACACCCATTCTTCTGCCTTTTCTGGAAACTGGTTTGCCAAATATGAGCACTTTGGTCTTTTCAAATTCTAATGCTTCATTAAGACCCTCATAAATAGGATTAGGATACTCTTGGTTAGAGATTATAACTCTGGTTGCAGAGGGCTCTATTAGATCTATACGCGGTATTGGTAAATTTAAAAAAGCCCTTAAATGCAATTCAAATTCATTAATATTTTGACTAACTAATGTAACCATACCAGTGTCGTGTGGTCTTGGAGATAATTCTGAAAATATAACCTCACTTCCTTTTATAAAAAATTCTACTCCGTATAATCCAGCTCCATTAAGGTTATTTAATATTCTACTTGTCATTCTCTTAGCTTCAATAATTAAGGACTCCTTGATCTCTAAAGGTTGCCAACTACATTGATAGTCTCCATTAGATTGAAGATGTCCAATTGGCAAACAAAAAATATTTTCACCATTTTCTTTTCTTACAGTTAAAAGAGTAAACTCAAAATCAAAATTAATAAATTCTTCAATAATTACACCTTTAACCTTTCCTCTTGAATTTGCTTGTGCCTGTTTCCAAGCATTTTGTAAATCATTTTTTGTTTCAACCAAACTCTGCCCTTTTCCTGAAGAGCTCATTAAAGGCTTAAGTAAAAGTGGGAATCCAATTTCATCTGCTTTTTTTTCTAAATCATCAAATTCAAAAATATAATCAAACTTTGCAGTTTTAATTTTTAAATCTTTAGAAGCTAAGTCTCTAATTTTATCTCTATTCATTGTAATTTCTACAGTTCTAGCGTTGGGAACAATATTGAATCCTTCATCCTCGAGTTCTTTTAGGGCTTCAATTGAAAGTGCCTCTATTTCTGGGACAACATAATCAGGCTTAAATTCTTTTATAACATTTTTTAAAATATTTTTATCTCCCATATCAATTACTCTTGAATAATCAGCAACTTGCATTGCAGGAGCTTTTTTATATCGATCAATTGCAATAACTTCTAATCCTAATCTTTTGGATTCTATTACTAATTCTTTTCCAAGCTCTCCACTACCAAGTAATAAAATTCTCTTTTTAGAAAAAATTGATTCTTTCATATATATAAAACTTATTCCTTATCTCCAGAAGGTTGTGAAGATGTATCATCTGTAATTTTTTTATCCTTAGAATAACTAAATAAAAAATTTCTTCCAAACCAATTTTGACTTCGCATGCTATTAGTTATTGATCTTGAAATTGCTCCTAAAAAAAAGATTCCAATCATTGCCCAAATAATTTTTTCTAAAGCAATTGCAGATGAAAAACCTTGACCGGAATATATAATTTCAGTAAGTGGGTCGAAATTGTCCAAATTTTAACTGATTAATATTTCTAATTATAAATAGTTTAATAGATGAAAAATTAAAACTTATAAAAGAAATAACCAAAACAACCATATAAATTAAACACAATAAAGTCTATACAATGCTATCTTCAAAGGGTGATTTTTTTTAGACATGCAAGTTGACGTACAAAATACTACTGTTCTTTCCGCAGACGGATCATCCATAAAACTAGGGGAATATTCAGGAGAAGTAATTTTAGTTGTTAATGTAGCTAGTTATTGCGGAAATACTGCTCAGTATGAGGATCTTCAAAAGCTACATGATTTATATTCAAGCAAAGGCCTAAGAATACTCGCATTCCCTTGTAATGATTTTGGGAAACAAGAACCCGACTCTCTTTCAGAAATAAAAGATTTTTGCACAACAAAATATGGAGTTAAGTTTGAAATCTATGAAAAAGTTCATGCCAAAGGCAACACCACAGAACCATACACAACCCTTAACAAAGTTGAACCTGAAGGAGATGTTGAATGGAATTTCGAGAAGTTTCTGATAGGGAAAGATAGTAAAGTAATTGCAAGATTCAAGCCAGGTGTTAAACCGTTTGACGAAAACTTAATAGCCGCTATAGAAGTAGCTTTAGATTCATAAAAACCTTCTTATAATTCAAATTAAAAATATTTAAAATAAAGACTTTTTATATTTAATTAAAAAATAAGTAGATTATCTTAAAATTTTCTTTTTTAGGATTCAAGCTTGTCTAGTATTTTTTATTTATTATCAGAATCAACTTCTACGTCTATTATTTCATCTTTAAAAGTTCTTTTTTTAGGTTTAATTGATTTTACCTCTAGTTCTAATGTCTCTGCTTTATCTTCACTTTCTTCTGGTTCCTCTGATTTTACTTCTGACTCTACTTTTTCTTCTTTAACTTCAATTTCTTCTGGTTCCCCTGATTTTACTTCTGACTCTACTTTTTCATCTTTACTTAAGAGAAATTTTAATAGTTTTTTGAATAATAAGAAACCTTTTTCAACTCTTTTTGGACCTAAAATTGAAAGCAAGATTACTAGTATTATGAATATTTCAGGTGAATTTAAACCTAATAGTTTCATGAAATTTCATATTCTATTTATATTTTAGTACATGCTAAAAATTTAATCTAATTATTCTCAAAAGTTGGTAAATATAGTTCCCTATTTGATGCAATTAAACCTTCTTCTTTAAAAAAAACCTCTAGGTCTTTTAGATCATTTATATCTACAAATTCACCACAATTATCTAATATATTATTATGGGTGAAGTTCCATAAATCAGCCAAATATTCGTCATCATCTGGAAATGCTACAAATTTCAGATATGTATTATTCAAAGCATATTCACTAGCAAAATCAGAGTCTAAACCTTCCCTCTTAGCATCACAAAAAACTTTAGCAAATCTTTTGCCTACTGAAGTTTGAGCACTTGATAAATCTAAATTGCCTTGAATAGCATTTACATTTATTGGTGCAATAAAAATAATTATCGGAAGAAAAATAGATACTAATATAAACAAGAAAAAATTTCCTTTTTAAATTTCAACTCAATATAAACTAGCAAAAAAAGTAATCAATTAGACTTATTTAAGTAAAAGCACTTATTATAAATTAAGAAATAAATAGAAAATATAAAATCGGCTCCATATCTGAATTTATAATAAAGAAAGATTAAATAAATTTTAAATTATATGTCTTCAAATATAAGGCTAAAAGGAAGGGGAGTTAACAGGATAATTACGAGTAAGGTAATGCTATCGCCATTAGCAGGAGTTACAGATAACGTTTTTAGACGACTTGTACGTAAATGGGCTCCAGACTCTTTACTTTTTACAGAAATGATAAATGCAACAAGTCTTAAAAAAGGATATGGCACACAAAAAATTAATCAAATATATTTAGAAGAAGGTCCAATTGGAGTACAAATATTTGATAATAGGCCGTATGCAGTTTCTGAAGCTGCGAAACAAGCTGAGGACTCTGGAGCTTTCTTAATTGATATAAATATGGGATGTCCAGTAAAAAAAATTGCAAAGAAAGGTGGAGGCAGTGCTTTAATTAAAGACCGAAAACTTGCTATAGAATTAGTCAAAAATGTTGTAAAAGCTGTTAGGGTTCCTGTAACAGTAAAAACACGACTAGGATGGGATAGTAAAAAAGAAAATATAGAGGATTTCTTATTTAAACTTCAAGATGCGGGAGCAACGATGATCACACTTCATGGAAGAACTAGAAAACAGGGTTTTTCAGGCAAGTCAGATTGGGAAATGATCGGGAGACTTAAAAAGTTGTTGGAAATTCCAGTAATTGCAAATGGAGATATCAACAATCCAGATGACGCTCTTAATTGTTTAAAAAAAACAAATGCTGATGGTGTAATGATTGGACGAGGAATTTTAGGATCCCCATGGAAAATAGGAGAAATAGATTATGCCCTTAGAGAAAATAAAGATTTTAAAGAACCAAACACAGAAGAAAAACTATATTTAATTATTGAACATCTTGATGAATTAATAAAAGAAAAAGGAGATCACGGATTGCTAATTGCAAGGAAACATATCTCATGGACATGCAAAGACTTTAAAGGAGCATCAAATTTGAGAAATAACTTGGTTAGAGCTGTTGATAAAAATGAAGTTAAAAATTTAATAATTAAAATGATTAAAACTTTGAATAATGAAAAAAATAGATTAGCTTAAAGCAAATATATTTTTTAAATGAAAATTATTAGTAAAGAAACAAGCAAAAGAGTTTGTGATCACATGAACAATGATCACATAGATTCAGTTCACAAATATCTTAATCATTATGGGAAAATATCAAGATTTGAGAATGCTTATATGGAAGAAATTAATAATAGTTATATGAAAATCAATTACGATGGCCAATCAGCAATTATCAATTTTAAAAATGAAATATCTGAAGAAGAAATTCATTCAACTTTAGTATCAATGATTAAAGATATTAAAAAATAAAATAATTTATAAAAAAATTCTAATCTTTATTTTCATAGTAATCAGTTATCTTTTTACATTCCTCAAATGAAAGCATGCTTAATCTAGATGTGGCTTTTATTTTTAGAATTGTACAAACAGCTAATAAATCAGCGCTATCAACATTTAGTGCTTCAGAAAGCTCTAGAACCCTAAGACCTTTCATTAGTATTTAAAAAATCTTTTTCTAAATTATCAATAACCTTGAAATCAATGGGCTGCATTTTTCCCCAAACCTGCAACGAATGGAAAAGTTTGTTCATCACCAAAAATATCTTCTGCTGAGGAATTAGAAATATTATTTTTTTTATTATCAGGCCTAATTTCTTCAATTTCATTAGAAATATTCTCTTTAATGTTATTTTCAATTTCTTTTGCTAATAAATTATTCGTATTAGAAAATATTGAAAAAACTAATACACATAAAAACAAAATAATTCTTTTCATAAAAAAAATTTATCTAATACTATTGTCATACGCCAATAAAGTTATTTTGAAAAACTAGACAATTTTAAAACAAATCTAAATAAATCAAAATAAAAAATATTTATCTTCCCAACTTGTTTCTATTTTTAAATCTAATTAAAAAATAAAGACCTAGTAACAAAAGAATTGCCAAGGAGTACTGATTAAGAAAAACATAAACTATATATACGAGAAATGGGAACAAGCACGCCCTCTTAAAATTTAATTTCTGTTCCTTTGACATATTTTTCCAATTTAAATATTCTTCCCATTGAAAAATCTTCTTCATTTTTCTACTTCTATTTTTACGATTAAACATAACTTTATACATATAGTCTTGATCATTCTTATGTTAATAAACAAAATTAATCTACAATGACAAAATAAGTTTTTTTCATTGAATAAAAATATTTTTTAAATAAAAGATGAACTCAAAACCACTTTGGAAAATAGAAAAAATTGTTTTACCTCAAGATGCAGATCATGCAGGCGTGATGTGGCACGGTAAATATTTTAATTGGCTTGAAGAAAGCCGAATAAATGCACTTTCGGAAGTAGGCATAAGTTATTTCGAACTAACTAAAAATGGCTTAGATTTACCTGTAATCAATACTTCAATTAAATATAGATCTCCTTTATTTCTTGGTAAAAAAATAATAATCGAGAGTGAATTCAATATTGATAAAAGTCCTAGGATTAATGTAATTTCAAAATTTCTTAACAAGAAAAATGAAATCTTAACGATTGCTGAAGTCAATTTAGTATTAATAAATAACCTAAATTTTTCTATAATAAGAAAAAGGCCAGATTTCCTGTCGGAAGCCTTTAGAAAGTTAAACGGTTGAAACTATTATCCGCCAATTGAATGATTTATTAGATTATTAATTATGAATATATTTCAAGTTATTGATTCTTATCAATATGAAATGGAATCAAGATATCAAGAAAAATCAATGCTTACAAATCTTTTTACAGAGCACAAATTTATAGGATGGTTAGGGTTGTTCATAGTATTTTTTTCTATCTTTGCAATTTTTGTTTTTCAATTTCTTGAGTGGGAAAGTAATGACAATAATAAGAGTTAAGAAGATTTAATGCTTATAATTCAACTGAATGAATTAAAAAATGGCTATCTACTTAAAAATAACTAACCCTACAGAGGTTGTAAAAAAAAAGACTTCAAAATGGCTTACTGATATTACCCCTGAAAGAATTGATAGAAAATTGGTCGAGGATGAAGTAATAAAAGGCATTATCGAGCAATTAACATTAGAAGGCATAAAAGGAGAAATATCAGCAATTAATGGGTTTGAAGTAAAAGAATCTTCAGTAATAACAAAAAATAATTTTGTTATTAGAAAAACAAAAACTTTTTAGATCAAAAATAAAAATCTTTAATGAAATTTTTTTTTATTTTAATTATTTTAATTATTTTTTTAATTTTTGTGATTGTAAGAGATTACCAAATAAAAAAGAAAAAGTTTAAATTAAATAATGCTTTAAATTCCAATTTCTTTATTCAAACAATTAATAATTTAATAGAAGAAAATAAATACAATTTGTTAGAGGAGAGGATCAGATTAAGGGAAATAGATGCTTACGGTAACGAGGATTATAAAAAATGGATTGGCAATCCACCTCTTGAGGAAAAAGCTATTGAGAAATATATATTTAATGGATCCAAGCAATTTAAAGAGGGAATACCATACTTCTGGGAAAAAGTAATTTTAAAAAAATTTGGCAGCATAGAATTATTTTTCGAAAAGTGGAGATCATATTGTAATGAAAATCCTACTATTGATGATGAGATAATTGGATCTATTAGAAAGCTCGAGACTGAAGATTGGTTTGTATTCATAGCAAGTCAAATAGAGAAATCATGCTTAAACCTAATAGAAAAAAACTACTCAAGTAAAAACAAGGAAAACTACAAAAAAGGTATTAGATTTGAAAATCATTGTATGGAAATTCTTAAACAAAATGGCTGGGAAGTAAAAGAAACCCCTAATACAGGAGATCAAGGGGTTGACTTAATTGCTTCAATAAATGATTTGAGAATATGTATTCAATGCAAAGATCATGAAAAAGCTATTGGAAATAAAGCAGTTCAGGAGATTTCAGCTGGTAAATTATTTTGGAAAGGTACACATGCAATAATAGTCTCAAAATCTGGCTTTACAAAATCTGCTCATCAACTAGCAAAATCAAATAAAGTTGAACTAATAAATGAATATCAATTAAAAGATTTAGAAAAGTTTATTGTTTAAATAGTTTATATCAATTGTGTTAAGCCCTCTTTGTAAAGCAAAAGTGTTGTAAAAACTCCTGAGGCCCACATTAATCCTCTAGCTGTTGGGATATTAAATACATATGCACCAATATATAAAAAACGAAAAATAGGATGAATTAATGCTGCAATTATTGCAATATTAGAGTCAGTTAAAGTAATCAAACAAAGAAGACATGCGGGTGCATGTAGGGAAATACTTTCCCAACAATTTTGATGACACCAAACTGCTCTTTTTCCAAATGAAGGTAATTCATCGAATAAAGCTCTTGGAGCAGACATATTTTCAACAGAATATCCTGCTTTAACTCTCCCTATAGTTAATGGAATAATGGATAATAAAACAATTCCAACTGATAGACAAAGGCTCCAGGCAAAAGCTACTTGCATATAATTTAAATAATATTATTAGCTTAATAATTGAAGCTCTTTATCGTGATAAATGAAAAATCATTACCATAGATTAAAATTCTCAAAAAATACTGTAATTTATAATAAAAAAAATCATTCATGAATATTTCAAAAGTAGTTTTAATTTTTGTCATAAGTTTACTAATATATTTTGCTTTTCTATTTTTAGGATTTTTTCTTAAGGATAAAAATTTAAAGGCTCAGAATCTAAAAAAAGAAGAATAGATAATTAACGCCACATAAATTTACTATTTTCTCAATATTTTTATATCTTTTTGGATATATTTCATGGAAATAAAATTTGATCCAAATAATAATGAGGAATATTGAAATTCAATAAGACAGTTGCCAGTATATGAAAAAATTTTATAAGTTTCTTAAAAGTTTTCTATTTATATCAATTTGGCTTATTTTATCCTCATTTTTAACCCAATATTGGAATACCTTTCATTGGGAATATATTTACTTAAACTTCAGAATTATATTTGATAAAGAAATTTGGTTTGTTGTAGAAAAAATTCTTTTAGGATTTGATATTGGTTACTGGTTAGAAGAAGCACTGAAATTCTTAAGTTATGAAATACCTAAAGAATCTTTAAAATATTTTCCAATTTATTTCGTATTAAAGTCTATTTGGATAAAGAATTAATTTATATTTTTAATAGATTTTAATAAATTCTTTAAAATTATTAAATAAAGTCGGAGAATTTATTTTTCTTAAAACAAATAAAGTTCCTTTATCACCTCTACAAATTCTAAGATTATTGCTTAAATATGTTATCTCTAACCACCCTAATTGTTCATTATTTATTTCTTTCATAGCCTTTATATTTTTTCTTCCAAATTTAGGCCCTATAACACCAGCATGTGTAAATTTTACACCAATTCTTTTTTCATTTATATAGTAAAGACTTATTAAAATACCAGTACCAATAATTGATCTTATTCCTCTCGGTTTAAGTAGATTAAGACCATTTAAATTAAAGGGATCAATAATTTGAAGGTTATCAATAAAAGGCGAATATTTTAAAAAAGGACTATTAGAACTACTCCACCGAAGCTCCCAGACGCCCTTTAAATCATTTCTATTTTTGCTGAATGAAAAATTACGACCAATTTCAAGTTGTTCGGCAATAGTACTTATACTCTCTGAATTAGGAGATTTAAGAAGTAAATTTAATAAATCATCTTCGGAATACATCTAATAACCGCTGAATATATAACTAAGGGTAAATACTTACCTCTTTGTGCTATATTCTACCCAGAATATGTTGATTTGATGACAAAGAGCTATTGGCTAAAGAAAATTTCAATTCCAAATGCCGATTTATTTCTGGAATATATAAGGACAGTATTACCTTGGATTAAATCTGTAGGAGGAGTAATAGTAAAAAGAGATTTGATACAAGAATCAACCTCAAATGAATGGGACGGAGGGCAGCTTGGATTAGTAATAGAATTCGAATCAAAATTTGCAGCTAAAAAAGCATTTTATTCTGAAGTATTTCAAAAATATTTGCACTCGAGAGATTTAATGGAACTAGTCACTATAAGCACTCTTTAAAAAATTCAACCAATAGCGATCTCATACAAACAACTTATAAGTATTTATTACTATTAAATTATTTATGTAATATTTATAACTTCATTAGCAATCGCATATTTTGCAAAATTTAATTGTAAAAGTAATCCGTTAATCAAATGAACTATTCAACAGAAAAAGATGATTATTTGATGACAACACCATATACAAAAAAAATTCAGCAAAAATTTGAAAAGGTTAAGTCTTTTTTAGAACAAAATGGATTTAATCCTTCATCAGATAGCTTAATGCAAGATATAGTTAGTTCAGAAGAATATATTGCTAAAAATGGCTTATAAAATATCAGAATATATTCAGAGTCCTTAAATAATAAAAACCGCCTATTAGAAAAGGTAATAATATTCCAATAAATAAAAATATAGATTTCTTTGATTCGCCTTCTGATATGGGGTTAATTTCTGGTTCAATTGCAAAACCATTTTGCCTACCACCGCTTTCGGTTGTATAACCTTTTTTATTCATAAGAAAAATTATCTATGCAGATTATCTCATGTAAAAACTTATTTAATAAAATTTTTTACATTTAGAATTAAACTAATTTTAAGAACTAATGATTGATTTCAATTTGAGATTTCAATTTGGCAGCTTTTTTTAAAAGACCAACAACTTCCTTACGGCCAGTAGCAAACTCAGCCTTATTAAGTAACTCGCTATATTTTTTTGTGATTTCTCTGTGGTT
Organism: uncultured Prochlorococcus sp.; assembly: GCA_902620895.1. GTDB lineage: Bacteria > Cyanobacteriota > Cyanobacteriia > PCC-6307 > Cyanobiaceae > Prochlorococcus_A. The sequence continues at coordinate 37,330 of CACNJU010000014.1, forward strand.
CATTTTGGAACTTTTATATTTAAATTATAAAGTTACTAAAAAAAGTTTTTGTATAAAAGATATCAAAAAAGAGTTTAAGTACCTTTACCTATTTAAACCAACCTTTTTTCTTTGGTTTAATTTCTTCTTTAATAACTTCTTTTTTTCTCCCAAATAATCCCTTTTTTTGGACTGGTGAATTCTCTTCAACAGGTTTAGATTTTCTGCTAAATAAACCTTTTTTAGGTTCTTTTTTAATTGATTCTTTTGTGTCGGAAATCTTTGTTTTTTTAGGATTTGGTTTTGAATTTTTGGGTTTACTATCTGCGAATAAAGTTTGATATACAAAAAAACCAAAAACAGCAAAGAAACCTAATGCCTGTACTAGAGCAGTTCCAAGATTATCAAACATTTAGGCCTCAACTTTGTATAGTGATTCTTTTTCTTTCGCTTCTATACATTTTTTATCATCAGACAAACATTCAATTTCTGCCTTCTTCTCAGTATGAGAACTGCAGCCACCTGCATTTGCATTAGATATTGAAAACAAAGTTAGTACCCCTAAAATTAAGGCGCATGAGGTGTTAATCGGTTTCATGAGTTTTATTTTTATTATGGAAAAATAATTTCGCAATTGCGAAGATAATCTTCTCTTTTGCTAAAAGAATCCCCTTTTATATATCTATTTGTAGTAATTAACTAAATCGATAATTAATATTGCTAGTAATGAAAAACCTAAAATGAAAGGTAAATAAGGATATTTATTTAAAATTTTGTTTAGTTGATTTTTCGATGTTTGTTTTTCCTTTTTCTTTTCTCTAGGTGGTAAGCCTAACTCTTCCCTTCTCTTAGCTTCTCCCATAATTTTTAAACTATTTAAGACTATTTTATACACTTAGAAAAAGTAGTGTATTGTTCTTGATTTAAATTATTAACGGTTAATTTAATTTAAATTTTGGATATATTAAAAATATATAAAAAAAATTACATGATAGAAGTAGTTTGGTCAGTAAATATAATGATTGCAATTCTTATTATTGGTGTTGCCTGGGTTCTTTATTACATATTTACTTATGATCAAAAATTTACTTCCTAGATAAATGTCAGATAAAGATCTAAGTAATTTTCTAAAAAAAATAGAGCAACTTAATCAAATTGCTGAGCTAATAAAAAATAATCCTAGTAAAAAGTTATCCCTTTCAAAATGCAAAAATCATGATGAAGTAATTAGATTAACCACTGAATGGGGTTTTGATATTGGTAAAAGGTGGGGAGAAAATTAATTGATTTTATTACCCGCATTATTAAAATTGCCATCAACTTCAAATTAAATTCCTAAGATTAATTAGTATTTCTTGTATTGGTGTTATGAAAGAAATTGGAGAGATAAAGTCAAATATATATAAAATAGCTGCTGTTACAGATAGAGGGCAAAGATTAAATAAATTAATTTCTCCTATGTATGAGGAAAAAGCTAATGAAATGGATAAATTGATTGATGCTCTTAAGGACTTTAGTTTTGAAATGTCAGAAGAATTATTGTCTGGAGAGTGGGAATTGATTTTTTCTAATGTCGAATTATTTCGAAGTTCTCCTTTCTTCCTTGCTATTGAAAAGGCATTAAATGATGAATTTAAAAGTAATCTTTTTTTTAAATTACATCAATTGCAAGTAGGATCCTTTGGCATATCAACTATTGGGAGAATTGCTCAAAAGATTGATTTTGAAAAAAAAGAATTTATATCTACTTTTGACACTACAATATTTGGGCTCACAACAATTCCTATCTTGGGTTGGTTCAAACTATTACCTACTTTTGGTGGAAGAGTAATAACCCTAGCAAGTGATTTAGTTTTAAGAAATAATTTACTTGATATGAACTTACAAAAGACAAAAGTTTCCAAAGTTGATGGACTTAATAAGATTCCATTATTTAGTGAATTACTTATGGATAGATGGTATCCGGTTAAAGAGGTATGGAATAAGTTACCTTGGAATAAAGAATCGCCAAATTGCCAGGTTTCAATTGTATATTTAGACGATGAAATGAGAATTATGCAGGATATGTATGGGTCTATTTTTATTTATATAAGGCCTTCAATTTCCTTGTTGAATTCAAAAAAAATCTCTAATAATTAATTAAAACACTGAATAATAATTTTGTAATTTTAAGAAAAAACCATTAAAAATTTTTTTAAAGATTAATTAATAAAAACATCTCACATCTTAAATATAAATAGGTTATGTTCATAATGAACATTTTTTATTATGCTTAGAAATCAAGAAAAAAATTCAATTGTTAGAGGAATATTCCTAATAGGAGGTTGGGGCTTAGGTCTAGACAGATTCTACGAAGGAGATAAAAAAGGTGGCTTTTTATCAATCATTGGTTGGAGTATCACATTTTTTAGCTTTATATTTCTTAAATGTTCAGGTTATGAATATGTTGAGGGTGTGAAAAATTATTCAAATTATTCCCCTAACCCTTTAATAGTATTACCTTTACTGGCAGGAGCATATGGTGGCTTTCTAATAATTAAGAAGGCATTTAGATTAGCGAAACAATTTGAAAATGCTGAATAATACTACCAGCAGTTAAATTCAAGATAATAATCCTGATCCTTTCAAATAAAATTTAAATAAAAGAATCACTAAAAGGTTTACTATTGCTAAGGCTACTAAACCATTTCTGTTTTTTACATCTAATTTTTTGACTAAATTAGAAAGATAAACTACTGGATTTTCTGGCTCTTTATTATCCAAATTTTTTTTAAATATTAATTTGACAAGAAAATATCACAGTTTCATTTGAAGAATCAAAATTGTAAAGATGAATATCCAAAAAGAAATAAATAATTTTCAACCCATAATTCCTGCATTTCTTAAAAACGCTTTACCCATATTGCCAATTACAAAAAATAGAGACAGATTAATTAAAAGGACTATTAATAATGCCAACATTTTATAGTTTGGATTAGTTGAAATGCCATCAAATCCATTATTAAGAAATCTTTTAAAAAGTGATTTGTCAATTTTTAGTTTTTGTTGCTCAGAATCAAGTTTTACTTTTTCTTCTGAAGAATCTTGATTACTTGCTTTCTCTAGAAATTCTGTAAATGCCTTAACATTTTCTTCTTTTTTATTCCCCTCACTAAGATCATTATTGTCTTCATTCAAATTGGGGGACGATTCGATTGAATTATTTTCCTCAGGATTAAGTTTTGAATCTTCCAAATTATTAGTAAATGCTAGGAGTATATTACACCATAAAAAAAACCCACTCGATCAATTGAAGAGAGGGTTAGCTAAGGTTAAAGTTCTTAATTTGATAATAATTTATTTTAATTAAATTTGCGGTTGTAGCATAATGAAGTTTTAAATTAGATTATATTCAAGGTTATATTTTCGTACATATGTTAGATGCAAATACTAAAAAAACATGTAAAGATGATCCCTCAATAAGAGATATTAAAATTAGAAATATAGAACATGCTATTGAACAAGCAGAATTGATGATAAAAGAATCAAAAATGAGCCAAGAAGAATTAATCTTTTTAAAAAGAAAAATATCGAACTCAAGACAAGATTTAGAGATACTTTATTTAATGAAAATTCAATGAATATAAATTTGTTAATCTTTAAAAGGATTGAATTTATACAAAGAAAATTAATTTGTATATTTGAAGACTTATAAAGTTTAAAGGGAATGTAATTATTTATATAAAGGTTCTAGTTATGTCAAAAAACAATCTATATATACCTTTAAAGGTTGTTCCATACATCTTCATTTCAATTACTGCCATAGCAATAACAGCAGCTACATATGTAATTACTTAGTTCTATAAGCTATGTAAAGTTTTTAGATATTAAGTAAATTAAAATATTTGTAAAAACTAATTGTATGAATAAATTCAAAATAGCAATTTTTACAATATCAATAATCATATTTTCCCTAATTGGGATTAAAAAATTAATTTATATAAATCAAGTTAAAGATATAAAAAATAAAGAAGAATCATTCTTAAATGAATCTATACGTGTTTTAAATGAATGTTTCGATCTAGAAAATAAAAATAAAAGAACTCTTAATAAATCAATTGAATTAATTGAGTATTGCTTAGAGGAATATGGACATAAACACTGATTTCAAAACTTGAATGATGAATTTCCTTAATACTCCACTAATATGCAAAAA
>CACNJU010000015.1 GCA_902620895.1 uncultured Prochlorococcus sp.
AAAAGATATTCCAAAAGATCTATTATTTTCGATTACAAGTCATCTAAAACAGTTAAATATTTCAACTTCAAATTTAAGTAAAAAAAAATATATATTTGATGAGAGTTTTGATAATTTATTACTTAATGAAAAAGATTTAGTAGATAAGATATTTCTGGATTTACAAAGTCAATTGATTTTATGCGAAAAAAATTCTGGAATATGGAGTGTTGAATATTTGAATGAAATTGTTTTTGGTCAAAAAAAACCCTATGACCTTAAAACTCTTAATGAGGGTGTTCCGATTATGTGTACAAAAAATAATAATGAACTTGGATTGTCAAATGGGGATATCGGAGTACTTATAGGTTTAAAAAATAAAAGAAAATATCTTTTTAGAAAATTTAATGATAACAACGATGAAATTGTCGAATTAATTGATCCATCTAATTTAGAAAATGTTGTACCAGCAATAGCCATTACTATACATAAATCTCAAGGTAGTGAATCTGAAAAAGTAAACATTTTGTGGTCCCAAAATTATAGAAGAAATAAATATGCTGTAAAAGAAAAAAAAGATAATCAAAATGTCTTTTGCAGAGATAATTTTGAAAGACGGTTATTTTATACTGCTGTTACAAGAGCGAAAAAGTCTTTAAATATATATTATTTAAATTAAATTTTATTTTTGAGAAATTAGTAATATCTTAACCCTAAGATGTTAGATTAATAATTCGGCTCTGTAAGGCTAATCAACAATTTAAGTCAATTTAGATATTTGTTGAATGCCTAATCAGAAGATTATTAGGTATTCAAAGTGGCTTTAAAAAAAGATGGTAATTCTCTTAGTAGTGAGCGGGAAAAGTCTCATAATGAAGATTCTTCACTAATAGAGTTCAAGAACTTAGATAACAAAAAAGAAATTGAATCTCAACTATTGGAAGTATCGAAAGGAGATCATAATGAGAATGGATTTCTCGATTTTGGGTTTAATCAATCCATCTTAAATGCTTTAAAAAATAAAGGATATAAAAATCCAACTCCCATCCAAAAAGCTGCAATTCCCGAACTAATGTTAGGCAGGGATTTACTAGGCCAAGCACAAACAGGAACCGGAAAGACAGCAGCTTTCGCATTACCATTAATAGAAAAACTTAAAGATAATAAAGAATTAAATGCCAAAGTTTTAGTTATGACTCCTACAAGAGAATTAGCAACTCAAGTGGCAGAATCTTTTAAAAGTTATAGTTCTGAATCTAGTAATTTTAAGACGGTTGCAATATATGGAGGTACCGACTATCGAAATCAAATTTCTGCATTGAAAAGAAAAGTTGACGTAGTAGTTGGGACACCTGGCCGAATAATGGATCATATCAGGCAGGGAACTTTTAAAATTAAAGAAATCAATTGTCTTGTTTTAGATGAGGCAGATGAAATGTTAAATATGGGTTTTCTTGAAGATATTGAATGGATCGTAGATCAACTTCCAGAAAATAAGCAGATGGTATTGTTTTCAGCAACAATGCCTAGTGAGATAAGAAATATAGCAAAAAAATATCTAAATGATCCCGCCGAAATATTAATCAAAAGTGTCAAAAAAGAAACTCAATTAATTTCGCAAAAATTTCTATATGTACAAAGGCATCATAAGTTAGATGCTTTAAAAAGAATACTAGAACTTAATAACGAGGGAGTAATTATTTTTGTTAGGACAAAACTACTTACTACTTCAATAGCTGAAGCTTTAGAGAATTCAGGTCATACTGTGGCAGTACTTAATGGAGATATACCTCAAAATCAAAGAGAAAATACTGTAGATAGATTGAAAAAAGGATTTATTAATATCCTTGTTGCAACTGATGTCGCAGCTAGAGGATTAGATGTTGAGAGGATAAAACTTGTTGTTAATTACGATTTTCCTTTTGACAAGGAAACATATACTCATAGAATTGGAAGAACTGGAAGGGCAGGCAGATCAGGAGAAGCAATTTTATTTGTTAATCAAAGAGAAAAACATTTTCTAAGAAACTTAGAAAACTCAACAAGAACCAAGATTGAAGAAATTAATATACCTAGTAATAAAGTAATAAATGAAAAAAGGATGGAGAAACTCATAGATAATGTAAATGAGAGTTCTTTAGCTAAAGATGAAAATGAAGAAAATAAAGCTTTGATTATTGATGTACTAGATAATTTAAAAGAAAAATACTCTATGGATGACTCAAATATTGCAATGGCGGCCATTAATTTAGTAATAGGTAATAAATCATTTTTTGTTAATGAAGATGATTCTTGGATTAATAAACAAAATAATAATGATCGTAATAGATCAAATAGAAATATTAATAATCGTATGAGAAATTCAAATAGAAGAAATAATTATCAAAATGATTCTTTTGAAACCTACAAATTTAACTTTGGTAAATTTGATGGAGTTAGAGTTGCAAATATTATATCCTCAATCTGTAATGCAACTAATATAAATGGTAGATCCATAGGTAAGATACAGATTTTTAATGATTACAGTTTGGTAGATTTACCCAGAGATCTGCATAGAGAAACTAAAAATAAATTAAAAAAAATTAAAGTCAGAAACTAGTGATAGAGAATGAATGTTAGCAAATATAATTTCTTTATTTTTGTGAATCTGATAATACTATTCAACTCCTTAAATAGTTATTATTTAGCTCAAACTAAACAAAATTCAATCATAAAATTATTTTGTCTTCAGAGTGTCAAAGAGGAGATGATGAAAGCAGAAATGTTATATAGTGAAGAAATTGCGAATGAAACTTGTGATTGTTATTACGAAGAATTTACACAAACTGCAAGTCATCAAGATGCAAAAAAGAAATGTAAATTAGAAACTAAAGAAAATTTAAATCATAATAGAAAAATTTAATTGTTATTTTATGAGGTCCAAGAACAATCAAAATCCAATAATTAGACTTTATTTAAATCTGATTGAAGAAAGAAGATTACTATTTTTTGCTTTTCTTAGTTCCATAATAAATAAAATATTAGATTTAGCTCCCCCTGTAATAATTGGTCTTGCAGTGGATATCGTTGTTAAGGAACAGAATTCATGGATTGCTGGTATTGGAATAAAAGAAGTTCCAGCACAATTGATTTTTCTTGCATTTGCTTCAGGAATAGTGTGGTCTGGTGAATCCTCATTTGAATATTTATATTCGATTTTATGGCGAAATTTGGCGCAGCTATCGCAACATAAATTAAGAATTAAAGCTTATGAGCATATCCAAGAATTAGATATGGATTTTTTTGAAAATGATAATACTGGAAGGCTATTATCTATTTTGAATGATGATATAAATCAACTCGAGAGATTTCTAGACCAAGGGGCTAATCAGATTATTCAGTTATTTATAACTGTCTTAATAATTGGGGGCGCTATGATTTTTGTCGCTCCAAAAATCGCTTTATTTGCTTTCTTTCCTATTCCAATTATATTTTTAGGATCAATTAAATTTCAAAGGAAGCTTGCTCCAAAATACAGAGATGTTAGAAATAAAGCTGGACTGTTGGCATCCAGGCTTAATAATAATTTAAGTGGAATTCTAACCATAAAAAGTTTTACCAAAGAAAAATGGGAACTAAATAGATTAAATAAAGAAAGTCTTGATTATCAAAGAAGTAATAAGGCTGCAATAAAATTATCTTCTGCTTTTATCCCTCTTATAAGATTTGCAATTTTATTTGCTTTTATAGCGATTCTCTTAATTGGAGGTTTCCAAACTTGGAATAAGACACTTGATGTAGGTACTTATAGTTTTTTAGTGTTTATTACACAAAGACTATTATGGCCTTTAACTACTTTGGGACATGTTTTAGATGATTTTCAGAGATCTATGGCTTCAATAGATAGAGTAATTGATCTAATAGATACGCCTATAAAAATAAAAGATGGAAAAATAAAAATTGAACCTAAAGATATCAAAGGAGAAATTATTTTTAATGATGTGAATTTTAATTATCCTGGACGAGATTTAACTTTAAAAAACATAAATTTCAAAATTGAAAATAACTCAACATTAGGAATTGTTGGTTTAACAGGTTCTGGCAAAAGTACAATAATAAAAATACTACTTAGAATTTATGATAGTAATAATGGGTCGATAACCTTGGATGGGGTTTCTATTAAAGAAATAAATTTGAGGGATTTAAGAAAGTGTATTTCTTTAGTGAGTCAAGAAACTTATTTATTTCATGGCAGTGTACAAGAAAATATTGCTTATGGTTCAATCAACCCAAGTCTTAAAGATATTATTAAAGCTTCAAAGATTGCGGAAGCTCATAAATTTATTGAACAATTACCAGATGGTTATAAAACTATAGTGGGGGAAAGGGGCCAAAGGCTCTCAGGCGGGCAACGTCAAAGAATTGCGTTGGCGAGAGCTGTTTTAAAGGATGCTCCAATATTAATATTAGATGAAGCTACAGCTTCAGTTGATAATGAAACAGAGGCTTTAATTCAAAAATCGTTATCTAAAATTACAAAAGAAAGAACAACTATAGTAATAGCTCATAGATTAAGCACTATAAAAAATGCTGATAATATTTTAGTTATTGATAAAGGTAAAATAGTTGAAAGCGGAAAACATGAAAAACTATTAGATAAGAACAAAATATATGCTGATTTGTGGAATGTTCAAGTAGGAATCTAGTATAAATTTCTAGATTATATTAAGAAGTTAAATGATTCAATTACGTTACTAAACATACCGTCAACTTTATTCCACCTTTCTTCATTTGTTCCCACAGCGAAAGTGTAAAGTGTTCCTCTATCAATTACGACAGTAGCTAATTCATGTCTTGCCTGTTCATTTAAAGTTAATTCATACTCTAAATTATAGAAAATATGATTGGATGCCTCTCTCTTATTGGCATTTATAAGTTTTACCTCTCTACCTGAACCTTCGGGAGCAATGACTTTATCAATTAATGTTTGACCAACTTCATTTGGGCTTCCTAATTGCTCTAATTGAACCTCTTTATTGACATCAGATATAACTAAACTTAAGGTCTCATTACTATTTATTAAATCATGATAAATAATTTCAGGTCCTCCATCGACTTTTACTCTAGTCCATCCTGTTGGATACAAAAAGGCATATCTACCATCTGGACTTTGATAAGCTTCTAATCCCGCATTTAGTCCGCCACTACAAGCACTCAGTGTTAAGCACAAAAAAACCAAAAATAAATATTTGAAAGGGTTAAATTTAATATTTTTCATTTTGTTTGAAATTACTAACTAAAAACATAATAAGACATTAAAAGCAAACAATTATGGCAATTCAGAATTTTGCGTCTAAATTATTCCTAGAAATAGTTTGATTTTGATTACTTATACCAAACCACTTTCAAAATTAATTGGTCATTTTGAGAAATTTCCAGGGATTGGTCCAAGAACAGCGCAAAGATTAGCCCTTTTTATTTTAAAACAACCTGAAAGTACAATAAGAGATTTTTCAAAGGCTTTGTTAGAGGCACATAGTAATGTTGGTCGTTGCAAAAAATGTTTCAATTTGACTTCAGAAGATGAATGTGAAATTTGTAAAAATACTGAAAGAAATCAAAAACTAATCTGTGTAGTAGCAGAAACTAAAGATTTGCTTGCTTTGGAGCGTGCCAGAGAATTTAAAGGTGTTTACCATGTTATTGGTGGTTTAATATCTCCAATGGATTCTGTTGGCCCTGAACTCTTAGAAATAAGAAGCTTGGTAGAAAGAGTTAGTAAGTCTGAAATAGATGAGATCATATTGGCATTGACCCCCAGTGTTGAGGGAGATACAACAAGTCTTTATATTGGAAAATTGTTAGCCCCTTTTACTAAAGTTACTAGGATTGCATATGGCCTCCCAATGGGCAGTGAACTTGAATATGTGGATGAAGTTACACTTGCAAGGGCTTTAGAAGGAAGAACAAAACTAAATTAGACAATGAGAGGAAATAATCATATCAAGAAAGAAAAAATCCTAAGACTTCCCTCTTGGATTAAATTTCCTATTAGTAAAGCTTCAGAATTCGAAAAAATACAAAAACTCATCAAAAAATCAAATATTCATACTATTTGTGAAGAAGCAAGATGTCCAAATAGAGCAGAATGTTATGCCTCAGGAACAGCTACTTTTTTACTGGGTGGCTCGATATGTTCTCGTTCATGTGCTTTTTGTCAGGTGAATAAAGGTAGACCTAGTTCTATTAATATTAATGAATGTACTCAAGTCGCTGAAGCGGTGAAAGTATTAAATTTGAAATATGTTGTTTTGACATCTGTTGCTAGAGATGATCTTCCTGATCATGGTGCAAATTTATTTATATCTACAATTGATGAAATTAGAAGAATTGATTCAACAATAAAAATAGAGGTTTTAACTCCTGATTTATGGGGTGGAGGTAAAAATTTTGATGAAACAAATAACCTTCAGACTGAGAGATTGAAGATGATTTTAGAAAAAGATCCAATATGTTTTAATCATAATCTTGAGACTGTTGAAAGACTGCAAAAAGAAGTTAGGAGAGGTGCAAATTATAAAAAATCCCTTAGTTTACTAAAAAAGTCAAAAGATATTGCTCCTCATATTCAAACTAAATCAGGCATTATGTTAGGTCTTGGGGAAACATTGGATGAAATAAAAAATACAATTTATGATCTTAAAAAAATAGATTGTGATCAAATTACAATCGGCCAATATTTAAGGCCCTCATTAAATCATTTGGCAGTTAAGAAATATTGGGATCCATCAGAGTTTGAATATTTATATGGCTTCTCTAAGGAATTAGGATTCAAGAAAGTATCTTCTGGTCCCTTAGTTAGAAGTAGTTATCATGCGGGTTAACTTTTTTTAATTAAAGAGAGTTTCTTTTCAAGCTTTTTCAATATGGAAATACATTCCCCGTTCATAAGTGTACCTGCACCTCCCCAGACCAATCTTAATAAAAGATCTACTGGGCTTGAACCGACTTCTTTTACGATTTTGAAGCCTATTAACTTGAAATATCTTACAAGTTTTTTACTGTATCCTTCACTATCAAAAATAGCTAAAAGTCTTGCTTTGTTGCTTGATTTCTTTTCAACTGCCCAAGCCATAGTTGTTGCCCATATTAATTCCGAAACAAAGGCAGGAGCTTTACTAAGGATTCTTAATGTATCAAGTTGAATACCCTGCTTATTAAAATAAGTCCAACCTTTCATTTCGGCCCAAATCTTAATGATGTTACCTTTCTGTTCTGCTATAACAATTCTAAAGAAACATAATCCGAGAGTTTCTCTAACTTGAATTTTAATTAATAATCCAATGGTATTTGCTAGTTTTTCTAATTCTTCAACTTTCATGATTTTGAAAATTAGTCTTGATAGATTTTATGGTTTTCCTCTTTTAATCTGTCGATCTGTTTTTGTCTTTCTTCAAACCTTTTCCTATCATTATCACTAAATTGATCTATACAGAAATGACATTGGATACCCTTTCTATATTCTTTCCTTTTTTGATCTTGAATTGAAACTGGCATTCCACATGCATGACAAATCGAGTATGAACCTTTCTCTAAGTAATGATTTAAGGCAACTCTTTTATCAAAAACATAACATTCACCATCAAATAAGTTTTCTTCTTTTGCTATATCATCAAGGTATTGAAGGATGCCACCTCGTAGGTGATAAATATTTTTATAACCTTTATTTTTCAGCAAACTAGTAGCTTTTTCACATCGTATTCCTCCGGTACAAAACATTGCTATGTTTGTAGACTCATTATTTTCTAAATGGGTATCTAAATGATCATCTACCCACTTGGGGAATTCGCTAAAGTTTCTCGTATTTGGGTTTATGGAATTCTGAAATGTTCCTATAGAAACCTCATAATGGTTTCTAGTATCAATGACTATTGTATTTTGATTTTTAATTAACTTATTCCAATCAGCTGAGTCAACATAGGTCCCATTATTTTCTGAAGGGTTTATTTCAGGGAAACCCATGGTAACTATTTCTTTCTTTATTTTTATTTTTAATTTTTTGAATACTTTCTTTTTTGAAAAGTTAACCTTAATATTCAAATTTCTATTAGCTGTAAATTTGTTAAGTAAATTGATAACAATATCAATTACATTTTTCTCTGCACAAATAGTTCCGTTAATGCCCTCACTTGCAAAAATTAGTAAACCTGAAAGATCGTTTTCATTTTCGATTTCTAATAATTTATTTTTTAAATCAAGAATTAAGTTTTCTTGAAATGGGAAGAAAGAGTAAAGAGAAACTATTTTATAATTTTTGCCTTTCATAAAGAAGATAATGTTTTTTCGCAAGTTTCAAAATCTTTGTTAAATGATACTCCAACCTCTTTAAGAAGTTTTCTGTCTGATTGAAAAGATGGATTTGAAGTTGTGAGCAGCTCATCTCCATAAAAAATTGAATTTGCCCCACATTGAAAACATAAAATTTGGGCTTCTTTTGAAAGATTTTCTCGCCCTGCACTTAATCTTATTTTACTTTTAGGCATAAGAATTCTTGCTGTAGCGATCATCCTTATCATTTCAATAGAATCAATTTCTTGATTATCTTCTAAACCAGTACCTTCAATAGCTACTAATGAATTTATAGGAACACTTTCAGGGTGTGGATTCATATTTGAAAGCACTTCCAAAAGAGATGCTCTGTCGCCATTAGTTTCACCCAATCCTATTATTCCTCCACAACAAACATTTATTCCTGCATTTCTTACTCTTTTGATAGTATCTAGTCTGTCTTGATAAGTTCTAGTCGTAATAATATTTTTGTAATGCTCAGGACTAGTATCAAGATTGTGGTTATAAGCGGTCAAACCAGCATCAGCCAATTTGGAAGCTTGTTCTTCTGTAAGCATCCCAGCGGTAACACATGCTTCCATCCCTAAATCTCTTACTCCGCTAACCATCTCTAACATTGCATTAAAAGATTTCCCATCTCTAATTTCTCTCCACGCCCAACCCATACAAAACCTATCTGCACCCTCATTTTTTGCTATTTGAGCTCTTGCTAAAACCTCTTCAACTTGAAATTGTGGATGACTTTTGATTTCGCTAGCACTATAAATTGATTGGCTGCAGTACGAACAATTTTCCTCACATCCACCAGTTTTTACGCTGAACAATGATGCTAATTGAATGTCGTATTTGTTAAATTTCCTGTGAACGTTTTGTGATTCCCACATTAAATCAATAAGAGGCATATTAAGTATTTCTAATATCTCCTCTTTATTCCAATCGAACCTAATTTCTTTTAATAACTGATTATTCGAATTAGGCATTTTTGTTAGGAAGAATATTGAGAATCTTCAAAAGATTCATTTGGTAATGATTCTATACCGCCGAAACGTCTATTTCTTGATTGGTAATCAATTATTGCTTTAAGAAATTCTTGCTCATTAAACTCTGGCCAAAGTACGTCAGATATATAAATTTCTGAATATGCTAATTGCCATAGTAAAAAATTACTTATCCTTTTTTCGCCACTAGTTCTTATTAGTAATTCTGGATCCTTAATCCCTCCAGTTAATAGCTCTGAATTAAATAATTCTTCATTAATTTCGCTTGGTTTTATTTCCCCAGCAGAAGATTTTAATGCTAGTTCTTTTGCAACATTTACTATTTCTTGTCTACCTCCGTAATTAACACAAACATTGAATATAAATTTTTTGTTGTTTTTAGTAAGTGATTCTGAACTAGAGATTATTTCTTTTAAATTTTTTGGGAAAGGAGTTAAATCTCCAATAAATTTTATTTTTGTTGATTGTTCATGTATCTCTTTAATTTCATTTTTTAAAACTTCACTAAAAAGATTTATAAGAAAATCAACTTCTTTTTTTGGTCTTGTCCAATTCTCAGTTGAAAAAGCATAAACAGTAAGAACTTTACAACCTAAATTTTTTGCAGATTTGAGAATTTTTTTTAACACAGTAACGCCTTGTTTATGTCCAAATGATCGGGGTAAACCTTTTCTAGTGGCCCATCTCCCATTGCCGTCCATAATTATTGCTACATGTTTGGGTAATTTTTGCTTATCTATTTTCATTAATAAGTGACTAATTTTATCGTCTATTAATTTTTCTAAATTCATTAGTTAATCCTTTTTGTTAATAAAAATTTCTGATTTTTCTGACTCTTTTTTATTAATATCACTGATGATATTATCACCCGAGTCTGTCTTTTGGGATAAGACATTTTTACTTAAAGATGCTTTATTTGCTCCCATAGTGTTTTGATTGTCAATCAATTTTGCAAGAAGTTCTTGTAACCTGCTGCTGGTTATTGGTCTTTCGAGTTTGCCTTGGTTTGCCAATGATAACGTACCTGTTTCTTCAGAAACAACAATGCAAATACATCTATCGAATCTTTCTGTAATTCCTAATGCTGCTAAATGTCTAGTGCCATATCTACTTATTCCTTGTCTTGAAAGAGGAAGTATTACGCCAGCAGAAATTATTTTATTCCCTTTTACAAGAACTGCTCCATCGTGTAAAGGCGTATCTGTTGCAAAAAGATTTATTAAAAGGTCAGTTGATAATTGTGCCTCAATATTGGTACCTGAATATAAAAAATCTTCAGGTCTTAAATCACTCCCCAAATCTACAACGATTAAAGCGCCTCTTCTATTTTGGGAGAGTTTACCTGCAGTATCAACTAACTGAGTAATGGTAGTTGAAGTTGCTCTAAATTCCTTTGGTGGATTACCAAGTAATACAGCTAGCCTCCCAGTGCCTAGTAGTTCCATTAATCTTCTTAACTCTCCTTGCCAAAGGATCGCTAATGAAAGAGAGCAAGCTAGGACTACAGCATCAATTAATTTTGATGTTAATGGTAAGTATGCATATCTTTGAATAAACCATGCGGATGAGACTAAAAACAAATATCCTCGTAGAAGCCATAATGTCCTTTGTTCTTTTACTCTAGAGAATAATAAGACTCCGAAACCAATAGCAAATAATATATCTAATAAAAGCTTTAAATTTATAATTCCCCAGAAATTCACACTTAATACAGAATTAATTTAAATTTACCTAATTTTATTTAATAAAGCGATCAGGCAAAACATCATATTTCAAAAGATCAAATGGACTTTCTCTTTTTTGAATAATCTCTGCTTCTCCATTACAAACTAAAAGTGCTGCTGGTCTCGGAATTCTGTTGTAGTTAGAACTCATTGAATTATTGTAAGCACCAGTACCAAAAACACATATTAGATCTCCTGTTTCACAATTTGCTAGTTCTATCTCTTTAAACAATACATCTCCTGATTCGCAGTGTTTACCAGCGATTGTATATTTATTTTTAGAATTGTTATTGTAGGGGTTTTTTACCAAACATGCAGAATAATTTGATTGATATGTTATTGGTCTTGGATTATCACTCATCCCGCCATCAACAGACAAATAAGTTCTGATTCCAGGAATTTCTTTAAAAGCTCCAATTTTGTAAATTGTTATGCCTGCTGTAGATACGATGGATCTTCCAGGTTCACACATCAATTTTGGCAGATCTAAATTGTGTTTTTTACAAGCTTTAACAACTGAGTTAGAAATTGTTTTAACCCATTCATTGATAGATGGTGGATCGTCATTTTCTGTATATTTAATACCTAAGCCTCCACCAACATTTAGTTCTTGAATATTATGGCCGAATTTCTTGGCGTCCAAAATTACCTTTACCATTATTTCCCCTAGATCCTTATGAGGGTCTAGTTCAAAAATTTGGGAACCAATATGGGCATGTAGACCTTTTAACCTGAGATGTTTAGTGTCGCTTATGGTGGCAAATAAAGTTTTCAAATATTCGATTCCAAATCCAAATTTGCTATCAAATGATCCTGTTCTTATGTATTCATGTGTATGACATTCAATTCCAGGAGTAAAGCGAATCATTATTTCTAAGTCATGATTTAGTGAATTTGATATTTCCTCTAATCTTTTTAAGTCATGGTCATTATCTACAATAATTTTTATGTTATTTCTAATTGCGAAATCTATTTCTTTGTCAGATTTATTGTTTCCATGAAAAACAATTTTTTTGTTTGGTACACCACCCCTTAATGCAGTTAATAATTCTCCTTCCGAAACTGCATCAAGTCCTAAACCTTCTGAAGAAACAAGGTTACTCATGAATATAGAACTATTTGCCTTTGAGGCGTATATTGGTAGAGATTCCCCTGGGTAATATTTTTCTAGGGCTTTTTTATAGGCTCTACAAGATTTTCTTAAAGTGATTTCATCCAAAATATAAAGTGGAGAATCATATTTTTTAACTAATTCTTCAATAGAACATCCACCAACTGACAATGTTCCATCTTCACCAATGGATGTAGTTATGGGTACTATATTTTTATTAGGACTTTCCAAGTCGATTTTCTCTTTTAAAAAATAATGTTTTTCTTCCATAGGAGAACTCTTAAAAAGCTTTGCCAAAACTGTCATAATTTATAATGACATTGTATTTTGACTTTCTATATACATAATAAAATGATATCTATTAAACAAATAAATGAGAGAGATATTGATTTATGTTATGAATTAGATTCAAATACGATTGCGCTATGGAGCAAGAAACAATGGACTAATGAATTCAAAAAAGAAGGCACAAAAATCTTTGGGATATTAATTAAAAATTTAGTTATTGGTTTATGTGTTTTTCAAGTTGTTCTTGATGAAGCTCAAATAAATTATTTTGTTGTAAATCAGCGATTTAGGAAAAAGGGTTTTGGATCTTACCTTATGAATTTTTTAATAAAAAAATGTGAAAAATTGAATCTTAAAAAGTTACTCTTGGAGGTTTCTCATAGTAATGTTACTGCTGAAAGATTTTATAGTCGCTTTAATTTTTCTACTGTAGGAATAAGAAAAAACTATTATAAAGATGGTTCACATGCTCTTTTAAAAGAAAAAAAATTAACAACGAAATAATATAAAAACTTTAATGTTCGGATAACCAGAATGCTTGAAATTACTATAATTTCTTGTCATATCGTTAAAAAAGTTCAATTTAATTAAATAATTTATAATTTTGGGTATTCACAAAAAGCTCACTCTGAACACAAAATTGACATATTACTGGTAGGTTATTAGTAGGAATTTAATTTTCTGATGTTTGAAAGATTTACAGAAAAAGCTATAAAAGTCATTATGCTTGCTCAAGAGGAAGCTAGAAGACTTGGTCATAATTTCGTTGGAACAGAACAAATTCTTTTAGGGTTAATTGGAGAAGGTACTGGAGTTGCGGCAAAGGTACTTAAATCACTTGGTGTTAATCTTAAAGATTCTAGAATTGAAGTGGAGAAGATTATAGGTAGAGGTTCAGGGTTTGTAGCTGTAGAAATACCTTTTACTCCTAGGGCTAAAAGAGTTTTAGAACTTTCTCTCGAGGAAGCACGTCAATTAGGCCACAATTATATAGGTACAGAGCATTTATTATTAGGTTTAATAAGAGAAGGCGAGGGTGTTGCTGCAAGAGTTCTTGAAAATCTCAATATTGATCTAACCAAAGTTAGAACTCAAGTCATAAGGATGCTTGGGGAAACAGCTGAAGTTGGCACAGGAGCTAGTACAACTAAGGGCAACTTAAAAACCGCTACTCTTGATGAATTCGGCACAAATTTAACAAAATTAGCAAGTGAATCAAAATTAGACCCAGTCGTTGGCAGGCATTCAGAAATAGATCGTGTAGTTCAAATACTTGGTAGGAGAACAAAAAATAATCCTGTTCTCATTGGTGAGCCAGGTGTAGGAAAAACAGCCATTGCTGAAGGCTTAGCTCAAAGAATTCAAACTGGAGATATCCCAGACATACTTGAAGATAAAAGGGTTTTGACACTTGATATAGGACTTTTGGTTGCAGGAACAAAGTATAGAGGTGAATTCGAAGAAAGGTTAAAAAAAATTATGGAAGAAATTAAATCAGCAGGCAACGTCATACTTGTTATTGATGAAGTTCATACTTTAATTGGTGCTGGAGCTGCTGAAGGAGCTATAGACGCAGCAAATATTCTGAAGCCAGCATTAGCTAGAGGAGAACTTCAATGTATTGGAGCAACAACTTTAGATGAATATAGAAAACATATTGAGAGAGATGCAGCTCTGGAAAGAAGATTCCAGCCTGTAATGGTAGGTGAGCCATCTATTGAAGATACAATTGAAATTTTAAAAGGACTTAGAGAGCGTTATGAGCAACATCATCGTCTAAAAATTACTGATGATGCTCTTGAGGCAGCAGCTCATTTAGGAGACCGCTATATATCTGATAGATTTTTACCTGATAAGGCTATTGATCTCATTGATGAGGCTGGGAGTAGAGTTCGTTTAATAAACTCTAAACTTCCACCTGAAGCTAAAGAATTAGATAGAGAACTAAGACAAGTCCAAAAACAGAAGGAAGAATATGTAAGGGACCAAAATTTTGATCAAGCCGGCCAATTACGTGAGAAAGAGATCGAATTGTCAGCGAAAATCAAAGAAGTATTGGAAAATAAAAAAGAATCTACAGTTGGAGATCAATCTGATGCTGAAAAAAAGTCTGTACAAAGTGATTCAAAACTTCTACAAAGCCCCCTTGTTAGTGAAGAAGATGTAGCACATATTGTTGCTTCATGGACAGGCGTTCCTGTTCAAAAATTAACAGAAACTGAATCAGTTAAACTTCTTAATATGGAGGAAACACTTCACCAAAGGTTAATTGGACAAGATGAAGCTGTAAAAGCTGTTTCTAGAGCTATAAGAAGAGCAAGAGTTGGATTGAAAAATCCTAATAGACCCATTGCAAGTTTTATCTTTTCTGGTCCTACCGGTGTAGGTAAAACTGAATTAACTAAATCATTGGCTTCATATTTCTTCGGTAGTGAAGAAGCGATGATCAGATTAGATATGTCAGAATTTATGGAAAGACATACAGTGAGTAAACTTATAGGCTCACCTCCGGGGTATGTTGGTTTTAATGAGGGTGGCCAACTTACTGAGGCGGTTAGAAGACGCCCTTATACGGTTGTTTTATTTGATGAAGTTGAAAAGGCACATCCAGACGTATTCAATTTATTATTACAACTACTTGAAGACGGTAGATTAACTGACTCCAAGGGCAGAACTGTAGATTTCAAAAATACATTATTAATAATGACTTCTAATATTGGATCTAAAGTAATCGAGAAAGGAGGTGGCGGTTTAGGATTTGAATTCTCTGGTGATTCAGCTGAAGATAGCCAATACAATAGAATAAAATCCTTAGTCAATGAAGAACTCAAGCAGTATTTCAGACCAGAATTTTTAAATAGACTTGATGAAATAATTGTATTCAGGCAACTAACTAAAAATGAAGTTAAAGAGATTGCTGACATAATGTTGCAAGAAGTTTTTGCAAGATTGCAAGATAAAGGCATTAAGTTAAATGTAACTGATGCTTTCAAAGAAAGGCTTGTTGAAGAAGGATATAATCCTTCCTACGGAGCAAGACCTTTGAGACGGGCTGTTATGCGCTTGCTAGAGGACAGTTTGGCTGAAGAAGTTCTTTCAGGGAGGATAAAAGACGGAGACAAAGCTTTAGTTGATATAGATGATAATAAAAAAGTTACAATTAATATTTCTTCTGAAGAATCTTCACAAGAATTAGCGAGTGCTAACTTCTAGTTATTCATAATAAATATGCAGTCAATATCTCCAGAAACTATATTTAGGGGGAATAATGCTTGGCAAAAATCTTTACCTCAAATTACAAAATTAACTAAAATTCCATTAATTCTAGGTAGAGGAATTCAAACAAGTAATTTGAGAAATAAGATTTTTAATGATTTAAAAAATCAAAACCTTATTGTTAATTCTGCTAACTTACAATTTGATTGTTGTTATGAAGATATTTCAAGAGTTAAGAATATCATTTTAAAGAATAATAATGATTCTGTTATCGCAGCTGGAGGTGGCAAAGTTTTAGATGCTGGAAAATATATTGCCGAATCTCTCAATATCCCTTGTGTCACAGTCCCTCTTAGCGCCTCAACATGTGCCGGTTGGACAGCTTTATCGAATATTTATACAAAGGATGGCCAATTCATAAAGGATGTTGGATTAGGATCTTGCCCAAAAATACTAGTTTATGATCATAAATTTATTCAATCAGCTCCATCTAGAACACTTGCTAGTGGAATAGCAGATGCTTTAGCAAAATGGTACGAATCCTCAATAACAAGTTCAACGATAGATGACGGTCTTGTTCAACAAGCAATTCAGATATCAAGAGTTTTAAGAGATCAATTATTAATAGACGGAGAAAAAGCATTTAAGGGTCAATTTGAAAATAATCCTTCCTGGAGAAATACTGTAGAAGCATGTGGACTTACAGCAGGATTAGTAGGTGGTATTGGTGGAGAAAAGTGTAGGACTGCAGCCGCACATGCTATTCATAATGCAATTACTCAGATAATTACTCCTAATAAATTCTTACATGGTGAGATTGTTGGGGTTGGATTATTACTTCAATTAAGATTAGAAGAAATGAAAAATAATAATAAATTAGCTGATCAATCAATTAAACAATTATTTGTATTAATGAAAGAATTGAATTTGCCAACCACAATTGCGCAACTTGGAATAAATGTTTTTGAAAATAACAATTTAGAAAAAATTGCTGATTTTACTTGTAGAGATAAATCTGAGATTCATTTTTTGCCTTTTGAAATTCATAAAAGAGACATAGTAGAAGTTATTGCAAATTTTGAACAACAAAAAATTAAAACATAAATATTTTGTTGACTAAAAAGAATTTTGAAAAATTAAATGATTTAAATGCAGAATTTTTTGAAAGAGCCAAATTCTCATTACTAGACCCTTTAGGTCTTTATTTGGCAAATGATGTTAAGTGGATAAAACTCAATCAAAACTGGAACTCTTTAAAATTCCCAGTAGTTATGGGAGGGAAAGGTCAACCTATACTTCTCCTACATGGCTTTGATAGCAGTTTTTTAGAGTTTAGGAGAATATATAAATCACTAAAAAGAAATTTTCAAGTTATAGTCCCTGATCTATTGGGTTTTGGTTTTAGTCCTAGGTGCGCAACAAATGAATATAATTCCTCGAAAATAATTTCGCATTTAATTGACCTCCTAAAGACCTTGAAGATAACAAAGAATCTAAAAATTATTGGTGCCTCTATGGGAGGCTCAACAGCTTTAAAACTTGCTTTCGAAATTCCTGATTCTATTGATAAAATTGTCCTTTTGTCACCTGCCGGATTGTTTGGAGAACCTAAGAGTATTCCTTTTCCTCTTAACCAAATTGGAGCCTCATTTCTTGGATTACCTCAGGTCAGAAAAAGTCTTTGTCGGCAAGCATTCGCTTTCCCTGACCAATGTGTTGGTGAGATGGAAGAGCAAATTGCTTCAATTCATTTAGGTTGTAAAGGATGGAGAAATTCACTTGCATCATTTGCAAAAAGTGGAGGGTTTGCTGGAACTCATAAATATATCCAAAATATCCCAATTAAAACATTATGTGGAGAAAATGATCGAATTCTCGGAAAAAAAGAGATTAAAAAAATAAGAAATATTGAAAAATTAAATTTTATAGGGTTGAAAAATTGTGGTCATCTTCCACATATAGATCTTCCCTCATTGTCAAGTAAAATTATCAAAGATTATTTGTTGGAATAAAAGATTTTTAATTAATTTAGATACTTGAGAATTATAAAAATGTAATACAAAACAGATGGAGTAAAGATGTAACTGTCAATTCTGTCAAGAATTCCTCCATGTCCCGGTAAAAAAGTTCCGGAATCTTTTATTTTTGCATCTCTTTTCATCATAGATTCAATTAAATCTCCAACTAATGCCATAAGAGAAATTGAAATTCCATATAAGATTCCCACAAATAATGGATTTTCCCAATTCATTGAAAAAGCGAAAAATATTGCTAGTAAAATTGAACAGGATAATCCTCCAATTAAACCTTCCATAGTTTTGCTTGGAGAAATTGGAGAAAGAGATGTTTTACCAAATGACTTACCAATAAAATAAGATCCAATATCACTAGCTACGATTAAAAAACAAGAAGTTAAAGTTAAATGAAGACCTGTAGTATTTGATAAGTTGTCAAACGAAATAAAACCCTGGTTTGAATTTATAATCACTGAATCTAATCCTCTTAACTTAATCCAGTAACTAGGTAAAAACCCTAAATAGAATAATCCAAAAATAGAGGCTGCAATATCTGAAATTGTTCCAGGTTTTGGTTGCAAAAGTAACCAAGTGCATATTCCAACTGAACAGATTGGCAAAATTGAATTTGATATTTCTCCTTCAAGCAAACCAACTGTCTCAAGATAGGTAGAAATTATAATAATGAAAGATGAAAATAATGTGGTTTTTGTAGCTGGTTTTATACCTTTAAATTCTGCCATTCTAAAAAATTCCAATAATGCTAAATATGTAAGCAACGCTGTTGCTAATGTAAAAAACCATCCACCCAATAAAACAACAATTAAACCAAAAATTCCTATAAGTAATCCGCTTCTAAATCTCATATGGAATTTCTATGTTTATATAACTCCTATATTAAAATTTACCAGATCCTTGTTGCATAAACTTTGATTATTGATCCAATTAAACCTATCTATATCAATTCTTTCTCCAGGAACTAGCAGAGGTATCCCAGGAGGATAAGGGCAAATAATATCTCCAGATATTTTATTTAATGATTGCGAGAAAGGAATGTTCCGAGTCTCACTTCTCCAAGCAATTCCAATCTCTATTTCGGGTGCTTGAACTAATTTAAATGGCGATTGGAGCACTTCTAAACTTTTTGATTTTTTAGATTTTAATAGTAACTTTTTCCATAATTTTTCAAATAAATTAGGAAAATCTTTTTGATTTGCAAATCCTAAGCAAAAAGTTAGAGTCATCATTTCTGGTAATTCAGCGATAAGGCCATTTCTATAAAAAAATTTATCAGCAGTAAAACCATCAATTCCGACCTTAGAGGTATTTACTATAATTTTTAAGGGATCTTGGGTTTCTATCAGAGGAATATTTTTTTTAATTAATTTTTTGTAGATACTTTTTGCCTCTAAAATTCTTTTTTGATATTTTGATAAACTTTTTTTATTGAGCCAGTCATGAATAGACTCTTCACAAGAAGAAAGTAATAATGAACTTGGACTAGTAGTTTGCAACGAATTAATACTCCTGATTAAATTACGTTCATTTATTAGATTCCCTTTGTACCAGAGCACCGCTGTTTGAGTTAAACCATTGAGCGACTTATGCAGTGAATGAACAACTAAATCAGCATTTGATGACAATGCGGGTTTTGGTAAATCGAGGTTCTCACAAAAAAGGAAATAAGAACCATGGGCCTCATCAACTAAAACAGGCAAATTTTTTTGATGACAAAAATTTATTAAATGCTCTAAATCTCCGGCATAACCATGATAAGAGGGACTTACAATAATTACTCCTGCAATTTTATTCTCATCAAAATTTAATTTTTCAAATACATTTTTGAACCAAATTTTTGTAATTGGTTTGTAATGTCCAGTTTCCAATGAAAATTCTAGGTCAAAAAATATTGGATTTATGTTCTGCATCGCACAGGTTTTTATAACACTTATATGAACATTTCTAGGCATTAGGATAGTATCGCCTGGATTTGCCATCGCAATTATTGCTGATTGTATTAATCCAGAAGCTCCATTAACGCCAAAAAAACATCCTTTTGCTCCAAATTTGTCAGAGAATTCTCTTTGAGATTTGGCAATTAGTCCGTTTTGGGATAGAGGTGAACCTATTTCTGGTAGTTCAGGCAAGTCCCAAAAACCAGGACTAATTTTTAGTAATTTTATTAATTTCCTTGGTAAAGCTTCTCCTCTATTGTGAGCGGGAAAGAATAGAGATTTTAAAAACTTTTTAGTTAGATAAGATGAAATGCTCATAAAGTATTCTTGATATATATAGAATGGATCAATTGGTATTCTTCTTTGATATTTTTAAACTTTAATGAAGCGATCTCATTCGAAATATTCAGCAAAAGACGACTTAGTTTGGTTGATTTTGAGACCATGGATTTTTATCCCAAGAGTTTTATATATCCTTTTAACTTTTATTTTTCTTTTTTTAAGAATACTTTTTCAAGGTAACAGTAAAAATAAAAATGTACAAAAAAATCTCTCAAAATATCTTTTTGATGTAATAACTGATTTAGGACCTTGTTTTATAAAATTAGGGCAGGCACTTTCTACTAGACCAGATCTTGTTAGACAGGATTGGCTTACAGAACTTACAAACTTACAGGATAATCTTCCAGCATTTAATCACAATATTGCTTTAAAAATTATTGAAGAAGAACTTGGAGCTTCTGCTAATGAATTATTTGATGAGTTTCCAGATAGTCCTATTGCTTCGGCTAGCTTAGGTCAAGTTTATAAAGCAAAAGTAAATAATAATTACTTAGCGGTGAAAGTGCAGCGACCAAATTTGTATTTTCTCATAAGAAGGGATGTCGTAATTTTAAGGTTTTTAGGAACTTTTTTATCACCGTTATTGCCATTAAATATAGGTGTCGGAATTGGAGAAATAATAGATGAATTTGGCAAGGCTCTTTTTGATGAAATTGACTATCAAAAAGAGGCTGAAAATGCTTTGAGGTTTGCAAATTTATTTAAAGAAAATCCAAATATTTTTATTCCTAATTTAGAAAGAAAATTTTCATCCAGAAGGATCATCACAACCTCTTGGATTGATGGAGTTAAGTTAAGAGATCGTGGTTTATTGGAGGAAAACAACTTAATACCTTCTTCTTTTATTAAAACTTGTGTAATCAGTGGGCTTCAGCAGTTATTTGAATTTGGATATTTTCATGCAGACCCACACCCAGGAAATATGTTCGCTCTAAAAGGAGGAAATGCAGATTGTGGGAATTTAGCTTATGTTGATTTTGGGATGATGGATACTATTACAAATTCAGATAGACTTACTCTTATTAAGGCAATTGTCCACATAATAAACGAAGAATATTATCTCTTAGCAGAAGATTTCCAGAAATTAGGTTTTTTAACTAAAGAACAAGATCTTCAAAAACTAGTGGGACCATTAAAAGAGGTTCTTGGAGGGTCATTAGGGGCTGAGGTTGGTAATTTTAATCTTAAAAATGTTACTGATAAATTCTCAAAACTAATGTATTCATATCCTTTTAGAGTTCCCAGCAGGTTTGCCTTAATAATAAGAGCGGTTGTTAGTCAAGAAGGTTTAGCACTTAGATTAGATCCAGAATTTAAAATTTTAAAAATCGCTTATCCCTATATTGCTAAAAAACTACTTACCGACAATTCTGAAGAGATTTTAGACATTCTTATAGAAGTAGTGTTTGATAAAAAAGGTCAAATTCAAGTAGAAAAAGTTGAAAGTTTATTAAATATTTTATTTAAAGATTCAAAGAATATTAATTCAGATCTCATACCAGTTGCAAACGCGGGTTTGAAATTATTTGTTAGTAAAGAAGGATCCGAAGTTAGGAAGAATCTTCTCCTAAGCCTAATAAAAGATGAAAAATTAGAATTTACAGATGCCAAAAAACTCTTAGCTTTATTTAGAGATACTTTTAGCCCTCTCAATATTGCAAAAAGTGCAGTGCAAAATATTATTTCAATAGTTTAGTTTTTATATTTATACCTAATAAATTTACTTATGATTTTAATTCGATTAGAATTAAAGAAATCGTTTTTTAAAAATTGAGTAGTAAAAAGATTAATTAGCTTGGGAATATTTAATGAATGTTTTGAAAAATTTTTTTACATTTAAGAAGAAATCTGAAAAAAATAAAGACTTAAGCTCTGGAATGGTTGATCAATATATGGAAATTGCAAAGTTAGTAAAAGAAGCAAGAATTCAACAAAAACTTACAACAAAAGAGTTGTCATACATTTCAAAAATACCTGAACGAATAATAAATTCTATTGAAAATAACAATAAAAAAATAAGGCCAGATTATCCTTTTATAAGATCTATATTAATTAAATTAGAGGAATGCTTAGTATTAAAAAAAAATACATTATTAAGATTGGCAGTTAGAGAAAGAAAAATTTTAAAGAAAGACGGAAAGGATTTTTTGTTCAGGGAATTCGACCTCATAAATTCATGGCAAGGAAGTCTTATGTACTTTTTTATATTAGTTCTAACTCTATTTATATTAAAGAGATACTTTATTTTAAATGTAAATGTTATTGAGATTCAAAATATTGAAAATCAAATCATCGAAGAATAATTTTGAATAAATTTTACTTTTTAGTTCTACCAAAATTATTTCCTAACTCACTAAAAAATTTAATATTATCTTCTATTTCATCTAGAGATCGATTTAACTTCCATTTCCAGTTATTTTTTGTTGTACCAGGTTTGTTTAATCTACTTGAATCATCGAAAGACAATAGATCTTGTATTGGAGCGATAAAGAGTTTAGCATTTGTGTCCATACCAATTTTTATTAAGTCCCAAGAGGGATTTTCTGAAAATTTATATTCTTCTCTTATTCTTTTTTGGGTTTCTAAATCTAAATATTCCCACCATGAAACAGATGTAGAGTTGTCATGAGTACCTGTATAAACAACCCAATTTTCCCCTTTAAAATTTTTAGGTAAATAAGGATTATCTTCATTGCCATCAAAAGCGAATTGCAATATTTTCATGCCAGGCAATTCAAAATTGTTCCTTAGTTTCTCAACATCTGGGGTTATTACTCCAAGATCCTCCGCAATAATTGGTAGATAATTAGCCCCTAGATCCTTTTTTACTTTTTTCAATAGTGTTCTCCCTGGAGAATTTATCCATTTTCCAAAAATTGCCGTTTTAGAACTGCCATTAACTCTCCAGTAACCCGCTAAACCCCTGAAGTGATCAAATCGCAATATGTCCACAAGGTCAAATTGCCTTTGGAATCTTTTTCTCCACCATTCGAAATTAGACCTCTTATGTTTTGACCAAAAGTAGGTTGGCGTACCCCATAATTGTCCTGTTGATGAAAAATAATCAGGTGGAACACCACTTTGAAAGATTAAATCTCCATTCTTAAAAATTGAAAATAATGATTTGTTACTCCATACGTCAGAGCTGTCTCTAGATACATAAAAAGGCAAATCTCCTATTAGCTTAATATTCTTTGATTTTGCAAAATTTTTAATAGCTCTCCATTGCTCATCAAGATGCCACTGTATTAATTTTTTAATAAGTATCTCTTCACTTTTTTTCTTAATCCACGATTTTAAAAGCTCGTTATTTTTTTTTTTAAATTCTTGAGGCCATTCCCACCAAGGCAGCATATTAAACTCCTCTCTTATAACAACAAATGTTGCATAATCTTCAACCCACGAATTCCTCCTAATCCATTTATTAAATTTAATTTTTCTTTCTTCAGATTGTGAACTCCATCCTTGCAAAAGGAGGTGACCTAATTTCTTTGTTAAACTATCTGCAATATCAAAATCAAAATGGTCCTTGTTCTGATTTATTGGACCTAGATTTTCTTTATTTGAAACGAAGATAAAACCTTTCTCTATTAAATCATCAATATCCAAAAACCATGGGTTTATTGCAAAACTAGATGGGGAACTGTATGGCGAACCTGTAGAGTCTGTTGGTGTAAGAGGTAAAAATTGCCAGTACTCAATTCCATGTTTATGAAGTTTTTTTATCCACTCTTTAGCTCCTCTACCAAAAGTTCCACATACACTCCCGCCAGGAATACATGTTGGATGCATAAGTACGCCTAATGATTTTTTTTCAAGAATTGACTCTATAGGCATTTTTTATTGTATTTTGATTATTTACACTTAAAGTGTTTTTAATTCTCTAAGTTCAAACATATACAAATTTTTTTTAATTGACAAATTTCTTAACGGCTTTTCAGACTGAATAAAAATAAAGTTTTATTTTTAAAAACAAATTTTTTTCTTAATTCATGTGACTTTTGAAAACATCTAGTCATTATCTTTTGCGAAATTCACATAAACGACTACGATAATAATATAGTTTTATGGTGCAAATTTCGTGACAAGTTTTATCACGGCAATGCAGAGTAAAGAATCCAAGTTCAATCTAACTAATAGTAGATTAAGGCTGGTAAGTGGGACAACAAATCCTAAATTAGCTGAAGAAATTGCATCATATTTAGGGATTGAAAATGTACCTTTAATATCTAAAAGATTTGCTGACGGAGAACTTTATGTCCAGATTCAGCAATCTATTAGAGGTTGCGACGTATTCCTGATACAACCTACTTGTGCTCCTGTAAATGATAGTTTAATGGAGCTTATGATTATGGTTGACGCATGCAAGAGAGCCTCTGCAAGACAAATAACGGCTGTAATCCCCTATTTTGGATATGCAAGGGCAGATAGAAAGACCTCTGGAAGAGAGTCTATAACAGCAAAACTAACTGCAAATTTACTTGAAAAATCAGGAGTTGACAGGGTTCTTGCTATGGACTTACACTCGGCTCAAATACAAGGGTATTTTGATATACCATGCGATCATATTTACGGCTCGCCTGTTTTAATTGATTATCTAGAATCTTTAAATTTAGAAGAAATAGTTGTAGTCTCACCTGATGTAGGTGGAGTTGCGAGAGCAAGAGCTTTTGCAAAGTTAATGAAAGATGCTCCTTTGGCTATCATTGATAAAAGGAGATCAGCCCATAATATAGCCGAAAGTTTAACAGTTATTGGTGAAGTCAAAGGTAAAACAGCTATCCTGATAGACGATATGATAGACACTGGAGGCACAATTTGCTCTGGAGCTAATTTACTAAAAAAAGAAGGAGCTAATAGAATATTTGCATGTGCATCACATGCTGTATTTTCTCCTCCCTCTTATGAAAGATTAAGTACTAAAAATCTATTTGAACAGGTAATTGTAACTAATAGCATACCCGTTATACATAACGAAAATTTCCCACAGTTAAAAATTCTTTCTGTTGCAAATATGCTTGGGGAGGCTATTTGGAGAATCCACGAAGAAAGTTCCGTTAGTTCTATGTTTAGATAACAGAAATTATTGTTTTTACAATCCTTGTAATTTTTTTATTCTCTCTTTTTCAATTTTAAATTGTTTTTCGAGCTTTTCAGGAACATTATCTGGGCATACTTTAAGGGCTGATTCAACTAATTGCAGAGATGCAATAAATTGTAATTGTTTCATATCAACAGTTTGTTCTTTCTTTCTTTCTAATATTTTCCCTCCATGTTTTTGTGAAATTACTGATGCAAAAGTTGCTGAGGCAACGCTTAATGTTTTTTGGAAATCTAGATCAAATCCTTTTCTTGTAGCATTGCATAGAAATGAAACACCCATCCCATGATATAAATTTAAGTCATTTTTGTTGGCAGGAGAATTTTTAACATTTGCCTTTACACTATTAAACTCATTATCTGTATCAAACAATAAAGATGAAAATACTATAAGGATTGCGAAAAATTTAGATATTTTTAAAACCATATTTGATTTCTTTTTTTATATACATTACTAAAGATAACATTTTTTATTTTTTAACTAAATCTGCTAACTGAATTTATTTAATAATTTTAATTTCATGGTGATTCTCTACTATTTTTAGCTTATTTTTGTTCCATGAATATATCACCCTAAATCTATAATTATCAGAATCTACAAGTCTTGTATGTTCAATAATGTGCCAATCTTTGTAAGAAGATTCAAATATCATTTCGTGTTCGTCGACTTGCTTAATATTTGAAATCCCTTCCTTATTACTTAAATAAAAACTTTCCCTCATAAGTTGATGACCTTTTAAAAATGCTCGCATTTCTCCACGTTCTTTATACTGGGGATTTTCTTTAAAGAAATTATATTTTTTTTCTGGGTACCAAGTGAATTTATAATGCGACTCCCATTCGGATTTACTTTTGAGAGCTTGTATATTTATATGCATAATTAAATTATAAGTTTTTTGTGGTTCATCAAGAAAATATGTTCTATTTGATTTCCACGACCCAATATTCCTAGAGAACCATCTTTTTAAATTACTATTTAAATTGATTTCTGGAGGATTTTCACCAAATTGTAAGATTTTCTTTGAATTAATAGCAACCATATATAAATAAGTCCTATTTATTTCATAGCCTATATGTAAAATAAAAAAAAATATCTTAAGGTGTACGTAAGGATTAACAGCTTTTCAACACTTCAGAGGAAATCATTTGAATGAAAAAAAAGAGTTAAAATTAATACTTGTGGCAGCTAGAAATCAACTTTCTAGTAATGATATTAAGTCATTAATAGCTTATTTAGAATCAGACGATTGTGAATTTAAGATATCTCTCCAGATTTCTGAACCCACAGAGCAGCCGGAATTACTTGAATTACATAGATTAGTCGCAATTCCTGCTCTTATAAAAGTTTCCCCAGGACCTAAGCAAATATTTGCTGGAAGTAATATTTTCTCTCAGTTGCAAAAATGGTTGCCAAGGTGGACACAGGAAGGCTTAACAAAAAATCTTGGGATTAATTTGCAACCATCCAAAATTGATTCAATAACAACCCAAAAAGAATTTCTATTGGAAGACGAACTTCTCGTTCTAAGACAGGAAAATGAGACTTTAACAAAAAGAATAGAATCTCAGGAAAGATTATTAAGAATGGTAGCTCATGAACTAAGAACACCTTTGACTGCTGCAACTTTGGCTGTTCAAAGTCAAAAGCTCGGACAAATAGATATTTCAAAATTGCAAGAAGTAATAAAAAGACGTCTAGAAGAGATAGAGCTCTTATCTCAGGATCTTTTAGAGGTTGGAACAACTAAATGGGAAGCGTTATTTAATCCTCAGAAAATTGATTTAGGTAGTATTAGTGCTGAAGTAATACTCGAATTAGAAAAATTCTGGAGATTAAGAAATATTGAAATTGATACTGATATTCCATCTGATCTGCCGAGTGTATTTGCAGATCAAAGAAGAATGAGGCAAGTATTTTTAAATTTAATTGAAAATGCTATTAAATTTTCTAAAGACGCTGGATCTATAAAGATCACTATGATTCATAAGACAAATCAATGGGTAGAAATAACAATTTGTGACAAAGGTGCAGGTATTCCTTTGAGTGAACAAAAAAGAATTTTTCTTGATAGAGTTAGACTTCCGCAGACTTCTGAAGGAACTTCAGGATTTGGAATTGGCTTATCTGTATGTAGGAGAATAGTTCAAGTTCATGGAGGAAGAATATGGGTTGTATCTGAAATTGGTTTAGGTTCCTGCTTCCATTTCACAGTTCCTGTGTGGCAAGGACAAAATAAAGAGCAACAATACTTGACGAAAGGATAGCCTTACTCTTAGCTTTTAATAAGCTGTTGTGCTACTTTCCTGGCCCCATCGTCTAGAGGCCTAGGACACCTCCCTTTCACGGAGGCGACAGGGGTTCGAATCCCCTTGGGGCTATTAATTTTAATTTACAAATATCTTTTTGATGATTTTGCTTGCCTATCTACGGCAATTAAATTTTCTGAAAGATCCTTTTTCAGTCTTTTCTCTATCATACCTATTGGCATCCACTGACAACCTTGAACAGTTAGATCGTAGATTAATGAATTTTTTGAAGAATTCTTAATGCTTTGTATTTTCCAACTGCCTTCAAATTTCCTGAAATCTCCTTTAATCAAATTAAATTTTAAGAGGCCAAGTTCCTTATCTTCAAATAAATCGATGGTTACTTCAGCTGAAAATTTCATACCGAGGAAATCCTGGGCCCCAACTTGTTTAAGGTGGACATTATTTCCCTTCTGAAATATTTTTTTGCTCGATAAGAGATTTGGTATAAATAGATTTAGCCGATCATAATCTGTTAGAACACTCCACAAAGAATCGAAACTTGCAGAAGTTGTAAGCTGAGCTGCCAGTCGTCTTGTTCCGCCAGAAAGCTTTTCCATCGTCTGCTCAATTGTCCTGAAATCATTTTCTTTATAATGATTTACTGATTCTTGAGGATTATTCATGTAATGAATTTTTTAATTAGATAAAAAATTATTTTCTGAGTAACTATACTGATAAAAACAACAAAAATTGAAAAATAAAAATAAATTCATCTAATTATTCCGATCTCAAAACGTAACCATTTTTGTAAAACTACTACAAATTAAACTACAAATTGATAGTCTTTTATATAAAGAAAACTAAAAAATGTATTCACAAGCAAAAGTAATCGCAGGCGGATTAGCTCATATACCAGTAGTAATAGCTGTTTTTTATTTTATACTTACAACTTTTAATAAAAGGGCTTTAAAATTTGTAGAAGAAGCAAAAACAAAAAAACCTGAATCAAAAGCTGTGGAACCAAAGAAACCAGTTATCTCTAAAGCAGAAAATTCAAAAATAGAAGCTCCCAAAACTGATATTACAAAAGTGGCAAAGAAAAAACATGCAGATGTTCCAGTCAACATTTACCGTCCTAAGTCACCATTCGAAGGAACAGTTATTGAAAACTATAGTCTTCTCAAAGAAGGAGCAATTGGTAGAGTTAATCACATAACTTTCGACCTTAAAGATAGCGATCCATTTTTGAATTATGTAGAAGGTCAAAGTATTGGTATCATGCCTGCTGGTGAAGATGCTAATGGAAAACCTCACAAATTAAGACTCTACTCAATAGCTAGCACCAGGCATGGAGATAACTTTAATGGAAATACAGTTTCTCTTTGTGTAAGACAGCTTCAGTATGAAAAAGATGGTGAAACCATAAATGGTGTCTGCTCTACTTACTTATGCGATATTAAGCCTGGAGATAAAGTAAAAATAACAGGTCCTGTAGGTAAAGAGATGCTACTTCCTGACGAAGAGGACGCAAACATTGTTATGTTGGCCACTGGAACTGGAATAGCACCAATGAGGGCTTATTTAAGAAGAATGTTCGAACCAACTGAAAAAGAGAAAAATAATTGGAATTTCAAGGGTAAAGCGTGGTTATTTATGGGTGCTCCCAAATCAGCTAATTTGTTATACGAAGAAGATCTTCAAAGATACCTTACTGATAATCCAAACAACTTTAAGTATACAAAGGCTATTAGTCGCGAGCAGCAAAATACAAAAGGTGGAAGAATGTATATTCAAGACAGAGTTTTAGAATCAGCCAATGAACTTTTCAATATGATTGAAGATGAAAAGACACATATATATCTTTGTGGGTTAAAAGGTATGGAGCCTGGAATAGATGAAGCAATGACTAAGGCAGCAGAAGAAAAAGGCTTGAACTGGTCAGAATTAAGACCTCAACTAAAAAAAGCAGGAAGATGGCACGTAGAAACCTATTAAATTCTTTTTGGTTTAGACACAATACGTAGCTAATATTAGAAAAAAAGAGGATTTTAAAAATAAGAATACTAAAAATATGCCTTCAACTTTAAGTAATCCTTTAAGATTAGGTTTACGGCAAGAGAGAGTCATATCTCCACAATGCTTAGTAATATTTGGTGCTAGTGGAGACCTTACTCATAGAAAATTAATACCAGCCCTATTTGAACTCTATTTGCAAAGAAGAATTCCTAGTGAATTTGGAATAGTCGGTTGTGCAAGAAGACCTTGGAATGATAACGAGTTTAGAGAAAAGATGAAAGTAAAGCTATCAAATCAAATATCTGGTAAAGAAAGGGAGTGGGAACAATTTTCTAATTATCTTTTTTATGAACCAGTTGACTTACAACAAAGTGATCATGTCGTAAGGCTTTCTAGAAGATTAAATGAAATTGATAAAACACAAGCTACTCATGGTAATAGAACATTTTATTTATCAGTATCTCCGAATTTCTATGCAAGTGGATGTAAAGCTCTTAAAGCAGCTGGCCTTTTAGATGACCCTAAGAAAAGTCGTTTGGTTATTGAAAAACCTTTTGGAAGAGATTATTCAAGTGCAAAAAAATTGAATAAGATCGTTCAAAGTTGCGCTGAAGAAAGTCAGATTTATAGGATTGATCATTATTTAGGTAAAGAAACAGTTCAAAATATTCTTGTCTTGAGGTTTGCTAATACTATTTTTGAACCAATCTGGAACAGAAATTATATATCAAGTGTACAAATTACTTCATCTGAAACAGTGGGTGTTGAAGATAGAGCAGGTTATTACGAAAGCTCTGGTGCTTTAAGAGATATGCTTCAAAATCATATGACTCAAATGCTTGCTGTTACTGCTATGGAACCTCCTGGAAAGTTTGAACCAGAAGCGATAAGAAATGAAAAAGCTAAGGTTCTTCAAGCTTCAAAACTTGCTGACGAAAATGAACCGTGGAATTGTTGCATAAGAGGTCAATATGGAGAGGGGGGAAATATTTCCAATCGACTTAAGGGATATAGGGAGGAAAATGGTGTTAATTGTAATAGCACAACAGAAACTTATATCGCGACAAAAGTTTTCGTTGATAATTGGCGTTGGCAAGGGGTTCCTTTTTATTTGAGAACAGGTAAAAGATTACCCAAAAGACTTGGAGAAATAGTCTTAACTTTTAAAGATGTTCCTGTTCATTTATTTGAATCAACAATAATAAATCCTGCCCCTAATCAACTTATCCTTAGAATTCAGCCAAATGAAGGGGCTACTTTCAAATTTGAGGTAAAATCTCCTGGATCTGGAATGAAATCAAGACCTGTTGAGATGGAATTTTCTTATGATGAATCGTTTGGAGAACCCTCAGATGAAGGCTATGTAAGATTATTAGCTGATGCGATGCTTTCTGACCCAACCTTATTTACTCGAAGTGATGAAGTAGAGGCAGCCTGGAAACTATATACGCCTTTAATAGAATTGATGGATAATTCTCCTTGGAAATTACCTATTTATAATTATGAATCTATGACCTGGGGACCTCCTGAGTCTGATCAATTAACCTCAAAAGATAATATTTTCTGGCGTAGACCTTAAAAATGAAACCTCAACTAACACTCCAAACTCCTTTAGAGCTGCCTTATCAGGAAATTTCTAATTACCTTAATAAATTATGGATTTCGGAAGATAAAGATAATAGTGGAGCTAATACTTTTACATTAATGGTTTGGCAGCCTGCTTGGCTAGAACAATGTTTGGTTCAAAAAGGATTAGTAAATGGACCCATTACTGGAAATTTAAGTCCAGAAATAATTGAAGTTGCTAAAAAATATATATTAGATCAAGGACTTCCTATCACTACTTCACTTAGTAGTGAAGAATTATTGAATTCTTTAAAGGAAAATTTACCTAATAAAGACTTTGAAGATTTTAGAGGACAATTTTTTGAATCATCAATAAGTAAATTGAATCCAAGAAGATTAATAACACTAGCGCCAACATTAAATAAAAATTCAGATATCAAAACTTTTGTATCCGCTTACTGTCCATTAAGTGATACCCCAGCCATGCAAATTATATGTGGGGATTTAGTTGTTTTTAGAGGTGACTCAGCCTCAATATCTAATAAAGGATTAAAAATAATTGATGAATTATCTATTGATAAATTACCTTCATGGTTGTGGTGGAATGGGAGCTTGGATGAATCGCCTGAAATCTTTGAATATTTTATTAAATATGGTCTGAGGTTGATAATTGATACTGCTCTTGGATCGCCTAAAAGATGTTTAAAAGTTTTAGATCAATTAAATAATACAAATAAAGCTATTAATGATTTGAATTGGGTTAGATTGAAAAATTGGAGGGAATCATTGGCAATGATTTTTGATCCGCCTTCAAGGAGACCGATTTTAGATCATATTACTGATATTGACATTGATATCGCAGGTGATCATATGATTCAAGGTTTGTTTTTGATTTCATGGATTAGTGATAAACTTGGCTGGTCTTTTCTAAGAGTGGAAAGGGATACAGAATCAACAAAAATAGAGTTTGAAAGAATGAATGGCGAAATAATTTCTGCATCAATTAATCCCTTGTCTTTGGGAAATCCAAGTATTCATTTAGGACAAGTTATCGGATTGAGGTTGATTTCCAAAATTAGTGAGGTTCAAAAAAATAACACTTGTGTAATACTTGGCTGTGAGTCAGTGGAATGTATGAGACTTGAGGCAGGGGGAATGGCTAATATGGAATTAATAGAACAAGTTGTTCCAAATTCTTTTTCTACATCAGAGTATGATGTAAGTAAGCTATTGGGAAGTAGTAGAGGTCATACCAGTCCTCTTTTTGAAAATTCTATTAAAATAGCCCTTCAAATATTTAATGGTTTTAATAACTAATAAATGCCTTGTGTAATATCTTCTCCTTCAACTGATAGTGGGAAAACTACATTATCGCTTTTACTATCTTGTTGGGCGTTCTCAAAAGGTATAAAGATACAAACTTTCAAGGTTGGCCCAGATTATCTTGATCAGCAACAACTTAGTTCAATTGGCCAACCTATTTGTAGGAATTTAGATATTTTTTTAAGTGGTGAGGAATGGGTTCAAGAAAGTTTTTATAAACATTCTTTGAAATATGAATTCTCATTAATTGAAGGAGCAATGGGTCTATTTGATGGATTAGGGGCAACATCCTATTCCAGTACAGCAAATATCTCTAAACTTCTCAATGTGCCAATAATTTTTATTATTAATGCTAGAGGGCAAGTTGCTTCTCTTTTGGCAACTATTCGAGGTTTTAGAGATTTCGATAGTGAGTTGTCAATTGCAGGAATTATATTTAACAACGTTAATTCAGATAGACATAAAAAATTAATCAAAGAAGTTTTCAAAAATGAAGACATAGAAATTCTTGGTTTTTTACCATCTGATTCAAAAATAACTTTAAAGAAAGCTAATTTAGGTTTGATATCTCCAATGGATAATGGAGAGGAAATTGATGTTGAATATTTTGCAAATTTCGCCGAAAGAAATCTTGATGTATTTTCTCTTATTAAATTCCTTAAATCTCCTCAAAAGAAAATATTTAATTGTGTAAATTTTAAAGATTTAAAAATAGACAAAAGTAAACCTATCGCAATTGTAGAAGATAAAATCTTTCATTTTCAATACCCTGAGACTAAGGAGTTTTTGAGTGAAATAGGCATACCATTGATTTCATGGAGTATTTATGATGATGAAGAAATACCTAGTGAGGCTTCTTCTTTAATTATTCCTGGGGGGTTCCCTGAAAAATATGCTAATCATATAAGTAACTCTTTTAAAAGCTTAAATTCGTTAAGGAAATTCCGCAAAAATGGATTTATATATGCCGAGTGCGGAGGGATGATGATTTTAGGAGACTTTATAAAAGACGAAAATGGTGATAATCATAAAATGAGTGGCATCCTGCCTTTTAGATCAAGAAAGAGTAAACTTTCAGTAGGTTATAGATACATTGAGGGTTTAAAAGATACTCCGATCATTAAACAAAATCAATTAATTAGAGGACATGAATTTCATTATTGGGAAATTGAAAATAATTTATCTGAACTTGATCTAAGAAAAGCTGAGAATCAGAGCAAACTTTCTCCTCCATGGAAAATTAAATCTTGGAAAACTGAATACAAAAATGAAGGCTTTTTTGATGAAAATTTACATGCAAGTTGGATTCACTTACATTTGCCTAGTTCTCCAGAAGTCGCAAAAAACTTTATAGATGCCACCCAAATTAGTTTTTCAAAGGATTCTTAATTTATTATCAAATCAAATATTTTGAGAGGAGAACCTAAAAAAAACATTCCAGGCAAAGTGATTAATGGTCCTAAAAAACTCCCCACAATGACCTCAATTTTTGTATGGCCGAGGGTTTCTTTTAAAAATAATTCAGATTGAGGGTCTAGTTTTTGTGATATTTTATTTATTTCTGCTGCTTGAATCCCAGCTGATTTTCGAACACCACTAGCGTCATACATAACTATTAGTGCTACAGCAACTGATAATGCGAATATTGAGCTATCAAATCCCAATTCATAACCAATACCAGATGTAGCACCAGTTATTAAGGCTGAATGACTAGAAGGCATACCTCCAGTCTCGAACATGATTCCAAATCTTATCTCCCCAGTTGAAAAGAAATTGAATACAATTTTGAAAAATTGAGCAAGTAAACAGGATAATAAGCTCCAAAAAAGAACTGAATTATTAAAAAAGGAAAAAAACTCAGACATAAATTAAAACTAACTATCTGTCTCTATTTGTAATAAAGTCGGCTAATGATATTAAATACTTTGCATCTTCACCCCATGGTTCAATTGCTTTTTTTGCTTTTTCAACTAAATCAAATGCTCTTTTCTTTGACTCCTCCATCCCTAGTAATTTAGGGTAAGTAGTTTTGTCAGCTAAAAGATCTTTGCCAGCAGTTTTACCAAGCTTTTCACTACTGGAGGTTAAATCTAGAATATCATCAATTATTTGGAAGGCTAAACCAATTCCCTCTGCATATGTTGTGAGAGCTTGTAATAGTTTTTCGTTAGCACCTGCGATCATAGCTCCTGTTCTAACGCAAGCCTTTAATAAAGCCCCAGTCTTATGAAGATGAATATATTCGAGAGTTTTAAGGTCGACTTCTTTACCTTCGCATTCCAAATCAACAACTTGCCCCCCGACTAGTCCTGGTGCACCCGCAACTAGGGATAATTCTCCAATTACATTTAATAATCTATTTGTATCGACTCCAGGGCTTCTCAAAGAGACCATTTCAAAGGCCCTTGTTAATAAAGCATCGCCTGCAAGAATAGCTATTGCATCTCCATATACTTTATGATTAGTCGGTCTACCTCTCCTCAAGTCATCATTATCCATAGCGGGCAAATCATCATGAATCAAGGACATTGTATGTATCATTTCTATTGCTACTGCTGTAGGAACAGCAAGAGAGGGTTCACCTCCAGCTAGTGAGCAAGATGCTAAACATAAAATTGGACGTATTCTTTTCCCTCCAGCCAAAAGCGAATATCTCATTGATTCTCTTAATATTTCCGGATTCTCAGGCCCCAAGGAAAAATCAAGCGCTTCTTCTACAACCTTTTTTGTGTTTTTCAGATATTTTTCAAAATCAGAAATACTATTTATAACTTTAGTCATTTTATACCTTTAGTAAAAAATTTTTTCATCTTAGAATTTATGGCAAAAGGTCATTAAGAGTTGATGATAAACCAAATTGTTTTTGCCAGCTGAAAATAGTATTTACAAGTAACATTGTTACTGTCATTGGTCCAACACCTCCTGGTACAGGTGTGTAAGCAAATACTTTAGAAATGACATCCTCTAATAATACATCCCCACATAATCTGGTTTGATTTTTACCGGAACTTTTTAATCTATGTATTCCAACATCAATAATTACTGCTCCTTCTTTTACAAAACTCGAATCTATAAGATTGGGTTTTCCTGCAGCTGCAATAAGGATGTCAGCCTCTCTACAGACTTTATTCAAATTTAATGTTTTTGAATGAGTCATTGTTACAGTGCCATTTAGATTCAATAACATAAGCGATAGAGGTTTCCCAACAAGCAAACTTCTTCCAATAACAACAATTTTCTTACCTTCAATTTTAATGTTTTGGGATTTTAATAAATTAATAATGCCTGCCGGTGTGCATGATCTCATCGCAGGCTCATTTTTCACTAATTTGCCGATGTTTATTTCATTTAATCCATCTACATCTTTGCTTGGATTAATATGGCTGATCAGTTTTTGCACATCAAACTTCTTTGGGATGGGAAGTTGTAGCAACATTCCATCAATATCTTTATCAGAATTAAGTTTAATTATTAATTGTTCAATTTCTTTTTGCTCTACACTATCTTTTAAATGAAAGATAAAGCTCTTTATTCCAATCCTTGAACATGCTTTTTCTTTGTTACTTACGTAAACACCGCTCGCAGCGTCTTCACCTATTCTTATTACAGCTAAACCAGGAGCTCTTTTTGCAATTTTTTTATTTCTAGAGATATAATCGTTTAATCTTTCCTCAATTTCTAGAGATAATTTTTTACCGTCTAATTTTAATGACATTTAGAAAAACATCTCCTATTTACACCTAGCATGCCTATAATTTTAAAATTATTCAAATAGATTTATTTATATTCTGTGCAAAACATCACAACTACTTTAAAAAAATTGTTTTATCTATGGAAGCGAAGTCAAGTTCCAGTAAAACAACCAATTAAAATTTCAAGAATAGATAATCTTATAATTTTTTTGGTATGCATTTTAATTTCAATAATTTCTTCATATAAACTACTTCTTATTTCACCTTTAAATATCTCAGATATTTTTGCTTGGCTTTTGACCTTTTCTGAAATACTTATAAGCTCTGGAATTTTGATATTAGTTTCAAAAAAAGAGAATCCCACAATTTCTTCAAGACAGATTTTCTTGATCATTTCTCTTCTTTTAGCAGTGCAAGCTACGAAACTAGCCTTAGCTTCAACGATAAGTCCATTATCTTTGATCATTCCACCGGCATTAATAATATCTCAAGGAATGGGAAGCATAACAGCTTTAGCATGGGTATCAATAGCAAGCTTTAGTTGGCCAGACCCAGCAGTTGCTTTTAATAATAATTTATTTTTTATTTTATTAATTTGCTCCTCAGTAGTATCTCTACTTGGAGGCAGAATAAGAAGTAGAGCTCAATTACTTCAACTATCAATTTTTGTTCCCATAGGATCGTTCTTGAGTCAATGGATATTGATTGGTAAAGATAAAATATCTCTTATTAATGACCAAGATTTTGTTTTGGCTAATGGGGATATATTTTCTGATTCCTTACTATTGGCAATAGTAATGCTTTTTACTATTTTATTTATTCCTATTTTTGAATCGATATTCGGATTATTAACTAAAGCAAGATTACTCGAATTAGCGGATAAGGAGAAACCTCTTATTAGAAGATTGTCTCTCGAAGCACCTGGCACTTTTGAACATACCTTACTTATATGTGGTTTAGCAGAGGAAGCAACAAGAATGATTGGTGGTGATATTGATCTAATTAAAACTGGAGCTTTATATCATGATGTTGGTAAATTACATGCACCTAATTGGTTTATAGAAAATCAGGATGGTTCAAAAAATCCGCATGACGAATTAGATGATCCGATTAAAAGTGCAGAAGTATTACAGGCACACGTTGATGAAGGATTAAAATTTGCAAGAAAAAATAGACTGCCTAAACTAATAGCTAATTTCATCCCTGAACATCAAGGTACCCTAAAGATGGGATATTTTTTTCAAAAAGCTATAGAAAAAAATATCGATATTAATGAACATTTTTTTAGATACAAAGGCCCTATCCCTCAGTCAAAAGAAACAGCTATTTTGATGCTTGCAGACGGATGTGAGGCAGCATTAAGAGCTATGAATATTAATGCATCTGATGAAGAAGCTTTGCTAACAATATCTAATATTATTTACTCGCGTCAAAAAGATGGGCAATTAGATGACAGTAATTTATCCAAGGGAGAAATTTTCTTAATAAAAAGGGCATTCTTGAATGTTTGGAAAAGAATTAGACATAGAAGAATTCAGTACCCAACTAGCAAGAATAATACTTTTTCTTAATTTTAAATCTTATAGCCTAATACTTCTTCGATGTTTTGGATTACACCAATACACAAGAGCTAATGTACTTAATAATGTTGTTAAAAGAGTAAATCCACCAATTCCAAAAATGTCTTTAAGAGCTATCAGTCTCACCACTGAATAAGGACCCGTTCCAGATATTACCATTGATAAAGATACTAAAGTTAAAGTTACTCCCCATTTTCTCTCTGCTAAAAGAGCTGCTGAAGAAACTATTCCAACTATCGCAGCAGGCCAACCAAGACTTATGGCGAGAGTTATATTAGCAACTTTTAGTGGAGGTCCATAACTTATGATTAATGCGATTATTGGAAGAGCTACTATATTGCTTATTAAACCGACCCATGAAAGTACCCAATATCCTAGCAACCTT
Source organism: uncultured Prochlorococcus sp. (assembly GCA_902620895.1). Classification (GTDB taxonomy): domain Bacteria; phylum Cyanobacteriota; class Cyanobacteriia; order PCC-6307; family Cyanobiaceae; genus Prochlorococcus_A. The sequence goes on from CACNJU010000015.1 coordinate 37,869, forward strand.
TCTCTCATTATTAACTGCTTTAAACTATTAGATTAATTTACAGTATTAAGAGACTCTTTTTAATGCAACTTAATACTCCTAAAAAATAAATTTAATTTACGTGATTAAATTGAAATTGTGTTGTTTGAATTTTCTAAATTATCAAATTGTGGGTGAATTGAATTTTTTTTCTCAGAAAACACTAGCCTATTTAAAGCATTAACATAAGCATTCGCTGCAGCAACTACAACATCCGTATCAGCAGAATGACCAGAATATATTTTATTATCCCTTCTTATTCTTATTGTTACTTCACCCAAAGCGTCAATTCCTTCTGTTACAGATTTGACGGAAAACTCAATTAATTCATTAGGGACTTTAGCTAATTTATTTAAAGCCTCGCATACAGCGTCAACGGGGCCAGTACCAATTGATACAGCAGTATCCTCAGTATTATCTTCCGTGTTTAGGAGCGAAATGGTGGCAGTAGGTTTAGATGCGTTACCGCAACTAACTTGTACAAGACTTAATTGAAATTTAGCTTCTGGGAGCTGAACTTGTTCACTAACAATAGCTTCTAAGTCTCTATCAGTAATTTCTCTTTTCCTGTCAGCTAAATCCTTAAAACGAGCAAAAGCATCATTTAAATCTTCTCTGCTCAAGTCATATCCCAACTCTTCTAATCTCGCTCTTACTGCACTTCTACCACTAAGTTTACCCAAAGAAATTTTGTTGTCACTCAAACCAACAGTTTTTGCGTCGATAATTTCGTAAGTTAGTCTATTTTTTAAAACCCCATCCTGGTGAATGCCTGACTCATGTGCAAAAGCATTGGCCCCCACAATTGCTTTATTAGGTTGTACAATCATTCCAGTTAGGTTGGAAACAAGTCTAGAGGTTTTTGTTATTTCTTCTGTTCTTATAGCCGTAAGAGGTGTTGGTGAAACTGGATTTCTATTGAAAAAACTATTAAAAAAACTTTTCCTAACATGTAGTGCCATTACTAACTCTTCTAGAGAAGCATTCCCGGCCCTTTCACCAATACCATTAATAGTACATTCAAGTTGTCTTGCTCCATTTTTTACTGCTTCTAGAAAATTGGCTACTGCTAAACCTAAATCATTATGACCATGAACCGATATTACTGCCTCATCAATATTTGGAACATTTTTATTTATATCGGCAATTAGGTTGCCAAATTCACTAGGTATTGTAAATCCAACAGTATCAGGGATATTTATTGTTGTCGCTCCTGCAGAAATTGCTAGTTGAATCACTTCGTATAAAAAATCAGGATCACTCCTTGAGGCGTCTTCACAGGAGAACTCAATATCATCTACAAATGATTTTGCATAATTAACCATTTCTGGAACTATTTGAAGAACATCTTTTCTGGATTTTTTAAGTTTATGTTTTAGATGAATATCACTTGTTGCAATAAAAGTATGTATCCTTTTCTTAGGAGCTGGACTTACTGCTTCGTAACATGCTTTTATATCTCCTTTTGACGCTCTAGCCAAACCACATATTATTGGGCCATTTTCTTTCCCTACGGCAATGGCAATTTTATTTACAGCTTTAAAATCTCCTGGACTTGCGAAAGGGAATCCAGCTTCAATAACGTCTACCCCTAATCTTGCTAATTGTTGGGCGATAGCAAGTTTTTCTTCGAGATTTAAACTGGCACCAGGAGATTGCTCTCCATCTCGGAGTGTTGTATCAAATATCAAAATTCTTCCAGGATCTTTT
>CACNJU010000016.1 GCA_902620895.1 uncultured Prochlorococcus sp.
AATCATTATTATTTTAATCTTAATAAGCTGTATATCAAATATCCCAACTGACTCAACAAATATCGGCATTTCATCAACAAATTTAGGAATAGGAGATAGATTATTTTATATTAATGAAACAGCTAAAGGTTATGGATACGAGGGTTATTATAACGGTAATTTTTTGTTCCCATTTGTTTTAAAATCAATTACATTTTTAGCTCAAATTTTTGGAAAAGATCAATTTTCGCAGCTTTGGAATTTTTTTACAATTTTAGTTTCTTCTACATTATCTATATTTTCATTATATTATTTAAGGAAATCTACGTTATTTTTTTTCAAAAGAAAACATCTAATATTGTTTCTATTTTATTTATTTTAAACCCATATTCTTATTTTTATTCTTTATCTGGTGGAATAACTAATTATGTATTATTTGGGGTGACTTTTCTCCTTTACTTATTTTGCCGTGCATATAAGGATGGATATAAATTAGCCAAAAGTAATCTTTTTAAGGATCATTTACTTGTAAATATTGTTTGCATTTATTTAGCTTCTTTAAGGCCTACCGGAGCTTTTTTAGGGATAATAGTTTTATTATTTTTTCTTTACAGAAATTTAAAAAAATTAGTTTTTGATAGAGATTTTGATAGGAAAAAACTAATAATTGTTTTTATTAATTTATTAGGAATACTTTTTGTTACTTTAAACTTTGCTTATGTAGTTGATTATACAAAGCATAATTTATATCATTTTACTCAGGAACCAGGATTATTTTTTGGTTATCCCAGAGAAATCCTGCGTTCAAAACTAAATCTATCTACTGAATTTGTATTTATTAATTTAAAAAATATTTTTTATACAATACTATGGAAATTAACTGAATTTGTTAGTGGCTTATCTGATATAAGAGATACACATTCCTCTACAAATATAGAACCTTTATTACCCTTTATAGCAAGAACATTCACAGGAGTTTTTATACTATATCCAATAAATATTCTTAGTACTTTTGGCTTGATATCTAATTGGAATAAGATTTTTTATTCTGAAATTTGGATTCTATTAATAGCTTGTTTTATTTCTATTTCTCCAAGTTTATTAGGGATAGCTAATAGTCGATATTTAATGATGGTTTATACCCCTTTTATGATTTTTGGAGCGCAGATGTTGTTTACTTTATTTAGGTCAGAGATGAAATATTTGAAATAAAATTTTTCTAGATAAAGGTTCTAATAAGTTTCAAACTTGGTCAGGATAAAGATTAAATAAACCTCCATCAATAAAAATATTATTTCCGCTTATATATTTATTACCCTCTATTAAAAATGTCTTTATTGCATCTGCAATTTCATTAACTTCTAGAAGATGTTTGGTAGGAAAGTTATTCCATTTTTTAAAGAGTTGTTTTGACTCCCAATATTCTCGTGCTCCTTTTTTTATAAATGTTGCTGGACTTATAAGATTTATAGAAAATTTACCATCACTTTTAATTGAAAAGTATCTTACTAAAGATAGTTGTGCTGCTTTTACAGTATGATATTCCCATCCCTGATCTTTGCCCACTCTTGAACTATAACTTGAGCCAACAACAATTATTTTTGTGAAATTTGTATTATCTTTTCTAGAAATATTGTAATTAATTAAGGCATCCATAAAAAAGGCAATTGATGTAATCATAATTTTAACTTCTTTTACATAATCTTCTATAGTATCTTTCGACCTATACCTTTGAGCAAAGCAAACGCCCTGAAAGCCATCATAATCTTCAATTAATTTCAAAAATTCTTCCCTAGAGGAATTTTCTAAATCTAAACTTAAAAAATTTTGATTTTTAGTCAAATTCTTTTTATTAGTCCTACCAATTAATGTCGCGGTATTATTTTCTAAACATAATTTATCTGCAATGGCTGAACCCAATCCACTGGTTCCCCCAACAACTAAAAAATTTTTTTTCATTAATAATACTAACACCAATTATATTAAGTATTTTAAACCTATTCTTGAATATCAATAAATTCTATTTGTTAATCAACAAATCGATAAATATAGTTTTAAAAAAGAAAAAAATTTTTATCTTGTTTATAAATTACTTTTATAATCTTTGATATTGATTTTTATTATGATATTTTTACAGCTCTTATAACTACAGCTGAACCTCCTTTGAATTTAACTAATCCACCGAAGGTTACTTTGCAACAATTTTCTTCAAACATTTTTATGACTTTATTTAATCTTTGTGGATTGTCAAACTCTGGTGAAAATGCATCAAAAGTATCCATAATCGCCCACTCAACCCTTTGTTTATTATTTAATTCTTTTGGGAAGCCTCTTACATCTGTAATAGGTAAAAAACGTATTAAAAAACCTAATTTTATTTTTTCAAAAATATCAAATATGAATAGTGATAATGGAACGGATTTCTTAATTAAAAAAAGTAAAAACTTTTTTGAAATTCTTTTAGTAATCGGTCTAAGGATATATTTTGCATTTAATTTTGTATAAAAACCCTTGTAAGGATAGAAATCAATAACTATTTCTCCATTTACTTTTACTTTACTTACTATGGCGGATATTGATTCGCTAAAAGATGGGGTATGTTGCAAAACACCAAAACAAAAAATTTTATCAAAAGAATTATTTTTAAAAGGGATTTGATATATTGATGCTTGAGATAAAATCAATCTTGATTTAAACCTTTTATTATTTCTTAAATTTGCTTCAACTGCTGCTGAATAATCAATGCTATAAAGATTAGCACTTGTTGAATTTAAAAAAACTTCGGAAAATCTACCTGCACCTGAACCAATCTCTAATATATTTAAGTCATCTAATCTTTTTGGATCCCATTTTGTTTCAGCCCAAAATCTGTTATATGACAAATCAGTATTAGAGAAACTATCAATTTGAGTATTATCAAATTTATTCCACTGAAAACCAAAACTTTCAGTGTAATTATCTTCGGAACAAAATCTTGGAATATTTTTTTTTATCTTATATTTTTTATTTGAGGGAGATCTATAATATCCTTTATTCAAAATCAACTCATCCCCGTTGACTGGGCAAACATAAGGGAGAATCTTCTTCATTAAAATTTAGATAAAATTATTTTAAATTATAAGACATTAGATTGAGATCTTCTAATTTTTTTAATTAATCAATTTTGAAAAGAATTATTTTTTATTATTATTTTCTAAGAGCTGCCATGAATTAACATTAGTATTTTATTAATCAACTTTGTAAGCCAATAAAATAAATCAACAACATTAGTAAAAGTTTTTAAAAAGAAAATTTTGTTTAAAATTAAGACTTTTGTTTTATTGAACAAAAAAAGGTATGTTATCGATGAAACTTTTCACTTTATTTAACTTTTTTATGATTTTTATTAGAATATTCTAGAAACTTTTTGCGAATTACTTAAGGTTGATTCACCTCATAGCCTTATATATGATTCTGCCAATAATTTCTCGAATTGCCACCGAACTTTCTTTTAAATGGCTAGCACTAGGCATCCACTTAATTGGATTTTTTAATAAAGATGAAAAATTTTCTTCAGCTTTAAAATCAACAGGATAAGGAATTACATTAATTCCTTCTTTCTCAAAAACTTTTTTTGCCCTTTTCATATGGAATGCACTCGTAACTAGTATTATTTTCTTTTGGTTTATGGAATTTTCATCAAGTAATTTCCTAATAGCTTTAGCTTCTTGGAGAGTATTTAAAACGGGATATGTAGTAAATAAGTTTTCTTTCGGAATACCAAATGAAATTGCTTCACTAATGTAGATATCTCCTTCTGGAGGTAAATTTGGAGTGAAAGGGTTTACTCCACCAGTAAATATTAATCTACTTGCTTTTTTTGCTCTATAAAGATTTATCCCAGCAAAAAACCTATCTGGATCATTCCATTCAATTATTTTTGTATTACCTGGTGGTAGATGTCTCCCAGAACTTAATACAACTATTCCATCAGCATATGTTATGTTTGAATAATCTTTTCTTTCCCAAGGAAACTCTATTAATTGCAATAGACTATTGGAAATTATGCCATTACTAAAAACAAATAAAAAAACAAGTCCCGAATAAATCAATTTTGTTTTCTTTCTTAGAAGAAATAAAAAGAAAAGAACTATAACAACCCCCAAAGGAGAAAAAATTAAAGGGAGTAGTTTACTTAGTAAATACGTATTCAGAAATAGTGTTCTAATATTACTTTAGTTTAAATATAAACAAAGAATTAAAGTATATACTTTTTTTAAAAGAAGGCACAAATCTAATTTAAATACAGGAGATGCTTTAGCTTGTAAATTTTTAGATTATTTTTGTATCGTAATTCAATAATTATTCGCTATAAAGTATTATAAGATTGATGGACGTCATTAAAGAATTCTTAAAATTAATATATATCAATGACGTTTCTAAACTTGGGGCCATAGCTCAGATGGTAGAGCACCTGCATGGCATGCAGGGGGTCAGGAGTTCGAATCTCCTTGGCTCCACTTAAATTTCTAATAATATCAGAGTTTTTAAAATGTGGTTTAATAATTTCACAACTTTTTTACTACTTGTTCAGGTTTTTTAAGCCATTCTGCTCTAAGTTCTGCTCTTAAACATTTTAAAATAATCCTAAAAAAACTAATCCCTTGTTTCTTGCAAGTTATTTTTGCTAAAGGATGGTATGAAGGTTTAAGAGATTAGGATCTACTTTTTCCATACTTGATTCTTGAAGTATGAGTTATTTGCATTAATAATTTCTTGGTATTTGCTCTAATTAAAAATATATTAGTAAGTAAATTTTGTATTTAAAATCTATTAAAATATTCTATTTAATGACTAACATAAACCTATAATGATTTTGTTATCTTCTAAATATTTTTTTGAGCGCTCAAGTAAAACAAAAAAAAGAAAATTTTTTGATAAGAACTTTTAACCTTTTTGAAAGAACATTATTTTTTAAAACTAATTTTTTTGGTGTAATTGTTATTAGATTTCTTTTTATTTCTACTTTTTTTCAGCATTTTATAAGTTGGTTATTTGTTGAAATATTTGGAGATTATTTATGGTTTGATGGAGGCAAAACTGTTGTAAAAAGTAGTCTATTAAGCGCAACTGCTGATGGCGGTTATGTTGAGCATTTTGCAAATATGTTTTTATTTTGGTCTTTTATTTTGTCCTCTTATTTAGTATTAAAATATTTTCGTAATTCTTTCGTAATTCCTATAGCTTATCTTTTTGTTTTCCTAGATGATTCTTTGAGTTTGCATGAGAGATTTGGAGCTGAAATAGTTCCAAATTTTTTGAAAAATAGAAATCAGTTTTATTTTATTGGAAACTTTGCTGAAATTTTCTTTTGGGCAATAGCTTTAATAATATTTTTAATGCTGATTTCAGTGTGCTTAAAAAAAATGAATTTCTTTGAGAGAAGGTTTGTTGCCTATAACTTTTTCTTTTTTATACTTTTATCTTTTTTTGCGGTATTTATTGACCAAATAATAGCAATACCTCAAATTAGTAATATATTTTGGCATGGAAGTGCCTGGTCTTCATTTTCTTCTTTTTTATTGTTTAGTATTCACCAGGTAGAAGAATGGGGAGAAATTTTTTCTATAGGTTTTGCCTTTTTATGGCTATTTAATACGACTTGTATTTTGAAATCTGAAGAAAATGTCAAATGATAGGAGTTTTTCAATAAGCTCTTACTTTATTAAATTGTGAAATTGATTTATATACCAGATTATATATACCAATGCGTTTACTAACCTCTAAATCCTTAGAAATTCTTCTCTTAATTATATTATTAGCAAGTTAGAAATATTGTCATGAAACCCTTAATCACAAGTATTTGCCTCTTTTTTGCTATTGCATAGCATCCAGACCTGCAGCGATTTTAGTTAAATGGGCTCCATAAATATTTTCTCTATTTATAAAAATTAGCTTGACTAATGATAGTTCAAAAGTATATATATTTTTTTTTTTTCAAAGGACAAAATATTGATAAATATTCTCCTTTGCGACCAAAAAGGCTTTCAAAAAGGATTTTTATAATATTTACTTATTTTTATATTATAGAGAATAGTTCAAACCATATCTGGAAACGAAATTATTGAATTCTAAAAGAAGACTTTAAGAAGATATTCTCTAATAAATTATTTTCTTTAAAAGGTATTCTGCTATCATACTTGATCCTTTAATATTTGTATGAATTCCGTCGTAAAATCCTTCTTTAGAAATAGGGTTGTCTTTGTACATTTTTATAATTGAGATGTTTAATTTACTTAATTTATTTAAATTGTTGATTACTTCTTCTTGTGCAAAGAAAATGGATGCTAGTGAAGAACAATAATTTTTAATATCTTTTTCAGTTACATTTACAAAGACACTATTTCTTTCAATTCTGCACTTAGGGTCTTGTTGTTGGACTATAAATATTTCAGCATTAGTAAAGGTTCTCTTGGAAACTCTTAGCAAATTACTGAAAAGTTCTTTGTATTCTCTTATTTCATCTTTATTACTTAGAGGTATATTACTTTTTATTGAATCTTTTAGAAAAATTGGATTTCTTGTGCCGTGACCAGCAATGGTTATACCATCAGGTGAAACTAATTTAGTTCCTCGAAGTACATCAAATTTAAATCTCGCTTTTCTAAGTTTGGAGTATAAAAATGATCTTCTTGAAATATATGATTTTAGTCTTCCAAAAGTATTTGGTGAATCATAAATGTTACCTTTTGCAGTGTCTAATGACTTTGAAAAACGAGTATCATTTACCCCTAAATAAAAAATTATTTTATTAACCTTCTCCAATGGTAATACTTTTGCATGCCAATTCTTTATCGCCAATAAATGTCCATAACTAGATTGGCCTTCTACTCCACCATTAATAACTGATATATTTGCGGATTTCTCCATTATCCTTTGCCATGTTTTTTCATTATCTACATATTTTTGATCAGTAGTTGATCCACCTATAGTAAAAATGAGTTCACTTGTTTTATCTATTGATGTGAAAGGACGATAACCATTTTTACCTCGTGAATATTTTGATTTAATACTTTTTTTTGACTGTTCAATTTCTTTTGTATCAAATGTTTCTTCAAATTCAACAAAAGTCTCAGGGATATTTAGAGCAGGAAAATAACCAAAATATTTACTAAAGAATAAATCGATAATAATTAGTATTAAACTAGTTACAAAAAGATTTATAGTAAATATCTTAAAACTTTTAAGAACTGTGAATTTCATGGGAGATACAAAATTAAAGTAAAATGTGGATAATGGCAAAGAATACTTTATCTTAATTATTAGTGTTAAGATTAAAAAAATCTATTGATCTAAATGAATAAAAATATGATGAAATTTAATTACCTGAGTAACTAGCTTCTCTGAAAACTTTTCTAAATTAAAATTTAATATTTTATATATTTATAGAAAAATTATAAATGCATATTTAATCTAGATTCCTTAATAATTGAGAATATAAAAAAATATTTTATTTTATAATAGTAATTAATTTTTAGAAATATTTTGGAAGTTTTTATACAAATTCCATGTTATAACGAAGAGTCTCAATTAAGAGATACAGTTTTAGATATCAGGGCATCCATAAGAAATCTTCCTAAATTTGACAGTGACGAGATTATAAATTATAAAATCTTAATTATTGATGATGGCTCAACTGATAAAACGTTTTTTTTAGCTAAGGAACTTGATGTTGACTATGTTGTAAAACATCCTTCCAATAGAGGCTTAGCATTTGCTTTCCAAACTGGAATGATAAATTGTCTTAAATTTGGTGCTGATATAATTGTTAATACTGACGCTGATAATCAGTACGAGGCAAATGATATCGATAAGATTTTAAATCCAATCATAAATCGTGAAGCAGATATTGTAATTGGAGCAAGACCTATTTCTTCTCATTTTGAATTTAGTACAAGCAAAAAGTTTTTCCAAAAATTGGGTAGTAGAGTTGTAAGAACTTTAAGCAAAACATCTGTTGTTGATGCACCTAGTGGATTTAGAGCTATTTCAAGAGAGGCAGCATCCAAAATAAATATATATGATACCTATACTTATACATTAGAGAGTATTATTCAAGCTGGTCTTGGAGGTTTAAAAGTCATATCGGTTCCAATAAGAGTAAATAAGTCTTCAAGAAAATCTCGATTAGTTAAAAGTAATTTTAATTATATTTACAAATCTCTTCTCACTATCATAAGAACAATTTTAATTTACAGGGCGTCAAAGATAACTCTTCTTCCTTGCCTGATTTTATATACAGGATCGTTTATTATTTATTTTCGTTGGATTCTGATATGGTTGAGTGATTCTCCAAGAAGTCATGTCCCAAGTCTTGTTATTGCATCAGTAATGTTTTTTACGGCATCACAATTATTAACAATAAGTTTTAACTCTTTTTTACATGGGATTAACAGAAGATTGTTAGAAAGAATATTAGAGGATAAAGAAAAAAGAAAAATGGATGAAATATAATATAAAAATAAGTTTTAAAAATCTAACTAAATTATTTATAGGAATAATAATTTCTTTATTTATAATTTTTACTTTATATTCAAGGTTAGATTTAAATCAATTAAAAATTGCAATAAGAGATACAAATTCTATTTATCTTTTTTTCGCTTTACTAATAACTTTTTTTATAGGTCTAATTAGTAGTTTTAGATTTACCTTTTTTGCAAGAAAATTTGGAATATTACCTTACCCGAAAGTTATCACGTCATTTAAAAGTTATTTTGTAGTTTCATGCTTTAATTTAATATTACCTTCAAAACTTGGAGATTTAAGTAAAGGATTTATTTGTGAGAGATTAGATAAAAGAAAATATCCAAATTCAATACATATTTTTACCTTGTATGAAAAAATTAGTGATTTATTTGCAATTATTTCAATATTTCTACTTTTTTCAATTTGTTTAAATACTTCAGATACTAATAGCCTTTCAAATTTAATTGAAAAAAAATTAATTTTTCAAATAAGATTCATTTATTTTTTTTTAGTTATATTTTTTATTCTATTTACATTCCTTTCGCCTAGCTTCAAGTATATTTTAAGAAAGTTTAAAAAAATAAATAAGAAATCAAGATTTAGAGAATTTATAAATTTTTATAGCAATCTCTCAATAATTTATTTTATAAATTATCAAATATATTCAATCATGCTTTGGATTATTCAAATTCTTCAAATGCTAATTTTTGGCCTTGCAGTTGGAATAAACTTATTTTCAGTTTATGGAGTTATGGCATTAATTGTTTCTACTCTAGTAGGTTTACTTCCAATTTCTTTCGCAGGGATTGGAACAAGAGACGCCACTTTATTATTTTTATTAAGTTCAAGATTTGATAATCCAAATATTTTAATTCTAGGTTTTCTCCTCTCGACCAGATATTTAGTACCATCTTTAATTGGTTTATATTACTCGAGAAATTTAAGTAATTATGCTTTTAAAGCATGATTAATTTTATTAAATAAATCAATAAAGAGTTTTTTATAGTAAAAAATTTTTATTTAAAATGAATATTCTAATATTTTTTAAAACTAAAAATTTCTATAAATTGAAATAACCTTAATCCTTTTATTAGTCCTATCTAATAACTCCTTAACTTTTACCTTGGCATTAATAATTTTAAAATCTTCACTATTAAATGAATTTGCACTCGCAACATGTCTTTTAGAACTTCTATTGGATTTGTATAAATTAAAACTTTTATCTGCTTGAATTGTATCAATAATTTTAAACATTTCTTTATTAAAATAAATTTCTCTTGTGAATGGTATTGCTTTTTTTGAATTAAATTTAAAAATAATCAATTCTTTTAATATTGGAATAACTTTTTCACCGAACAAAAAACTTAATATTCTTAAGCAAAAATGCTTGAATGGATTGCTAATATTTTCTTTATGATTTGTAAGAAAACCTTTTATTTTTATAAAATTATTATGTTTTTCTATCTCCCAAAAATCCCCCCACCAATTTGAGACGAAGGTTTTATTTTTATGCTTAAGAACCCAGCCAAAATCAGAACATTTTTTGCCACTAAAGTTTAATGTTAAAGAGCCGCCTTTTTTGCAGCTTACAAGAGCTGTATAAGATCTTTTTTCACTCATTAATAATAAAAAACCTGATTCATCAAAAAATATATCTCTCTTGATTTTATTTTTATTAAAACTCTCTACTGGGTAATTCTTTAATAATACGGATGTCCTGAAAAATGAATGTCCTATATAATGGCAGAGATATCTATCATCAATAGCATATAAAAAATGATTATTTTTACTAATATTGGAAAAAAGATTATGTAATAAAGTTGATGCCTTATTTTTAATTTTCTTATTGTCATGCTTTAAAAATCTTGCTATTCCATAAGGTGTAATGTAATCAGTATTCCTAGAATTTAATATCCCTATACTATTATTTTTATCGCTTGAAGTTATTTTATAAATAAAATCGAGGGATCTCGATGCACTTGTAATATAAGATTGATCCCCAGTAAAATCATATAAATCCCATAAACAATCTAGGGTTACACTTAGATAACCTAGATCAGGACCACCATATTCATAAAACCAACCTTCTTTATTTTGTAATTTAAGTGAACGATCTGAGAGTTTGTCAAATATAGTTTGATTTACAAGTTCTGGAGCAATTTTTTTTAAAACACCTAAGGCTGCAAGTCCAGCAATTTGTTGATTAGAAGCTTCTGATTCGAACCTATTTAATAGTTGTTTCGCAGCAACCTTCATACCGCGACTGACTTCATCAAAGTTCACAACTCTTTCCTGCACTAATTTTGCTATGGCTAAAGTTGAGAATGCCAAAGGTGGATAACCTTTTTCCCAAGGATAATATTCTTCAAAAGCTCCATAATTTTCAGCTTGCTTATTCCAAAAAATTGCTGAAGCTTTAATTAAATTAATAATTGAATTATTAGAACTATATTCTTTTGAATCTTTGTAATAACAATAAATAGCATAACCACCCTGTTGAAGGATTAATGATGAAAAGTCACGAATCTTGTAATGCCACCAATTTCTATCGAATGACCCATAAAGAGGAGAAAATTTGTCTCTACAAACTTGAGTTAAAATTCTCGGTAAGAGAATTGAATTTATATTTATTAAATTTCTACTCAGATCATTCATTTATTACAAATAACTTTATAGTCAGAAAGACCTTTTCTTTTTGTAGGTCGACTAATTTTTTTCCAAAAAAGTCTTAAGTTATTAAAAATAGGTCCAATTAAAGATTCTGGGAATTTAGATATAAGCCATCTTGAAATGGGTAATTTTCCAAAAAGAAAAATTGAGGTTATTACTATCTCAACAAAGTATCTTGTTATAGGAATCTTTATTGGATAATATCCATTATCTGGCGATTTGAAACCTAGCATTTTTTTAAATTTATTTCTTATAAAACTTCCTCTTTTTTTGAAATCTAACATATGACCATGCATGTCTAAAGCTTTAAAGGGACTTTCTTCCGTTAGTATTAAGAGATCTTTGCTTATCATTTCTAAAATTATTTTTTCCATTTTTTGAGTTCTTGTTACTACAACCGAATGACCTCCTCCTAAATTTTCAAATTTAGGAGACCACGCATCACCTACAGCCAAGTCTGCGAATTCATTAACAAAATCCATACTTTGCAAACTTGTATTTGTAATGAAGAAAGGAATTAAGTAATTGTAATAGACTTTTGGTGAACGTATAATTCGTCCACTTTGGAGTTTAATTTCTAGATATCCGGGCCATTCACCTGCTCGCCACTTTAGATTCGTTATCCGATCATTAAACTTTACGTTCTTGGAACGTAAGAAACTTCTTATTGCTTCAGGATATATTGCGGTCCCTGTATATGGACCAAGTACATACTTAATACTTAGAGCTGGTAAATACTTATTTTTTTGAAGAACTCTTAAGGAAGCACTCTGATCCGGTAAACATGTTATGGCATATTTTTCATTGGGATTTATATCTCTTAAAATATCTAACATTGAAACTGGGATATATATTGATTGTGAACAATCAATTATTTCATCAACTGTCCTAGCTATGTATGCTCTTGCTTTTTCAGGGGTAGGAACACCTTGTTTTGCTAAGATCGCTCCATCTATATAATTGTTCTCAAGTAAATAAATGAGAGTTTGAGTAATTACCCCTCCAGAAGCTCCTTTTTTTCTGATTTCTGATTTCGAAGAAAAACCTGTCCTCACATTTTTTATGGATCCTAATAACCAGTTACTAGGAAGACTTTTATAAAAATATTTATATAAATCTGGGTAATTTATTCCTATTGAGGGACAAGCATCGTTTATGTAAGATGGGAAATTGGATTTATCACTAAGCTTTGGAAGTGGACCATATTTTGTATCCACCATAAATGATTCACCACTATGATCAAGAGCAACGCAAGATCCACATTGACTACAACAACCCTCTTTTATAATTTTTTCAATATCCTCAGACATTGTTTTAAATATCTTTAATTTTGTAAATAATTAATAACTATACATCCACAGCTAACAAATACTCTAAATATTTAGTTCATTAATTAACTCAATTAATAAATTTCGCAAAATTGAATATCTTTTGTATTTAGATTTTAAATCAATAAGAAGATTCAAATTAACTCAATAATAAAAATTTAAATATTCAGAAATAATGCAATAAGATATTTTTTTATTTACTATACGATGTATAAGAGATAGATTATGAACTTTAATTTATACCCTTACAGAATAACCTTTTTGAATCCATTTTTAATTGGATTGACTTTTTTATCACTAAATATCTTTATAAATATATATAGCGGAACGTTTCTTATATTTTTTGTATTCATTATTGGTTGGTTTATCTTAGGAATACTTATTTATAAGGTCACTTTTCTTGCCCATGATTGCGCCCATTTATCTTTATGGAAAGGAAAAGAGATAAATTTACTTGCTGGATATTTTAGTTCTTTTTTCCTTATCATCCCTTTTCATATTTATAAGAAAACACACTTTTCACATCATGCAGCAAAAAGAATAGAAGATGATCCTGATAGAAATAATTATTGGCCTAAATTTCTTAGAAATAATAGTAATGCAAACATAAAATATTCAGATATACATAAATTAAAATTATGGTTGTTGAGTCCACTTCTTCTGAGAAGGAGTATCAATATATTTAAAAATTTAATTTTTTATTCTAATAGCAATAAAATTAAGGAACAAAATTCAGCATCTCAATTTCTAAAAAAACTGATCATTCCATTAATTAATATTTTTTTTCTGACAATATATATATCCATTACTGCACTAATTGCAAATAAAATATTTAATGTAGGATTAATAATATCCCAAATTATTTACATACTTTTTATTTATTTTTTGTCAGCTTTAACCTTGTCTTTAATGTTGGGTAGATGGAGAACATTTGCTGAACATGTAGAGATAAATTTTGATAATAAGAAAAGGGAATTGAGTCTATTTTACAAAGACAGAGGAATAAATACTAAAAGATCATTTTTATCAAATATTTTAATGCATGATGCTAATTTCAATATTCATGAGATGCATCACAGATTTCCTAACCTTCCAAGTTTAAAATTAGTTAAATCTAAGGAAATAAATAATTTTAAGCATAATTCTAAAGAAAATTCATACATTGAAGAACCAAATACACTTACTAAAATAACTAAAATCCTCTTGATATAAATGCTTCAAATTCCTACTATTGATATAAAATCTTGTCCCTGGTGTGATTCAATAGAAGAACAAAAAATTGTTTCTAAAACCTATGACTTTACATATTTAACGTGTATTAACGAATTTACTTATGTCAAATGTAATTCATGTAAATGTTATTTTCTAAAAAATAGACCTTCTTTAGAAACACTTAATATTATTTATCCAGATAATTATTCAACTTATGAATATAAGAAGAGTTTAGGTTTATCATATAAATTAAAAAATATTTATTCAATTTATAAAATTATCTTTACTTGGTATTTTTCCTTAAAGCATTTATCCAATAAAAACAAATCAACAATAAAAATAATGGAGATAGGCTGTGGAGGTGGTGATTACTTATCTTTATTAAAGAAATATATTAGTTTCTTATCGGGGTTGGAGGTGCAAACTACAGGTATAGATTTTAATTGTCCTAAAAGAGAAGGAATTGATTTTTCAATTAGTGGAGATATATCAAATTTAAAAATAAAAGAAAATTATTATGATTTAATTGTATGTTATCAATTAATAGAACATGTAAGAAATCCAAAAGAAGTTTTAAAAAAAATGATTAATTCTTTATCTATTTCAGGAACACTTATTATTGAGACTCCATTCCTGAAGTCAGTAGATGCCTCATTAATTAAAAAAAGATTCTGGGCGGGATGGCATGCACCAAGACATTGGGCAATTATAAATCCAAATGAAATTATGAAATATTCTAATGAATTGGGTTGCTTGTCAAAATTATCCTGGACACCTTGCCCTTATATGTGGATAGAATCGATTAGAAATTTGTGCTCAAATAAATTAAAAAAGTTTTTTTCTATCAGTAATCCTTTTATTGTAATTTTATTTGCAATAATTGATTATTTATTAATCTTCATTGGATTTAAAACATCAAATATTAATATTAAAATTATTAAAAAATAAAAATTTATCATAATGTTTGGATAGTTTAATACTTTTATGTTTAATCTTTTAAGATTTAGATCAATTAGTTTATTTAAAAAATTTGTTTTCAAAAGATCATTTATAAAATATTTTATGGTTGGATTTTTATATACATTCATTACACCTTTTATTTTTATCTATCTATCAAATTATATGACAAGAATTAAATCAATAATCATATTAAATACCTCTGGCTATATTTTAAAATTTTTGATTTATAAATATTGGGTATTTAAAAATGATTTTGTTAATTTAAAAAGATATTTAATACATACTATACCTATTTTTTTTATATTGATTTTAACGACTCAACTTACAATCTTTATTAATGAAATTAAATATGTTGCCATTTTAATTAGTTTGATTTCAGGATTAACTGGTTATTTGTGGGGAAGAGTTATTTATAAGAAATTTTAAGATACTCTTTTGACTATTAATAAAATTTATTCAATGTTACTATTATTTAGAAATTTAACAGATATTTGTGAAAAGTTATATCTACGAAGATGGCTTCTTTAATAATGAAGACCGGTTAGCTTTTAAATCAGCAAAAATAATAGTTCCATATATCCTCAAACATATTAAATTAAAAAGTGTTTTAGATGTTGGTTGTGGTACTGGTTCATGGTTAAATGTTTTTCAAAAGAATGGCATTAATTTCGTATGTGGGCTTGATTCTCATAGAAAATATAAATATTTGAGAATTTCAAGAAATGATTTTAGATTTCAAAATTTCGAAAAAATGATAGAAATCCCAGAAAAGTATGATCTTACCATTTCTTTAGAAGTCGCAGAGCATATTAGTCCTTCCCAATCTAAAAGGTTCGTAGATGATTTATGTAAGATATCAAATATTGTAATTTTCAGTGCAGCAACTCCTGGACAAGGAGGGGAAAATCATATAAATGAAAATGATCTTGAATATTGGAGAAATCTTTTTAGGATAAATGGATACTATACTTACGACCTTTTAAGGAAACAATTTGATTCGAATTTTAATATTGCTCCTTGGTATAGATTTAATACTTTGATTTATGCAAATAAAGAGGGTACTGAGAATATGTCAAATACACTTTTAAAAGAATTTATTTCAGAAAATGACTCATTAAAATCTTATGAATCATTTTTTTGGAAACTAAGAAAAATAATTATTAGATTTTTCCCCCATATTTTCGTAACATTAATATCCAAATTAAATACAAAATTATTTAATTTTATGAGATATTTAAAAATTATTTAAATTTTTTATATCTATATAAATGCCTATTATCAGTCTTTTTATCAATAGAAAGAATATATGACCACCAATTCGAGATTGAATAAATTGTCCATAAAAGTTTTCTATGATCTCTTTTCCCAAGTAAATGTTCATCAATAATTTTATTTGTTTCCAAAACATCTATGTAATTTTCAATCCAAAAAATACTTAATCTTATATTTCTATTCAACTCTTCAGAAAGGAATTTATTAACAGAAAAGTTAAACCCTTTTTTAGGTAAATTTGCTAATTTTTTATTATAAATATCTTCTGCGATATCTCTTAAAATTTTTTTGCTCCTCAAAATACTTACTTTATAAGAAGTAGGTATCATACTAGTACTATTCAATATTCTTTTATTTAAAAAAGGCGATCTTACTTCAAGTCCATTAGCCATAGAAGCATTATCTAGTTTAGACAAAATGCTACCTGGTAAATAGCTATTAAGATCTATGAATTGAGCTGCATTTATTGCATCTTTAATTCCTGCTGAGGTGATTAAATTTTCTAAATTTTCGTAAGAATCTATTTTACTTATTACTTTGTCGCTCATTAATTTGTTAATAATATCCTTATCATAAGAAGTAGACATCCAAGTAAAATGCCTTTTAACCAAGGGGAGTGTCTTACCTGCAAGGAATCTTGAAAGCTTCATTTGAGGGCTTATATTTTTATCTGAATTTGGAAGAAATTTTAAAATTTTATGCATTAAATATCCCCTCATCTTTTGAGGTACATAACTTTCGTACAAGCTCAATAATTTGTGAGCTCTGTAAGTTGGGTAACCTCCGAATAATTCATCACCACCGTCTCCACTAATCGCACACTTATAACAATGGCTTACCTTTTCACATAGTAAAAATGTTGGAATGTAAGAAGAATCTCCCAACGGAATATCTAAATTTTTAAATGCCCTTTGAGTTAGATCTTTTAGGTCTTCAGATTCGAAATTAATTAGTTTGTGATTTGTACCTAATTTTTTTGAAATTTCATTAGCAGGATTACTCTCATCAAGAGTTTTATCTTCAAATCCTATGGTAAAAGTATTAACATTATCATCTAAATTTTCAACAGCTAGTGCAGCAATTATGGATGAATCTATTCCTCCACTCAAAAAAATACTTATTGGAACATCTGAAATTAATTCTTCTTTTACCGAAGCTTTGAGGTCTTTATATATTTGTTCTTTCATAGGGTAATAAGTTGGTTTAGTCTCTAATTCATTTGTCCCCAACATCCATTTCCAATAAATAAACTTTTCAATTTTTTTAGTACCTATTTCCCAATTAAGAATTTCTGAAGGTTTTACTGAAAAAATCTTTTTTATTCCTGTGTAACCTATTGGAGCATATTCATTAAACATTATGAATTTTAAATTTTCTTGATCTATTGCTGGATCAACAATTCCTGAGCTTATTATTGCCTTCAAACTACTTGAGAAAATTAAAGTTTCATTATTAATAATTGAATAATAAAGAGGTTTTTGTCCAACCCTATCTCTTAATAAAATAACTTTGTCTTCTTTAGCATCATATATACATGATGCAAACATACCTGAAAATAGTTTAATTTCATTTTCAAAGTCTCCATTATCATATGCATTATGAATAGCCTCACAATCAGATTTTGTGACCCATTCTTCATCTGAATATCTATTTCTTAAGTATTCATAATTATATATCTCACCATTAGTCATTGAGAATGTAGATTTTCTTTCATGGAGAAATGGTTGACTTCCATTACTAATTGCTCTTATTGAAAGTCTCGTGAAACCAAAAGTACTTTTCTTATAGCTAAAAATACCTTTTTCATCAGGTCCTCTATTCTCAATAAATGGCATCATTCTGGAAGTTATTAAATGTCTTTCCTCTTCATGAATTTTATTTGAAATAATTCCCGCAATACCACACATAATTTTAATATCTGCAGATTTAAAACTTATCTATATCCTAATCAATTTCTCTTGATTTAAGTAAAAATAAACATATACTGACGAGAGATATTAGATTAAACAAGAAGAATAAAATTAATTTTAAAAACTTATCATTACAGGTTTTTCTGTAAATTTAATAATTATTTATTCAGGATATATATTGATGATAAATATTTTGATTCTATTGTGAATATTTTAGATAAAGCAATTAAATTTTCTAAGGTAAATAATAAGTGGATAATTATTTTTCTCGTAATATCGATCCCTAGATACCTGTATATTATTTTTAATCATAATCTTCTTCCTGATTCTTATTTTTACTTAACAATAGCTAGAAATATAAGTGATGGATGTGGATTCGCCTCAAATTATTTACCTGGAGATTGTGAACCTTTAGTTGGAGGTTATTTCCCTGGATACCCTTATTTCATATATTTGGTTAAATCTCTAGGTTTTGGGAATAAAGTTATTCCTTTGATTGTCTCTTTTTGTACAACAATATCTTTACTTTATTTTATTTCAACTTTAAATAGATTGGGTTTGGAGGGTAAAAGACTTTATTTTTATAGTTTTTTTATTGGTCTATCGCCTATCTCGATAGGATTTTCAAGATTCATTTTGATTGAACCAATTATTTATATATTTAGTATTACTTTGATTACTGAATTAATAAAAATAATAAGTAATCCGAAAGATTTTAAGGCAATATTCAAAAGGTTCATTGTTTTATCAATATTAGCTATTTATTTTAAACCAACTTCCTTTGTATTATTGTTACCCATTATATTTTCTGTTTTAATTTTATTTGGATTAGAAAAATTTATAAAATATTCAATAATCTTCTCATTAATTATTAGTTTTTCTATTTTACCTTGGGGATTAAGGGATATAAAATATGGAGCGATTATACCTTTCAAAGTGAATTCTAGTATGGCCCCAAAAAATGTAAAAGGATTCGCAAAATGGGTTTCATCTTTTTCTTTAACTGAATACGATTATGCATTATCAATGTTCCCTTTGATTGCTCATAATAATGGTGATCGAAAAAAAGTTAAATTGATTGTAAGTCAAAATCCTTTTATAAATAATAAAGATGAGGATTACAAGCAAGCTAGAGAAATATTGGATAAAGAAAATCCAGAAATTAAAAGGGGTTTTACAAAACAAGAAGAAAATGAATTTTTAGAAATGGCTAAAGAGAGATTTAAGAAAAATGGATTTTTGGGAAATATTTTTTTATTTGTTATCAAATCTACAGGTGTTTTATTAAATCCATTAAATTCATGGGGTTGGCCTGCTTCGATAGGAGTTGATGCAAGTTACCATAACTTAAATATTTCTCAAATCATTAAATCTTTATTTAAGTTATTTCTATTTACATATAGAGTTTTTATCTTTTCTCTTTTTTTTAAAAATTTATTGAATTTTTTGAGATTATTTAATCCCTATAAATTATTGTCTAAAAATAATAAAAGACTATTTCAAGATAATATATTTTTAATTAGTTCTTTATTAGTTCTATCTCTTAATTTAATAATGTATATTGGAATATTTGGTTTTTTAGAACATAGATATTTTTATCAGATAATGCCTTGGATTGAGGTTTCAGTATTATTAGGATTAAATAATTTTAGAAATTTAAAATCTTATCCTTTAGTAAAAAATAATATTTCATAAAAAGTTTCCTTTTAGTTGTTTTAGAATTTAAATAATATGTATCCTATTATGGAAAAAATTAAAGATACTTCTAAAATAAAAAAGAGAAATAACAAGCAATAATATGGGCAACACTTTTTCAATAAAAAAAATATTAAGTGATAGATGGTTAGTCATAGCATTAATAATTGGCTTTATAATAAGGATGGCCTATATTTCAGGACCAGTTAAATCTGATGAGGCTTCAACTTTTTTGGGATATATTGAGTCTCCTAATATTTTAAGATTATTTTTATACGATCAGACTAATAATCATATCTTTCATAATTTACTTACAAAAATTTTCTATACAATATTTGGTTTTAGTTTACCTATCCTTAGACTTGTAGCCTTTTCTTCAGGAGTAATTTCAATTCCTATTATTTATTATATATGTAAAGAACTTAAGCAAGATGGTCGTTTTGCCGCTATAACTTTAGCTACTTTTCCTCTTTATATTGAATATTCTTCGAATGCTAGAGGATATACCCTGCAGACTTTAATTTTTTTATTAATACTTTTATTTATAATAAAAAGTAATGATATTTTTAATAACAAGAACAGCAATATAATTTCCTTATTAGTAGCTTTGGCTACGTTAACTATTCCAACATTTATATTCGTTATACCTGGAATATTTATTTGGTTATTTCTTATTCATTTTAAAAAAGATAAAGGTTTTGAAGATAATTTAGAATTTTTAAAAAAGCTTGGTATTTTAATTTTAAAATCTTCTTCGCTTACATTTTTATTTTTTTTACCAATAATATTACTTCCGAGTAATTTAAATAATATTAGAAATCTAGAAAATTTAACATCAGTTGGTTTAATTGATTTTGTTAGTCAAACAATTCCTTATATCCTTTCTAATATAAAATACTATTTTAACAATAATAATAATTTACTAATCCCATTTTATTTTATTACTTTTGGTGTGGGATATTTTTTATATTTTAAAGAAAAAAATAAAATAGGATTATTTTTATTCCCATCAATTATATTGGGCATTTGTTTAATTTTTTATATTAAACTTTCCTTCCCTGGTCCAAGAACTTGGTTATTTTTGCCTTCAATTTTTATTATTATTGCTGATAATGGGTTTACCAAATTAATTTCAAAATTAAGAATTAAATTGAAATTCTTTGTTTTGTTATTATTATTTTCTTCATTAACTATCCCTCTTAGATCATATACTTCATCTAATTCCCCTTTTAATATAGAAGTAGATAATGGGTTTTCAGAATCTTATACAGTTATGAAAATGATAGAAGAATTTAGGCTAGATAATAAACTTGAGGATTTAAATATATATACCAATCACAGTAATTCAATGAGTTTTCATATGCAAATTTGGGAGAACAATTATTCTTTAAAAATATGTGATACCTCAGTGGTTAAGAAGGGTTTTTTTGAAGCTTATAAAGATGATTTTAGTAAGGTATTTGGTAAAGATATTTCAAATTCAAATGATAATTTTAAAAAAAATTCTGAATATTCCTATTATTTACACTTGAAAAATTTTAAGAATATTAATTTGGGAAATATGATTACTAATTCAAATGACTTGGTAGATCCTGATGAATTTTTCATTTCAAACTTAAAAGGTACAAAGTCTATTGATAACTCAATATTTACTCTTTATAGATATGTATCCCCTGAGTTCTCAAGATGTACCGACACAATTCCATCACAATTACCAAAGGGCTTAGAAATTCATTGGACTTCAAAGCATAAAATATTAAATAAATAGTTTTTGATTTTAATTTCAAAAAGGAATTTTTTTATTTTTTATTTTTGTAAGTAAATGATATCCATAAACTTTATATGATTTTAATTCATTTCATATCGGATTTAAAATCCTATATTTATTATCAAATAATTTTATGTCACGAATTATTTTAAAAAAAAACTAAAAATGATACACCTAATTATTTTTTACGTTGAATTCAATATTATTATGGAAGTATATGAGGAATAAACTTCATTGCTAAAAGATTGAATATATGAAGGGAGCTATTACTGAGCCTTGAGTAAAGATTATCAAACTACCCATTAATATAATGGTAATAATTAAGGGAGCTAACCAATATTTTTTCCTTACTCTTAAAAAATCCCAAATATCTTTTGCTAAATCAAGAAATGCTTCCATAACAAATTTTTATCATACAATTTACTTTACATCATTTAATCAAGTTTTAAAAATTTTAATTCATTAAGTTTTTACATTTCAATTCTTATTTGTAAGAGAATTTATTTAAACTAAAATTTAACAATTATGATTAATAAGATTAATTAAAAACCCTTTTTGTATCCAAAAGCAAAAGATTAATTTGTTATTATAAAATTATTTATATTTCTACTTATGAGCAAGTATATTATTGGAATTTCTTGCTTTTATCATGATAGTGCTGCCGCTATAATTAAAGATGGAGAAATTTTATCTGCAGTACAAGAAGAAAGATTCACTAGAGTAAAACACGATTCTTCTTTTCCCAAAAATGCTATTAAATATTGTTTAACTGCAAATAATTTAAATCTTAATGATATTACTTACATAGTATATTACGAAAAACCTTTAATAACTTTCGAACGTTTGTTGGAAACTTATCTTGGTACAGCTCCAAGAGGTATAAGATCATTTATTTCAGCGATGCAAGTTTGGCTGAAAGAGAAATTAGCAATTAAATCTGAATTGAAAAAACATTTTATTTCTATACAAAATGAATTAAATCCTCAAAATAAGCAAAACATTCCAAAAATTTTATTCCCTGAACATCATCAATCTCATGCAGCTGCAGCTTTTTATCCTAGTCCTTTTGAAGAGGCGGCTGTTTTATGTATGGATGGTGTGGGGGAATGGGCAACAACCTCTGTATGGCTTGGAGAAAAAAATAATATCAAACCATTATGGGAAATTAGTTTTCCACATTCTTTAGGGTTACTTTATGCTGCTTTTACTTATTATTGTGGCTTTAAAGTTAATTCAGGAGAGTATAAATTAATGGGACTAGCACCTTATGGAGTCCCAAAATATGCAAAGCAAATTAAAGATAATTTAATTGATATTAAAGATGATGGGACATTCAATTTAGACATGTCTTATTTTAAATATCATCGCGGTTTCCGAATGACATCCAAAAAGTTTCATAAACTTTTTGGAGAACAACCGAGGCAAAG
Source organism: uncultured Prochlorococcus sp. (assembly GCA_902620895.1). GTDB lineage: Bacteria > Cyanobacteriota > Cyanobacteriia > PCC-6307 > Cyanobiaceae > Prochlorococcus_A. The sequence continues at coordinate 22,727 of CACNJU010000016.1, forward strand.
GGAATCAGAATTAACTCAATTTCATATGGATATTGCCTCTTCTATTCAATATGTAACTGAAGAAATAATTATAAAAATGGCAAGAACTATTAGAAATGAAACTGGCCAAAAAAATTTATGTCTTGCTGGTGGTGTTGCTTTAAATTGTGTTGCTAATGGAAAGCTACTTAAAGAGAAAATTTTTGATGAAATATGGATTCAACCTGCAAGTGGAGATGCAGGTTCATCGATAGGCGGAGCACTTTTAGCTTGGTACGAATATCAAGGCAATCCAAGAATTCCTGAACCGAATGATTCAATGAAGGGAACATACCTTGGTTGTGAATATTCAAATGATGAAATTAAAGATTATTTATCAAAAATCAAAGCAAATTATGTTGAATTAGAGGATAAAGAGCTTTTTGATGAAATTGCAAAAAACTTAGATGAAGGTAAAGTTATTGGTTGGTTTAATGGCGCAATGGAATTTGGTCCTAGGGCTCTTGGATCTAGATCTATTATTGGGGATGCAAGAAATAAGAATATTCAGAGTGTCATGAATCTTAAAATAAAATATAGAGAAAGTTTTAGACCTTTTGCACCATCGGTATTAGAAGAAGATGTCTCTTCTCAATTTGATTTAAAGGTAAAAAGTCCTTACATGTTATTGGTTGCACCTATTAAAAAAAATCTTCAAAAAGAAATGACAGATGAACAAAAACAACTTTTTGGAATTGATAAATTAAATGTAGTAAGATCATCCCTCCCTGCGATTACCCATGTTGATTATTCTGCTAGAGTTCAGACTGTAAATAATAAAAATAATCCCAGATACTATAATCTAATAAAAGCTTTTAAAGAAAAAACAAACTCACCAACTATTGTTAATACTTCATTTAATGTAAGAGGCGAACCTATTGTAAGAACACCTCAAGATGCTTATAGATGTTTTATGAGGACTGAAATGGACATTCTTGTTCTTCAAAATCAGATTTTAATGAAAGAAAAACAGCCTAGTATTAAAATTGATGAGAATTGGAAACAAGAGTTTGAATTAGACTAATTATGAATAATTTGATAAAAAATATAGAACTTCGTAAATTTGGTTTAGTTGTAGGGATATTTTTCCCTTTACTTTTAGGTTTAATTATTCCGTTTTTTAGAGGGCATGATTTTGCTCAATGGACATTATTTATTGGAATTCCGTTAATAATTACAGGCATATTCAAGCCAAGATTACTTCATTACCCCTATAAGATCTGGATTGCTATAGGGCACTATTTAGGATGGATAAATAGTCGTTTAATTTTAGGGTTGGTATTTATTTTTGTTCTTCTTCCAATTTCTTTTTTTATGAGAATTTTTGGATATGATCCTTTAAGAAAAAAAAGAGCCGGTAAAAAATCATATAGAGAAAATGTTGAGAATCGTGTAATTGATTTAACAAGAATTTTTTAAAAAAAACTTGAAAATTTTTAATTTATAAAACTATAAATTTTTAAAAAAAGATAAAACAGTTTTCTTTTTAATAATAAGGAAATCAAAAAAATACTAATTTTTTAAAATAAATTAGATATAAATTTAGAAAATGAATTATTCATTTCAAATTAATAAATTGATTTTTAAAAAAAATATTTGACACTTGTATTCTCTTTTTATCGAATTATTGATCCTTAATAATTTATTTTGTTGGGTTTAAGTAAAATAATTTTATATTAAACTGCTTTATAAATCCTGGAAAATTTTATTACTTCTTATAATATTTCTGCTAAGAAATATATAATAATTCTGAATAATCAATATCATCTTTTTAAAAAATTTTTCAAGTGGTGGTTTTAAATTTAATGCTTTTAGAAGATCATATAAATTAAAAAGTATTCCTGGCGGATGCCTCGTTTTTAAATTTCCTTAAAATAATTTTTAAGTTACTATTTTTTAGTTTATTTAATATCTTTAAATTAATATAATACTTATAATAAAAACTCTTATGATTAATTTATCAATTATTGCTAGTAGGGAAATTATATGAATCAAATTAGATTGATATCTACAAATATATTTGTTGCTTTCTTATCAATTATATTTGGACTAAGTGTTGTAGAGATATTACTTGCATTTCAAACAAAAAATAAAACTAATTTAAATACAGAAGAAAGATATATAAGATTAGAATTATTGCCACCCAATATCCGAAGACAGGTAGTGCCAAGTAATGCTTATTTAAAACAAACAGATTCTTTTAATGACCAAAAAAAATATTTTATTCAATCTGATAAATCTGGTGCAATAGTAAATCCACATGATAAAAATACTTTTTATAACAATAAAAATCTTGATATTATTTTTTTGGGAGGTTCAACAACAGAAAATATGTATGTAAGAGAGGATATTAGATTCCCAGCACTTGTAACCAAGATCCTAAATGAACAAAAATTTTGTAAAGATAGGAGTTGTAATATTTTAAATGCAGGAAGTTCTGGAAGAACAATACCTGGATCAATAAATATTTTATTAAATAGATATCAAATTCCTAAACCAAAAAAAGTTATTTTAATGCACAATATTAATGATCTTATATTCTTACTCCGAGGTAATCAGAATTGGTCTAGTGATAGACATCTTGTAAACGTTACAAAATATCCATTAATAAAATTAAATACCTACATTACCCAATTTGCTTATAATTTTCCCAATTCTTATGCATTGTTTATTAATGCTTATAATAAACTTGGATTTAGTAATGAATTTTCTGAAGCTGATAAATTCTCAACATTAGATAAATTACCAATTAATCAAGAAGAATTTATAAAAAAAGAATTTATAAAATCCCTTGATATTTTTATAAGTATTTGTCAGATTCAAGGTATTGAACCAGTACTAATGACTCAACCTTCGAGATTACAAGACTATAGTATTTCTCAAAAGTTTATTAAAAGGTTTCCTGGATTGAATTATCAAGCTATTGTTCAACTACACAATAAATTCAATAATATTATTAAAAGTTATGATTCTAAAGGGATATTAATCATTGATCTTGACAAATTAATTAACTCTAATGAAGAAAATATGTTTGACCTTTTTCATCTTACTGAAAAAGGAAACATTCTTGTAGCTGAGGAAATTGTTAAAGGACTACAAAAATAATTTAAAAGTGTAATTTAGATTTTATATGACTAATTGGAATAATATTAATTTTAAAAGATTAAAACAAGAAATAATATGCCCCACTAGAAATTTTTCAAAAAAAATATTATTTATAATTCATAATTTTATTGAGATATTTTCTATAAAAACTGGCAAAAAGAAAATATCATATTTGATTTATGATGTAAGAAATAATCCAATAACTTTTGATTTTGTATTTATTGTTTATTATGCTTATTTATTTTTCTTGAAACAAGGTGTAAAAAATTTTAAATTAATAATTTATGAACCTAAAGATTATGAATATGATAGACCTATGCTTTCAGCCTATTCCAAATATATTTCCAGTGCTGATTTGAAAAAAAGAATTAATGCAATGATCTTACCAATTGCTGAATGCTTTAATTGTGTAAGTTCTATAAAATTTATCTCTTCATATGAAGATTTTAAAAAACTTAAAATTAATACAAGATATATTTTGCCTCAATTCTTTAACCCAAAAATATATTCTCCGAATGTACAAAATCATAAGAAAATATACTTTAATTTATTAAAAAATAAAAAAAAGAAACTTTATCCTTATTTAGAATCAATATTTAGTAGAGAGGAAATATTAGAAAGGATTTCAAGAGACGAAAAAATAATGAAATACGCAACTATTACTTTAAGAGACTATGGTTATAATCCTATAAGAAATTCTTCTTCGAAAGAAATTAAATTAGCATATTTTTACGCAAAAACACGTGGTTTAAAATTAATATTAGTACCGGATGAAATTAAAAATTTAGATAATTATGATATACCAGATGAAATCATAATATATTCTAGAGCAAGAGAATCTCTTAAAGAACGTATTGGTTTATATTCTCATAGTGAGATGAATATCTTTCCACCATGTGGCGCTGCAAATATTTCATTATTTACTAAATCAAGTAGAACAATAATGCTAAAATTTGGTGATCCAAATTCTATTGATTCCAGTGAAAATTATTATAAAGAAACTTATAATATAAATTATGGTCAACAGCCATATCAAGGATTAAAAGGTTATCTTGATTGGTATACCAAAAATTACGAGGACCCTGATTATAAGATTAAAATACCAAATAATTTTTTTAAATGATTAATCTCAATCCAAAAATTTAATAAGTTTTTTATAAATGGTTTTTAAAACATATTTATTTATACAAAGAATTGCTAAATTAAAAAAAAATAAATCTCCTGATGAAATTAAAAAATAAAGATTTTATAGGAACTTTATTTGTAAATATATTTATTCTTGGATTCATTTTTTCAATTTTAGAAATTTTATTTAGTAAATATTTCTTTTTCTCACCTGCACTAAATATTCCAGAAGCTCAAGTAGATGTTAAAAAAGAATATGATACTAGTAAATTAGAGTTTCCAAGAGATATTAAAAGATCAACTTACACAAGAGATAAAAATGGTTATAGGCCATATAGCAAAAATTTTGAAGATAAAGGTATTATTCTTACTGTTGGGGGCTCAACAACTGATCAAAGATTTATTGATGATAATAGAACCTGGCAAAGCAATTTAGAAAAGGAATTAAATTTAGCAGTAATTAATGGTGGAGTTGATGGACAAACTTCATATGGACATACATTTTCCATTGAAAAATGGCACTCCAAAGTTCTGAAATCTGAAAAAGTAGATGCAATTATTTTTTATGTTGGTATTAATGATAGAAGATTTGAAAAGGGTTTAGAGACAATTAGTGGTAATATATATGACTCACCAACTCCACTGCGAAGATTAAGAACATACCTATCCAAAAGATCCTATTTCTATTCAAAATTTAGAGAAGTAAAAAATAAATTAGATTTTATTTTAGGCAAAGAAACTGATTTGCCTGATGGGATCGAAAAAATTGGACACAATTTACAAAATCCAAATTTTCTTTTGAAGCCAAGAAAAAGTAATTATTTGATGAGTGAAGTTAACATGATAAATCCTTATGAAAGATTATTTGAAAAGTTAATTAATGTTTCTATAAATAATTTTCCTTATGCTTCTATTAATATTGTTCAACAACAAGATCCAAAATGTTTAATCGATAAATTAGAAAATAATAGTATTTACATAAGAGTTTCAAGAAAAGAGATGCAGGGCATTGATAAATATTGTTCAGGACTTGCATCTATATATAAGGCCCAAGAAAAAGTAGTTAAAGAACTTAAAAATCAAAAAATTAATTTAATAAAAATGTATTTATATAATCCTGTACCCGATAATGGTTTTTATGATGGTCTACATACAAACTCATTAGGAGCAAAATATATTTCAAGATACCTTAAGGATCAATTAAAGATAAAATTTAAATAGGAGTTTATTTTAAAAATAATTACTTTTATTCTAAAAGTTATAAATAATAGATTTGGAGAAATAAAATTTTTTAAAACTAATAAAAATATGGATTTTTATATAAAATAAAAATTTGGTTTAATAGTATTTGTTAAATTAGGTATTAATTATATTAAACACAAATTTTTTTTATATGAAGAAACTTGAAGAATTAATACTTACCTACAAAGACTTCCCTAGAAAAGGAATTTTTTTTAAAGATATTCTTGGTATAGCCCAGGAACCAGAAATTTTTAAAGAACTTATAATCGAAATGGCTGCAAGTGAAATTATAAAAAGTGCAGATGCCATTATAGCGATAGATGCTAGGGGATTTATATTCGGTACTGCTGTATCTCTTCTAGCATCTAAACCAATTATCTTTGCCAGAAAACCAGGAAAATTACCGGGTGAACTAATTCAAAAAACATATAGTTTGGAATATGGAGAAAATTCTCTATCTATACAAAAGGAATCTCTAAAAAAGTTTAAATCCTTTGCGATCATAGATGATTTATTAGCGACTGGTGGTACTGTAAATTGTGTCTCAGGCTTATTAGAAAGTCAACAAAAAAAGGTTTTAGGACTATTAGTTGTCGTAGAGTTAAAAGAATTATGTGGTAGATTAAAATTTAGATTTCCTGTTGAATCAATAATATCATATTAAAAAAATAAATAATTATCTTATTTAAAGTCTTAAAATTGATTTCTAATAAATACTTTTTCGTTATATTATTTTTAATAGCAAATTTATTTATATTAAATTATTTTGTTGATAAATTTCTAGAAGAATTATTATCTAATTTTAGGAATAATAGTTAAGTTAAGATATAAGAAATAATAGTAAATTCGAATATAAGAAATAATTTTTTTTCTCTAACTAAGCTTGTAAAATAATCTTTTATAGGCTAAGGTCATTCTTAATAAAATCTTATTAAATTAATGGATAAGGCAAATGAGGGATTGAATTTATATACATTAAAAAAAGGGTTTTATTCTTCAAATCAATTTAAATATGCTTGTATTTCAATCTTACTTTTTACAGTATTCTTATTAATTGTTTCTCCACCTTGGAGAATACTTAATTTCGATGAAGTAGATTATTTTACAGCTTCTAGAAAGGGCCTTTGGGTGAATGCTTTTGACTCATCATCTTTAGGTATAAATGATTTCTTATCATTAGCTTTCTGGAAGATGAAAATCATTTCAGTGCCTCAACAATTTAATGAATATAGAGAAAGTTTTGATACTTTTTTGTTAAGACATTTTCATCCACCTTTCCTCCAATACATTTCCTCATATTTTGCATTTATACCCAAAGAAGATTTTAAGACTGCAGAAAAACTTGCCTTTTTAGTTAGGTGGGGTTTGGGGTGTTTTTTTATAATAAGTTCTTTCTTTCTATCAGCAACATTCTTTCAGATTAGGTATAAAAATTTATATTACTTAGTTAAGATTCTCTTTATAAGTTATTCAGCAATTTTACTTTCTCTATATTTGCAATATCATTTATTGATTGCGATTCTTTTGCAAGTTACATGTTATTCATTTATTAAATTATTAAATAATCCAATAAAGAGAAATTTTTTACTCTTTTCTATAACTCTCGCTTTTTCAATAATTAGTCTTGAAACTTCATTATTTTCAATAGTTATTTTTAGTATTATTTATTTTTTTAATAATAAAAACTATGACTCAATTTCTAAGTTAATTAGTACAATTATAATTTATTTTTGGCTTTTGCCATTTCTTTTCTCTTCTATTTTATGGCCTGGAGCTCTATTTAAATTAAGTATATTTAAGTCATATGGGATGTATATATATAAATTATTCTTTATAAAAACAGAGTGGTCTGGTGTTTTTGACTTTGAACGTTTTAGTCCAATATTGGCAGTTCTTTTGGTTTATATTTCTTTGTTAGCTTTATCAGTAATTTTTATGATAAAGAAAAATTCATTTAATTTTGGTTTAAAAAATCCTTACAAATTATTTTTTATTTTTGGTTTGTCCTATTCTTTTTGCATGCTTCCTTTTTCATTGTTTCATACATATATGATACCTGGACTTTTTATCGCAACTCTTCCAGTATTAGAGCTATTAAATCATGAAATTATTCAAAAAAAGTTTTTTAAATTATCACAATTCATTGTAGTTGTTTGTATTTCTATTGGTTGTTTTCAACTTAATAATATGGGTTTTTATGAATATTTCTTTTCAGGTTTTCCTGGGAAAAATTCTTTGAATAATATTGCTGAAATTGCATCTGAAAAAGATTTAGATATATATTCTGATGCAGGTAATATCTTAGAATTTTATATTCCAAAACTTTCTACAAAGATTAAGGATATAAAACTCATAACCAAAGATAATGATAATTTTGATTCAAAATTTAAATTATTTATAAGAGAAAATCAAGAATATAAAGAAATATCATTTGATTCAATAAAAAAACCAGCCTTATTTTTATTTAGAGCTTTTCATAATGATATTACAAATAACTTAAATTACCCATGTAATTCGATTGAGGTTAAGAATTTAGAGGGCCATGCATGTATTGTGGAAAATTGAATTGGATTATTGGAAATGTTTAATTTAATTAAATAAATATAAAAAGAAAGAAAATAAATTATATTTTGTTAGTAAATATAATTTATTAATCATCGAATCTTTAGATAAAAATATCCCAATACATATAGGTGTTCTTTGTGCTATGCCACAAGAACTGGGATCTACTTTAAATTACTTATCTAATATTCAAACAACTATTTGTGGAGATCTCAAAATTTATTCAGGAGAATGGAATTTTGAAAATTCTACTAATAAGAATGTATATGTATCCGTAGCATGGAGTGGTTGGGGAAAGGTAAGTTCAGCTAGGGCTGCTACAAGATTAATATCTAAAAAATTCAAAGAAAAAGATCTTGATGTACTTTTTTTCTTTGGAGTTGCAGGAGCTATTGATCCTAAATTAAAACAAGGTGATATCATAATATCCTCCAAATTAGTTCAGCATGATATGGATGCAAGACCAATATTCAAAAAATATGTTATTCCTCCATTAAGTAAAAAAATATTATTAGCAGATCCAAAATGGATTAATTGGTCATCTAGTATTTTAGAAAAAGCTAATTTAAAAGATTTTGGTAATATTTATTCTGGGCTCATAGCTACAGGCGATAAATTTGTTAATGACGTTAAAGATGTTAAAAAGCTTAAAGCTGATTTCCATGATTTGTTAGGTGTTGAGATGGAGGGTGCATCTGTTGCGCAGGTGGCTATACAAGAAAAAATACCATGGCAAATTTTAAGAGTTATTTCTGATAGTGCTAATGATTCATCACAAAAGGATTTTGAAGAATTTTTAGAAATCTATCAGAAAAACTCAGCAAATATTGTAAAAATATTTATTGAAAATATTTTTAAAGCACCTTTAACATGATTGTAAATTATATAAATAATTTATAGATTTGGACTTATATAATTTTTTTAATATATTTTATTTTTAATGAGCTTAACAAAACAAATAAATTATAAGCTTCTATTAATTCTCATGAAATCCAGATAAAACGTATTTAGATTCTCAATATTAAAGTGCTAGGGATAATTTATTATTTTCACAAGAATAAAATTAAAAATTAACTTATTATTCTAAGTTTAATCTTATAATTTAGAGCCAACTAATTTATTGTAAAAAAAAATTTTTTACTTTAGATCTTAAATCGTTTTTGAACTGATAATAGTTGAAAAAATCCTCCAATAAATTTATTAACTCAAACCAAAATTATTAAGAAAAAATTTTTATCTAATTTTATTTCGAAACTCAATTTTCTGAAAATCTTACTTGAGGATATTAAAAATGATTTTTCAAAATTTAATTTATTTTGAATAATAATTAATAAAATAAATTGTATTTTAAAATACAATATATTGCTCTTATTCCATCTTTCCAGGTTATTTTCTTACCTTCATTGTAAGTTCTACCATAATAGGCGATACCAACTTCATAAATTCTTAAGTTCATTTTCGCAATTTTTGCTGTTATTTCAGGCTCAAAACCAAATCTATCTTCTTTTATTCTTATAGATTGTATTACCTCCCTTTTAAAAACTTTATAACAGGTTTCCATGTCAGATAAATTCAAATCAGTAAGTAGGTTACTTAAGAGAGTAAGCAAGCCATTACCCATTCTGTGCCAAAAATAAACAACTCTATGTGGAGCCCCTCCTTGAAATCTACTTCCGAAAACAACATCAGCTTTATCATCAAGAATAGGTTTTATTAACTTAGGATAGTCATTGGGATCATACTCTAGATCAGCATCCTGAACTATACAAATATCTCCTTTTGCTTGAGAGAAACCTGTTCTCAAAGCAGCCCCCTTGCCTTTATTTTTTGGATGATAATATACTTTAATTAAGGGATCTTTAATTTTATTTAGAATATCAGTTGTCCCATCTGTTGAACAATCATCAACTATTATTATTTCTTTTAAATTTATTGGTGAATTTTTAACCCTTTCTAGGATTTTATTTAAAGTTAGTTTTTCATTAAAACAAGGAATAATAACGCTTAAAGACATTAATATTAATATTTATTTTATAGTATTATAAAGAACTGAAAAATAAAAAAAATTTTTTAAAATGATTTATTAATTTATATAGACAAACAAATAACTTTTATTTATTATTATTGTAAAAATTGAAAAAAACAAATTGGCTTATATGTAATCCTTTACCAAATACATTAACTAGTTGTAATAAGGATTTAAATGGAGGATATGGTACTTGGGATAAAATTGGTAATAGTTTAATATCAAAATTTATCGCAAGATCAAAAAAAAATAATATTAAAATACCTGTACTTTGCCTTGGATACATATCAGCAATTCTTGAAGAAAAAGGAATAAATTGCATATATTCTGAAAATATAATTGATAGTAAAATTAAAATTCAAGAAAAGGAAATTGAAGGGGTTGTTATATATGGTTCAATAGTTTGCTGTGAATTGGAAAATAAACTTATTAGTCAAATAAGAGAATTAGATGAAAATGTAAAAATCTTTGTTGTAGGAACTTACCCAACTAAATTTCCGGAAAATTTCAAAGATGCAGACTACATAGTAATTGGAGAACCAGAAGAATTTTTTATTAAATGGAGTGGTAAATTCAAAGATTTAGTGGAAAATGATAAGTATATATTTTCCGAAAATCTTAAAAACTTAGATTTACTTCCTATCCCAATATTTACAAAAACTTATTCTAAGAAATTTTCATATAGTCCTATGTTATCAAGACCTACTGGTTTTATTGAAGCAACTAGGGGCTGTCCTTATTCTTGTGGTTATTACTGTACTTATGGGGAAAATCAAGGCAAAACAATAAGAAGTCATAGTCCAAAAAGACTTGTCAAAATAATGAAGGAATTAATTTCTAATTATGGATTTAGATCCTTTCAATTTAGGGATCCTGTATTTGGTTTGAAGAAAGGTTTTATTGAGGAATTTTGTTTAGCCATAATTAGATCTGGTTTGAATTGTGAATGGGGAATGGAAACCAGAGTTGATTTATTGGATGAAGAAAATTTGCGATTAATGAAAAAAGCAGGACTTAAAAGTATTAATATTGGTATAGAAACTCCTAATCTTGAGATCGCTGCTGCAAATAAAAGAAAGATATGTCCTGATGATCATCAAAAAAAAATAATAGCTTTTGCCTTTAACAATCAAATAAGAATTAATGCTTTTTATATTATGGGATTGGAGGAAGATAATTTGGATTCTTGCAATGAAACAATTGATTATTCATTAGGTTTGCAAACCTATATGGCAAGATATTCAGTTTGCACCCCATACCCTGGAACTGGTTACTACGATGATTTAAAAAAACAAGATAGATTAAGTACTCTTGATTTATCTAGTTTTAATCAACAAGAATTGGTATATAAACATAAAAATCTTAGTCCTTTTATGGTTAAAAAACTTATACAAAAAGCTTATATAAAATATTATTTTAGACCAAAAGTAATATTAAATATATTAAAAGAAAAAATAAAAATATGATAGCAATTATTGGTTCTGGTAAACTTACAAATTATTTAATAAAAAAGATTAGCAATAAAAATTATCTTTTAATATCAGGCACAAATAAACTAGATCCTAATATATACAATGTAGGGAGAAATTTAAAAGACATAAATAAAGTAAATTTACCTGTAAATATCTCTCACTGCATAATAAATTGGTCACATACTTACATCAACAAGTTCAGCAATTTTCAAGCTTGTGTTTCAGGCTTTGAGAGGATATCTGATTTTATTATTAAAAATCCAAAGGTAAAATTTATTTTTATATCTTCAACAAGCGCTTCTTTAGAAGTTAATAAATATAGTCTTTATGGACTATCTAAATTCATAGCAGAATCAATTTTTTTAAAGATTAAAGAATTATATCCTGAAATAAAAATTCGAATATTGAGACCGGGAATGATTTATGGTTTAGAAGATTGTCCTATAAAAACAATCTTAAGGTTAAGGAAATTAAATATTGAATTTTATCCTGGAAATCCCGAGGTTTATTTTCCAGTAACATCTGCAAATGATTTATCTTCATACCTATTAAATACAAATTCTTTAATTTGGGAAATTGATAAATTATTTATAGGTTTTTATGAACCAATTCCTATAAGCCTAAAATTTGTTCACAAAAAATTTAGTCAATATAATTTTCCAAAAAAAAATTTATTTAAATTCTACCTTAATCAAAAATCTATATTATTTAAACTTATAAAATTTTCAGGAAAAGAAATTGATCTAAGCCTTGCAAATATAAATAGATTTCCCAAAAAGGATAGATCCTTAAAATATTTAGTAAAAGAAGGAATGGAATCTTATATAAAAAATATTTTTTAAATAAGTTATAGTTATATAATTAATTTAAATTTTAAATTTTTTTTAACTAAAATAAATTAATTTTCAAATATTAGATTTAATTCTAGACCTGAAAGATTATCTAAAACTATAAGTTTATTACTTTCATAATCTTCTCTAAAATTAGTTAATATAATTTCTCTTTCTTTTTCACCATGGCCAGTTAATACATGGACAAATTTTCTTAATCCAGCATTTTTTGCTGATAATAAGTCTGAAAATCTATCACCAATAAGAAATGATTTCTCCAAATCTATATTAAATTCGCTTACAGCTTCAAGGATCATATTTGGACTTGGTTTCCTCCAGCTATCTTCAGAAAAAATCTCATTTGGAGAATTGCTATTTGCATATATTGCATCAATATAAGATTCATTTCCAAGAAGTTTAATCATTTGACTATTAACCTTTAGATAATCATTCCAATTAAGTAGACCTCTTGATATTCCTGACTGATTTGAAATTACGATATTTAAATAGCCCTCATTTTTAGATTTCTTTAATAATTCTTTTACTCCAGAAAGAATTTTGACATCTTTAGGATCTGATATGTAATGCATATCATCTATAAGGACTCCATCTCTATCAAAGAAAATTGCAGAATTTCTTCTTTGAACATTGTAGATTTTATTTTTGAATTTTATCTTGTGATTTTGTGATGATATCCTTTGAATATCGTAATTTTTTAAGGTCATTTATAATGATTTTCTTTCGATTAATTTGCCCTTTTTTAGTTCATAAATTTTATCGCAATGTTTAAGTGAGTTTAATCTGTGGGCAACACTTATAATAGTTATTTTCGACCCTAATTTATTATTTAAATTATCCATAATTAATTCTTCTGTACTATTATCTATTGCACTTGTTGCTTCGTCTAATATTATAAATTTTGAAGTTTTATAGAGAGCTCTTGCTATCCCAAGCCTTTGTTTTTGCCCCCCACTCAGCATTAAGCCCCTCTCTCCGACAATAGTTTTTAAACCATGCTTTGTTTTTTTTATAAAGTTTGATAGAAGGACAAGTTCTATCACTTCATAAACCTTTTCATAATCTATATTATTTTTATTCACACCTAAAGCAATATTTTCAGCAATAGTGGTATCAGCTAGAAATATATTTTGGGGGACGTTAGTTAAATATCTCTGCCAACCTTTCAGTAAATTTACCTTTTTAATATTTTTATCATACAAATTCATGTCATCAATAAATATACTTCCCTCAGTAGGAGGCAATAATCCAGTTAATATATCCAAAAATGTACTTTTACCCGATCCTGTCTCTCCTATTATCCCTATTTTGTCTCCAGCTTTAATTGTAAAATTAAGATTTTTTAAGATCGAAGTTGATTCTTTTGAATAACTAAAGGATATATTTTTAAAATTTATTTTTTGTTTTAATTCAATATTTACAGCAGGATATTCTTTGAAATCATAAGATGGGTCTTTATGTAAGATATTCAATAAATTTATTAGCCTTGATTTCGCAAGTTTAGGATAAGTTATACCTTCATATATTTTCTGCATATATGGTAATAACTTAAGAGCACTAAAGCTTAAGGTGCCGATAAAAGGTATGACTTCATTTGTTCTGCCAGATATAATTAAAATGAACCCTAAAAATGCTAAAAATATAATTCCTGCAGGTTCTATTACTAATCTTGGTAAGGTTGATAAGAATGTACCCGTAGCAATTTCTCTTCTGAAGAATTTCTCATCTTTAGTATGTTTTTTTACATAAAAGTTGTAGTTATTTGAAATTATTACTTCTCTAATAGCTCCCAAACTTTCTTGTACCAATTTGGTAAGTGATTGGCCAATTAAAAGATTTCTCTTCGAAAATTTATTAAGTGTATAAGAACTTGATTTAAAGAACAAAAAATAAAGTACAGATATAACTATTAAACTAGAAAATGAAATATTAAAATTAATGAATAAAAGGCATAATATTATTATGCTCGATATGACGCAAGCAGAGATTAATTGAATTATTGGTACAAATACTAAATAAATTATTTCATTTATATCTTTAGATATAGTTGTTATTAAAATACTACTATTAGTTTTTAAATGATAAGTGTAAGGTTTATATAAAGAATTTTTAAATGCATTTGAAGATAATTCTGAACCTATATTAGCTGCAATTCTATAAGTTAAAAAATAGAAGGTTAATCTCATTATTCCAGAAAGGATTGTGCCGAAAATGAAAATACTAGTTAATGGCAATAAAAGTCCACTTGAATTAGTAATTTTGAAAAATTGTGCTAATTCATATATAAATGTAATTTTATAAACACTATTTGGGTCAACAAGTACAGCTAGAAATGGAACAATCGAGATTAGACTTATAAGTTCTGTAAAACTATTAGATAAAACTATGAAAAATAAAAAATTAATTTCTTTCTTTCTTTTTTTACTCAAAAAGCTCCAAGTCTTTTTAAGTAAATAAAGCATACTTGAACTATCTGATAAGTTGGATTTCATATTTTAGATCGTTTTTTTGTAATATTCCTTATACCAATCAACAAATCTTCCAATACCTTCTCTTATTGTTGTATTTGGTTTGTAATTAATCCATTTCTCTAATTTTTGGGTATCAGCAAATGTTTTCTCCACATCACCTGGTTGCATTGGCATAAATATTTTATCTGCCTTTGTATTTAAAGCTATTTCGATTTCATTAATAAAATTCATTAAGGGGACCGGGTTTGAATTGCCAATATTAAATATTTTATAAGGTCCCCAACTAGCTGAAGGGTCAGGATCTTGCTTGTTAAAAATTTTATTTTTCTTGGGCGGCTTATTTATTATCCTCATAAGACTTTCTGTTATGTCATCAATATATGTAAAGTCTCTGAGCATTTGACCTTTATTAAAGATTTTAATGGGTTGTTTTTCTATAATTGCTTTGGTGAACAAGAATAATGCCATATCAGGCCTACCCCATGGACCGTATACAGTAAAAAACCTTAAACCTGTGGATGGAATATTGTAGAGATGGCTATATGAATGCGCTAATAATTCATTTGATTTCTTTGTGGCTGCATACAAGCTTATTGGATGGTCTACGTTTTGATTCTCTTTAAAAGGCATATTTATGTTACCCCCATAAACAGAACTACTGCTGGCAAAAACTAGATGATTAACTTTAGTTTCTCTGCAGCATTCTAGAACATTTAAAAAACCAACTAAATTAGAATATGCATATGCATCCGGATTAATAATTGAGTACCTTACACCAGCTTGTGCAGCTAAATGCACAATTTCATTTGGTTTATATTTTTCAAATATTTGATTAAGTTGACTTTTATTTTCAATATTTAATTTTTCAAATTTAAAAATACCATTTTTGATTTGATGAAGTTTTTTTAATCGTTCTAATTTAAGAGATTGATCATAATAATCATTTAAATTATCTATTCCAATAACATATTTATTTTCTTTTAAAAGCCTTTTACATAAATGAAAACCTATAAATCCAGCAACCCCAGTAATTATTATTGGCATTATTTTAGAATTTCTTATATTGATAACAATATTATTTCACGTATTGATTAAA
>CACNJU010000017.1 GCA_902620895.1 uncultured Prochlorococcus sp.
AAATGAACTTAAATCACTTTCTTGTGATTTATTTATTGTTATAGCTTACGGGAAAATTTTACCTAAAGAGATATTGGAAATCCCAAAATTTGGTTGTTGGAACGCACATGCTTCATTACTTCCAAGATGGCGTGGTGCTGCCCCAATCCAATGGTCCTTAATAAAAGGTGATAAATTTACTGGTGTAGGAATTATGAAAATGAACGAGGGATTAGATACTGGCGACATATTGTTGGAAGAAAAAATTAAAATCGATAATAACGATAATTTAAATACACTTTCGGAAAAACTTAGCATTTTATCGTCAAAATTATTTTTAAGTGCTACATCATTAATCGAAGAAAATATTAATAATAATACTAATTCTCAATTAACAAAACAGAATTCCCTTGGTAGAGAAATTACATACGCAAGAATGATTGAAAAATCAGATTATAAAGTGGTTTGGAGTAATGAAGCATTTAAAATTTCTCAAAAAATAAAGGGATTATACCCACGAGCAAATACAACTTTTAGAGGTAAGAACCTAAAAATAATTAAAATCAAAGTTTTGAGTACTCATGAAATTAAAAATAAAAAATACCTTGTAACGAGCAATTATTCAACACCAGGTATTGTTCTTGCTGTCATGGAAAATGAAGGAATTATAATTTCAACTAAAACTTATCCGATTATTTTGTTAGAAGCAAAACTTGAAGGCAAAAACATATCTAGCAAAAATCAATTAATACAACAGTTAAAGCCAACAATAGGTGAATATTTCTCAGATTAAGTTTTAGATTCTTTTTTAGAGAATCCCCAAATGAAAGCAAAAAGAATCAAAATGTAAAAATAATAATCTGGGAGAATAGACTCTTTAATTAACGTATTAAGTAAAAGCTTAATCCCAACAATCAAAATTGCTACGTAACCGGCTGTTTCTAATCTAGAAAATATATCCAAAAGTTTTAGAAAAATCCCCGAGGTAAATCTTAAGGCTAATACTCCAATTACTGCTCCAAATATAATTAATATATATTGATCGCTAATGGCTACTGCAGTAGTGATACTGTCTATGGAAAATGCAAAATCAGTGATTGAAAGAAGCGCTACAACCCTTAAGAACCTAAAATTATTTTTATTATTATCTTCCCCATTTTCAGGGTTTTCTATATCTGAATTTAAAAAAACATTAGAGAAGAATAAGTATATTAAATAAAAACCAGCAAAAACCCTAATAAGAATAAACCTGAGAAGAACATTAGATAAAATGATGAGAATAATTCTAAATAATAAAGATATTGTTATACCAATATTTAAGGCTCTTGACCTTAATTCTGAACTGTCAAGGGATTTAGTAAGAGAAGCTAATGCGACAGCATTATCTGCTGATAATAATAATTCTAGAGCAATTAATATAGGTAAAAGTGTTAAGATTTCGTACCAACTGTCTACCTGATCTAGAGTGGGTATAAAAGAATTTATTGCGGCTGAATCCATCAAATATTATTCACAATCAGTATAAAATCTAATATAATGTATCGGATATTTGTAATCAAGATTGATAACTATAAATGAGTTTAAATACTTTAGTTGATTATATTTCGAACTCACAAATTACTTCTGAATTAATAAAAAGAATTTCAAAAAATAATGAATTGAATATTATTGGTTCAAGTAGATATGCAAAATCAATAATCGTTGATAGCATCGCAAAAAAAGAGAAAAAAAATATATTATTAATTTGTCCTAATGTAGAAATTGCCTACAAATGGATTGGTTATTTTGAAAGTATAAATGATAAAGCAGTTTTATATTATCCTCCAACAGAACACCTACCATACGCATCAATTAATAAATCAAAAGAGATTGAATTTAGTCAGCTTACTGTTTTATCCAAATTGATTAAAAAAGAGAAAAATGAACTTAATATTGTTATATCAACAGAGAGATCACTACAACCTCATCTAATAAATAAAAACTTATTAATTGAAAACAAGTTAGATTTGCAAAAAGGGGATCAAATCGAGATTCAAGAATTAGCAAATAAACTTACCTTGCTGGGTTATACGAAGGATACTGTAACTTCAACAGAAGGATTCTGGAGTAGGAGAGGGGAAATTATAGATATTTACCCCGTTAATAATGAGTTTCCTATTAGATTAGAATTTTTTGATAATGTAATTGAGAAAATAAGAGAATATGATCCCCATACACAGAAAACATTAGAAAGTATCAATAATATTGAAATAATACAGGCTGGATTTGATTTGCTAATAAAAGATAAGTTAAATAATTTATCTAAGAACAATATTTTTAATTCAGAAGATACAAATAAAAATAATCTTGATCGTTATTTAGGAATAATAGAAAAAGAACCCTCAAATATAATAGATTTCATAAATAGGGAAACAATTCTTGTAATTGATGAATTAGAAGATTGTAAAAAATTTGCGAATAATTGGTATCTAGATTCAAAAAGTAATTTTGATAGTTGTGCGTATGAATTAAATGAAAACCTTAAAAATAATGACATTAATTTAAAAGCCAAACCTAGTTTGCATTTAAAATTTGACGAAATATTAAATTCTCTAGGAAATTTTAATTTAATAAAATTTTATGAATTTGAAGCTAAAGTCAATATTGATAATAGGTTTTTGTTAAACGATAAAAGATTAAATTCATACTCCAAAAATATAGGAAAATTATCCAATGATATAAATAAAAATATAAAAAAAAATGAAAAAGTATGGATATTATCAGCACAGCCATTGAGAACTAGAACTTTACTTTTTGAGCACGAATGTAATACAAACTTCTTAAGCAATCCTAATGATATGGATGCATCATTTAAGTCAATTAAAAATTCAACTCCTTTAATTTTGAAAAATAAAAACAATTATGAAATCGAGGGTTTTTATCTCCCGATATGGAAAGTCGTCTTGATAACTGATAAAGAATTATTTTCACAACAATCTCTTTTTAATAATGTATTTATAAGAAGAAAAAAAAGAAGTGTCAATTCAAATATAAATGTTAATAAGATTAGTCCTGGTGATTTTATAGTTCATAAAAATCATGGAATAGGAAAATTTTTAAAAATAGAAAAAATAAATATAACTGGAGATTCAAGAGATTATTTAGTTATTCAATATCAAGATGGGAAGATAAGTGTTGCAGCTGATCAACTTGGTAGTATTAACAGATATAGATCAAGCGGAAAAATAAAGCCAAAAATAAATAAATTAGGAGGGACAGAATGGGAAAGAATAAAAGAGAAAAATAAGAAACAAATCAAAAAAGTTGCTGTCGATATTTTAAAACTTTATGCAAAGAGAGAAAAATTAAAAGGATACATTTACCCAAAAGATGGTCCTTGGCAAGATGAATTAGAGGAATCATTCCCTTATCAACCAACACCTGATCAAATAACTGCTGTAGAAGAAATAAAATCCGATATGGAAAGCGATAAGCCAATGGACAGGCTAGTTTGTGGAGATGTAGGATTTGGGAAAACAGAAGTCGCTGTTCGAGCTATTTTTAAGGCTATTACATCAGGCAAACAGGTAATATTACTAGCACCCACAACAATACTGGCTCAGCAACATTGGAGAACAATAAATAATAGATTTTCACCTTACCCTATAAAAGTATCATTACTAAATAGATTCAAAACCGTTAATGAAAGAAAGGAAATCTATGAAGGTTTGAAAAATAACAAAATTGATTTAGTAGTAGCAACGCACCAAATTTTAGGAAAAGAAATAGAAATTAAAAACTTAGGACTTCTTGTAATTGATGAAGAACAAAGATTCGGAGTAAGACAAAAGGAGAAAATTAAAAAAATCAAAACTAATATAGACGTTTTAACGCTATCGGCAACACCAATTCCAAGAACTCTATACATGAGCTTATCTGGGCTAAGACAAATGAGCTTATTAAATACTCCTCCTCCATCAAGAAGATCAATAAAAACATATTTATCTGAAATAGATATGGATGTTATAAGAGCTGCAATTAATCAAGAACTTGATAGGGGGGGGGCAAATTTTTTATGTTCTTCCAAGAATTTCTGATATTGATCAAGCTATAAACAAATTAAAAAATATGTTTCCCAGCTTAAAATTTATAGTTGCTCATGGCCAAATGAACGAAACAGAGCTTGAAAATGCAATGATTGCTTTTAATAATGGAGAAGTAGATCTAATGATATGCACAACGATAATTGAAAGTGGGTTAGACATCCCTAAAGTAAATACAATAATTATTGAAGATTCTCACAAATTTGGCCTTTCACAACTTTATCAACTTAGAGGAAGAGTTGGAAGAAGCGGTGTACAAGCACATGCTTGGTTATTTTATCCAAATATAAATAAAATTAATGACGCTGCAAAACAAAGATTGAAAGCGATAAAAGACTTCTCAGAACTAGGAAGTGGATACCAACTTGCGATGAAAGATATGGAAATAAGAGGTGTTGGTAGTTTACTAGGAGAAGAACAAAGTGGAAAGGTTAATGCTATTGGATATGATTTATATATAGAAATGCTTCATGAGGCTATTTCAGAAATCAGTGGTCAAGAAATTCCTGAAGTTAACGACACTCAAATTGATCTACCAATAAATGCATTTATACCCGCAACATGGATATTAAACAGGGAAGAGAAGCTTGAGGCTTACAAATCTGCTACTGAATGTTCAAATAATGATGAATTAACTGAATTAGCTACAGACTGGGTGAATAGATATGGAAACTTTCCTAAACCTGTTGAGTCCTTAATTATGATAATGAGACTAAAACTACTAGCTAAAAAATGTGGTTTTAATAAGATCAAGCTCAAAAAGCCAAACATCCTAATAGAGACAAAATTAAAAAATTCTACTTTTAAAGTTCTTAAAAATTCTTTAGCAAGTAGTGTTCAAAATAAATTTCATTTTAATGAAGGCGAACAATTTTCAATAATCACCATAAGGGGTTTAGGTGCAACTGAAATTCAAAATCAAATTGATCAACTCATGTTGTGGTTCGGATCTTTTGAAAGAGAAATAAAGAATTTCGATAAAGAACTTATTAAAAAAGAATAAATTATTAAATAATTATTTAAAATCCGCGAATCAGTTTGATTTCGGTTAGGTTTATATAAATATTTTTTCTTATGGGTGAATATATAGACGTAGGTATCCAAACTTCAATTTTACCCTTGTCAATTATCCTTTCATCAATTTTACTTGGTATATTTGCATTATTTGGAGAAGAAACAGAAAATGATGATGATGATTCTGACTCAGGAAGTGGCGGTCTAATGCAACCTATTTGAAATTATTTATAAATAATTTGTTTTGACTTTCTCCTAGAGACTCTAAATAACCTATAAAAAGAACCTATCAATAAAATAAGAGCGGCAAAAGAAGATGCAAAAATAAAAACTACTAAAAATATTTCATAGAGATTTGAAATGAGATCAATTAGTAATAAAAAAGATTTATTTAATGTCGAAGGTAAATTCTGTAGGAGCAAACTTTTATTAGGAATTAAATAATTTATATAAACTAATAAAAAACTCAAAATAAATAAAAAGAATGATTCAGTAAATAGCCTTCTTTTGGATTTTCTTCGCAAACTTAATTTTTTTTTAAAAATATATTTATCAGACTTAATATTCAAATTGGGGATGTTTAAGTCTGCCATGCATCAAAGCTAATAAATAGATTAATAATTACTCAGAAAAAGAAATTACCCTATAGTATCGTGTTTGTATTTAAGATGCTAATTGTTCTTTATTTTGGATTTATTAGTTCTTTTTTCTCTATATTTTCAACAGGATTATAGAAATAAATAAAAGAAGAGGAGAATAGAATTAAAGAACAAATTGCAATAAAAGGTGGCATAAAGAAACTGAAAAATCTAACTTTGTTATTTAACTCAAATCTTAAATTTTTAGGAATATTATTAATATCATAAGTATTTTTTATTCTTACTTTTGGAGATTCATTTAACTGATCAAAACAATTTATGGTGTCTGAAAGCAAGGAATTGCCAATCTTTAAAATTAATGGCTTTATATTTGGTTTAGAGCTCTTGAGAACAATATTATGTAAGTTAAGATTCTCAGCTTTTATGTCAATTAATTTTGACTCATATAAAGGGATTTTATTTTTTATTAAAAGATTTGAATAAATATAAAAAGCGTTCATAATAGGCCCTAAATGCTCAATTTTACCTTCAATAAGTGGTTTATCAATTATGGTTAATTTCCATTGCGAAATTATTGATATTTGATCTTTATTTTCATTATTTGAATAATCTGGCAATCCGATTATTTCAAGACTCACAGAAGATTGATGAAATGATAATTTATTTTGCATGGTATTAACTATCTAATAATAAATTCTTTAACTTTTGGTAACCCTGATTTGAAATGCAAAGGGATAAAGTAAGCAATGATTTTATGATAATTTCATCATTTTCAGCTTGATTTAAAAGCTTTTTAACTCTGATACTATCTACATTAAATCTCTCACTAATCAACTCGATAAATCTATTGTTAAAATCTTTCCAAATTACTGAATTTTCTTCAAGATCTTCTTTAGATCTTAGTATCTCTCTAATATAAGGATATAAATATCTAGACATCTCAACTGTGATTTTAATTAAGGCATCGAATTCTTTTACTTTAATATTGTTATTAACATAGGATTTTCTCAATGGATTATTATTCCTTAACTTCCAAATAGTAATTTTATTTGGCAGAACATCATTTAAATCAAGTTTATTTGATAAAGCGTAAAGGGATTGAATACCATTTAAATCAATAGTTTCTAGGATTAATAAAAATAAATCAAGCTTCTCAATAGATTGTCTTGATACTTGATTTCCCTTAGTTAAAACTGTAATTGTTCTCGTTTAAGATATGGTCCAATTATAACAGAATTATTGATCCATTTTTTTAAATAAAAATGAATATAACTTATCTAGTTCTTCAATAGTTAGCATTCCATAACTCCATAATAATATTGGTAATGGAGTATTTTTTTTTATAGCTAATTTTATACCAAGTTCAATAGAAGACTCCTCTAAACCTACTTCATTAAATAAATAAATTATCATTTCTCTAGATACATAATTATTCATGAATTCTATTTAATACTTGAGTAAATGAGAGATTTAGTCATTTGATTTAGGACTAATTTTCTTGTAAAAAGAAATTTATTTAAAAGTAAAAATGAAAATTTCCTTATTGGAAATAAAAAAACGTTTCTATTAGCAAAAATTGATATTAATGAGTCAGTTATAAAAATAGTGACGATAATATCTAAAATTCTGCTTGAAAAATACTTAAACTTAAATAATATCAATTGCAATTTAGTAATATCAGTATTTTTATTTAAAAGATCATAAATAGTATAAACATCTCTCCAACAAGTATTTAGACCCTGACCACCAACAGGATGAAATGTATGAAATGCATCTCCTACAAAAACTAATTTTTTAAAATTTAAAACTGGTAAATTTAAGGATAATGAAACAGGAAAAATATTAAATTCTCCAATTATTTGGTCCAACTTAAATTCATCAGGCAAAATTGTTGATAAATTATCCATTAAAAAATTCTTGTCAGAATTTAACCTTTCAATTGCCTTTATTGTACTTGAAGTCCAAATTACTTGATATATGTTTTTTTCTAAAGGTAATAATGCAAGAGGGCCTTCTTTTCTAAAAATTTCATAAGCACGTTTTTCACAATGACCCCTAAGAGAAACTTTAAAAGTTAAACAAGACTGACTATAAGATTTTTTTATATCAACAAAATCTACGAATTTTTTATCAAGTGAATTTGCTCCTGTTGAAAAGAATTGATAATCAAATAACATTTTTTTACGTAACAATCTCTGTGGTGTCATAAAAAAAATATTTTCATAATTATCAATCTCTTGAAAAAATACATTCATAAGATCCGAATGTTTAACTACCCAGCCAATATTTTCAGCAGAACTTATATCATTATCTAAGTCAGAAGTTGATAAATTGGTAAAAGCAGAAGTTACGCTATCTGAAATTGAAAGGGTATCAAAGCCAAATAAAAATGGTTCTAATTTTTCCCAAAGTCTGAATTTAGATAAGATTTTTCTTGTTGAGTGAGTAATGGCATAAGTTTTATCTTTATCAATTAATCTATCCTTTGTTAATAAATCAGTTAAAAAGATATTGCAATCAAATTTTGAAAGTGCAATTGAAAGTAACAAACCTGTGGGACCTGATCCAACAATTTTAAAATTGAATTTATTTTTCATCAGACTATATAAGCATCAACTATCTATTCAGATAAATATAGCAAATTTCCTCAAATGCTGGTCTTAATAAATAGGGGTACTCACCAACCCATAAGTTAATTTCTGGCAGCCAAGCATCGGTCAAATAAAAATCTCTGTCAAAATTACGATTATCAGATGTTATTAAACATCTAATATTCGAACCCACCCTAATTTGACTGTGCTTATTTTCCATAGGAAAACTTAATTTTTCCAGATAACCATCTTCATCTTCTAATTCAAGTACTAACCAAGTCCTTTTGTTTTCGATAACTTCTAATCGACCTTGCCTATTAGATTGTTCTCTTGAACTTTCAATCTTTTCTGTTTTATAGATATCTGATACATAGCCATCAAATATAGAAAAAAATTTATATTTTCTTAATTGCAAATTTTTTCTACTTGATTCAAGAATTGGGCCCCATATTATATACAAAAAGAAACCAACACACAGGAATAACCAGAAATTATTAGTTTGATCTCCAGTCGAACTAATTATTAATGAGATAAATCCACCAATTGAAGAAACTATTACTCTTTGAAGAATTTTTCTCGGATTCCCTAACGCGTACTTAAATTGACTTCCTGTACCAACTGCAGGAATAAGTTTTGAAATTTGACTTGTATTAATTGGAATTAACATATTAAAAAATCAATTTTTCAAGTCCGTAAACTAAAGTTTCATAATTACCTATTTTTTTAATAGCCTGTAAAACTCCTGGCATATATGCCTTTCTATCAATAGTGTCATGCTTAATTGTGTAAGTTTCACCTGGAGATCCCATAATTACTAACTGATGAGCGAGTAATCCTGGTAATCGTACAGAATGTATATTAATTCCTGAATCTCTGAGCCCACCCCGTACACCTTTCAATGACTCAGACTCTTTTACTAAATTCTGATTAAATTTTTTTGGATACTCTTCAATCATTTCTGCAGTTTTTATACACGTTCCACTTGGAGAATCAGCTTTTTGATTATGATGCATCTCTATTAATTCAATATTGTCATAAAACCTTGCAGCTACCGATGCCGCCTGCTGAAGAAGAACCATACCTACAGAAAAATTAGGAATTATTGCACAACCAACGGATGCTTTCTGAGCAAAAACAGATAATTCATCTATTTGCGAAGGAGAAAGTCCTGTGGTTCCGACTACTGGAGAAATACCGTATGCGATAGCTGATCTGGTATTTTCATATACAGAATCAGGATGAGTAAAATCAACCAGAACAGGTTTGATATTCTCATTTCTAAAATTTTGACTAATAGAACATAAAGTTCCTTCAAAGTCATTAGAAACAAAAACATCACATTTCTTTACCTTCAAAAGTTCAGAAATATTTGATCCATTGTTCTTTTCGTTTATGTCGATTGCTGCCACAAGTTCATAACCTGTTGAATTTAATACAGTATTAACAACTTCGCTACCCATTCTGCCCAAAGCTCCGGAAACTAGTACTGGTAAAGGTTTTTTAGAATTTTCAATCATTTTTTTAAAAATTTTTTTTTTAAAGGTTGTTACACGCTATTTATATTGCACACAATAACGTCTTTTCATTCGTAGGCTGGTAGAAATACTTAAAGAAAATCAATGTTTACGCAGGTCCGCTCAGCAAACCGCAGAGTATCTCCTGTTGAGGATAACAAACACAAAGTTGTAATAAAAGCAGTTTATGTTGTCCTTGAGCCACAATACCAAAATTCCTTAACGGAAGCTGCAAAGTCAATAAATAAGATGAATGGGCCAATAGGTATAGACCTTAGCGGCTATCTTATCGAAGAACTTAGGAATGATAGTAATTTTGAAGATTTTAAAGAAGATATAGCTAATGCAGATATATTTGTTGCTTCTCTAATTTTCATTGAAGATCTTGCTCAAAAAGTAGTTGATGCAGTATCTCCATTTAAAGACAAACTTAAAGCATCAATTATTTTCCCCTCCATGCCAGAGGTAATGAGATTAAATAAGTTGGGTTCATTTAGTATGGCACAACTTGGTCAATCTAAAAGTATTATCGGAGATTTAATAAAAAAGAAAAAAGAATCTGATGGAGCAAGTTTCCAAGATTCAATGTTGAAGTTATTAAATACACTACCTTCAATACTTAAATATCTACCAGTAGAAAAAGCCCAAGATGCTAGAACATTTATTCTGAGCTTTCAGTACTGGTTAGGTGGTACCACTGAGAACTTAAAAAACTTCTTGTTAATGATTTCCGAAAAGTACGCTGTTTCAGAGATCATAAAAGATCAAATAGAAGAATTCAAAATTCAAGACCCTGAAACATTCCCAGATATAGGAATTTGGCATCCTCTTGCTCCTTGCATGTTTGAAAGTCTTAAAGAATATCAAAATTGGGAAAATAATAGGAAAGATATAAATCCTAAAGATAACAAAACTCCAACAATAGGTTTAGTTCTTCAAAGGAGTCATATTGTTACTGGGGATGATGCTCATTACGTTGCTGTTATTCAAGAATTGGAATACAGAGGTGCGAGAGTACTACCTATCTTCTGTGGAGGCCTAGATTTTTCTAAACCAGTTAATGAATTTTATTATGATTCCATAAATAAGGATCAACCCATAGTAGATGGAGTTGTATCTCTAACAGGATTTGCACTAGTTGGTGGGCCAGCAAGACAAGATCATCCCAAAGCTATCGAAGCCCTAAAAAGGTTAAACAGACCCTATATGGTTGCACTTCCATTAGTCTTCCAAACCACCCAAGAATGGGAAGACAGTGATCTAGGGTTACATCCAGTTCAGGTAGCACTTCAGATTGCAATTCCAGAGCTTGATGGTGCTATAGAACCTATTATTCTCTCAGGCCGTGATGATGCTACAGGTAAGGCGCATACGCTCCAAGATCGAGTTGATGTAATCGCTGAAAGAGCAATTAAATGGTCAACTTTAAGAGTTAAACAAAGAAATGAAAAAAAATTAGCTATTACGGTATTTAGTTTTCCACCGGACAAAGGAAATGTTGGTACAGCAGCTTACTTAAATGTTTTTGGTTCAATTTATAGAGTACTGCTTGAAATGAAATCAAAAGGATATCAAATAGATGAACTTCCAAGTAATTCAAAAGAATTAATGGAAAAAGTAATTAATAACCCTGAAGCAATGGACGGCTCTCCCGAATTAAATATTGCTCATAAGATGTCAGTAAAAGAATATGAAGAATTCACACCATATTCACAAAGACTTGAAGAGAATTGGGGTAAACCTCCTGGGAACCTAAATAGTGACGGACAAAATCTTCTTATTTATGGAAAACATTTTGGAAATGTTTTTATAGGTGTTCAACCTACATTCGGTTATGAAGGTGATCCAATGAGGTTACTTTATTCAAGAAGTGCTAGTCCTCATCACGGCTTTGCTGCTTATTACACCTATGTAGAAAAAATCTGGGGAGCTGATGCTGTTCTTCATTTTGGAACTCACGGATCACTTGAATTTATGCCTGGTAAACAGATGGGCATGAGTGAAACATGCTACCCGGATTCTCTTATTGGATCATTACCTAATTTGTATTACTATGCTGCTAATAATCCTTCTGAAGCAACAATCGCTAAAAGAAGAGGTTATGCTTCAACCATTAGCTATTTAACTCCTCCAGCAGAAAATGCTGGACTCTACAAAGGACTTAAAGAACTAAGCGAACTTGTAGGTTCTTATCAACAATTAAGAGAAAATAGTAGGGGTATTCAAATAGTTAATGCAATAGTCGAAACTTCTAAACAATGTAATCTTGACAAGGATGTTGAACTCCCTTCGAAAGATGTAGAAGAACTCTCAATAGATGAAAGAGATCTATTTGTTGGTAATATCTACAAACAGTTGATGGAAATTGAAAGTAGATTATTACCCTGCGGTCTTCATACTATAGGAGAAGCTCCAACAGCAGAAGAAGCTGTTGCAACTCTCGTTAATATCGCATCCTTAGAAAGAGAACAAGAAGGATTAAGATCTCTTCCTGGACTTCTTGCTGAATCCATGGGTCTTACTATTGAACAAATTTATGATGGTAATAATAAAGGTGAACTAAAATTTGTAGAGTTAAATGAAAAAATCATAAAGACAGCAAGAGAGTCCATTTATGCGATGGTCAACTCTTTGAAAATTGTCGATGGCAGAGTTTATTTAGAAAAATCACTTCTTTCCAAATTGCTTGACTTTCTTAAAGTATTTGGTCTGAATTTACCTACCCCTTGGCTAAGAGTTTGTAACTTAAATGGATTTAACGAAGTTAATCAAAAAGAATTAAATAAATTATTTGATTATTTACTTTTCTGTCTGGAACAGGTATGCGCAGACAAAGAAATGGATAGCCTCATTAAAGCACTAGATGGGAATTATGTTTTACCTGGGCCAGGTGGAGATCCTATAAGAAATCCAAGTGTATTGCCCAGTGGTAAAAATATCCATGCACTTGATCCTCAATCAATCCCAACTACAGCAGCAGTAGCTGCAGCAAAATCTGTTGTTGATAAATTAATTGAAAGACAAAAGGAGGAGCAAGGGACCTGGCCTGAAACAATAGCTTGTGTTTTATGGGGTACTGATAACATCAAAACTTATGGAGAATCATTAGCACAAATCTTATGGTTTGTTGGGGTAAAACCAAAACCAGATTCTGTTGGGAGAATCAATAAACTAGAGTTAATTCCATTAGAAGAATTAGGTAGGCCAAGAATAGATGTAGTAGTTAACTGTTCAGGAGTTTTTAGAGATCTATTTATAAATCAAATGGCATTAATAGATCAGGCTGTAAAATTAGCTGCTGAGGCTGATGAACCATTGGAATCTAATTTTGTAAGGAAACATTCACTAGAACAAGCAGAAAAAGAAGGCACCTCTATTAGAGAGGCTTCTGCGAGAGTTTTCTCTAATGCAAGTGGTAGCTACAGCTCAAATGTCAATTTAGCTGTAGAAAATTCAACTTGGGAGGAAGAAAATGAATTACAAGAAATGTATTTATCACGCAAAACATATGCTTTTAATGCTGATAATCCAGGTGAGATGAATCAAAAAAGAGACGTATTTGAATCTGTAATGAAAACAGCAGATGTTACATTTCAAAACCTTGATTCCTCGGAGATTTCATTAACAGATGTAAGTCATTATTTTGATTCAGATCCAACAAAATTGATTAAGACACTAAGAGATGACGGAAAAGAACCAAGTAGCTACATAGCAGACACTACAACTTCCAATGCTCAAGTCAGAACACTTGGAGAAACTATCAGATTAGACTCAAGAACAAAACTATTGAATCCTAAGTGGTATGAAGGTATGCTCAAATCTGGTTACGAAGGTGTTAGAGAACTATCTAACAGACTTAATTACACTCTTGGTTGGAGTGCTACAAGTGGTCAAGTAGATAATTTTGTATATGAAGAAACTAATGAAACATTTATAAATGACGAAGAAATGAGAAAAAGATTAATGGATCTTAATCCTAATAGTTTCAGAAGAATTGTTGGAACTTTGCTAGAAGTCAATGGTAGAGGATATTGGGAAACTTCAGATGAAAATATAGAACAATTAAAAGAACTTTACCAAGAGGTAGAGGATAAAATCGAAGGAGTTAAAGAATAATATTTTTTTTATTTTCTATAAATCCTATCAGCTACTTTAAGAATTTGATAATTTAGTTTAACGTTGTGAACTCTCACAATATCAATATTACATTGAGAACAAAGACAACTTATTGCAAGTGATCCTATATCCCTTTCTTTTGGATTTTTTTCATTCAAAATTTCTCCTATAAATCTTTTCCTTGATGCACCAATCAAAATCGGCAAGTTCCATTTTTTAAATACATCTAAGTTTCTCAAGATTTCCAAATTATGAATTATATCCTTTGAAAAACCAATTCCAGGATCCACTATTATATTTTTTTCAGATATATTTTTTTCTAAAGCATTCTTTATTAAATTATCAAGTGAGCACTTAACATCACTCAATACATTCTGGTAATTAGATAGTTGGTTCATATTTTGACTATTACCACGACTATGAGTTATGACGAATGGACAGTTGAATTTTGATACAACATCCAAAATATTTATATCCCTTCTTCCTCCAGTGACATCATTTATCCAATCAGCACCATTTAAAAGAGCTTCATAAGCGACCTCAGAATTAAAGGTATCAATAGAGATTAAAACATTTGGAAATTCAGATTTTATTAATCTCAGATATGGGATCAATCTTTTTATTTCTATACTGGGACCAACTTCTTCAGCCCCAGGCCTTGTACTCTGAGCACCAAGGTCAATAACATCAACACCATTACACAAAAAATGATTAACTTGATCCAAAACTTTTTTTGAAGAGTTTAATTCTCCACCATCACTAAATGAATCAGGAGTTAAATTAATAACTCCCATGATTGAAGTTTTTTGTCCCCAGCCTTTTGGCCATGGATCCTTCTTATTTATAATTTGCAATTCTTGCAAAAGTATTCGGATCTAATGAAGCTCCTCCAACTAAAACCCCATCTATATCACTCATTGACATTATTTCGTCAATATTATTTGGTTTTACAGATCCTCCATATTGAATAATCACGTCATCAAAACCTATTAATTTCCGAATTAAAGAACATATCTCATTAGCATCTTTAGCCTCACATGTTTTACCTGTACCAATAGCCCATATTGGTTCATAGGCAACAATTAAATTTGATGGATCTGTATTTTCTAATCCTTGTTCAACCTGTCTAGTAATAACTCTATCAGCTTCTCCTCTCTCTCTTTGTTCTAATGTTTCTCCTACACAAACTATTGGAGTAAGACCACTAGATTGAGCAAAAACAGCTCTTTTGTTAATTTGTTCGTCACTTTCACTAAAATACTTCCTTGGTTCACTGTGACCAACTATTGCATATGAAACACCATGTTCAAGAAGCATTTTTGGAGATATTTCTGCAGTAAATGCTCCTTCATCCTCCCAGTGAATATTTTGACTAGAAATATCTAAATAATCAAAATCAGAATGATCAGAAAAGGTTGAAATAGCTGTAAAAGGTGGCGCAATAACAACTTTACGATCATCATTTATGTTTTTTATCAAAGGTATAAACTTCTCTAAATAAGCCTTTGCCTCAGCACAAGTCATGTGCATTTTCCAATTACCAGCAATAACAGATGTTCTCAAAATATTATCTCCAAGAAAATAATACTAATATAAATTGAGTTGAATAGGCCAATTATTCGAAAATAAATTCATTTTTTAGAAATATAACTTTATCTCCTTTATTTAATTTTCTTCCTCTTCTAGTTTCTATAACACCATTAACTTCTACAGAACCGGATTTAATAAAAATTTTTGCTTCACCACCAGAGGAGACCAAATTTTTCCATTTTAAAAATTGATCTAATTTCATTGTTTTTTATACTTAAAGATATTGATAAAGTAGGATAAATATTAAAAATATAATATCTTGAGACTAATACCACCAGTCAGACCATATTCAAATAGGTTTTTAAAAGGTTTTATATGCATGCTTATTTATGTAGCTTGTTGGCCTTTGTTAGCGTATTTAGCTGGTAACTTAATCCCAGCAATCGGGTCTGGTGATCTCGCAAAAGTTTCTAGCATAATAGTTAAGTCTTTAATTGTATTTTTAATTCAAAAAACTGCTCAATTTGGACAGGATGTATTAATAGCAAAACCATCTCTAGAAATTAGTGAAGTAATGAGAGGAAATTTATTTAGCAAAATTCAAAAAATAAAGATGAATTCTGTTGAAAAAATTTCTGCCGGAGATATCACATATAGACTTACAGAAGATGCAGATAGGGTAAGCGAAGTTATTTATAAAACAGCTCAGGATACTATTCCTTGTACTTTACAATTATTAGCGGTTATATTTTATATGTTTTATTTAGATTGGTCACTAACATTATCAACTTTCTTTTTAGCACCATTGATTATTCTTGCAGTTAATAGTTTTGGAAGAAAAGTTTTATTAGCATCTGAAAAAAGTCAAGAATCAACAAGTAATTTAGCAGGTCTAATAGGTGAATCTATAAATGGAATGTCGACTATAAGGGCTTTTGCTGCAGAAAATTGGATTGAGAATAGATTTTTCAAAAGATTAAGTACAAATAAGAAAGCAAAATATAAAACACTAAAATTACTTGCATTTCAACATCCAGTTGTAGGATTTGTTGAAGCTTTTGGAATATTAGCAATATTAGGTTTAGGAGCTGCAAGAATCAATCTAGGTCTTCTAACAAGCGAAGAATTTAGTAGTTTTTTTGCTGCAATATTGATGCTAATTGATCCAATAAGCCATGTAAGTACAAACTTTAATGACTATAAACAAGCGGAAGCTTCAATAAAAAGATTAAAAAACATAAATCTAGAATCTATAGAAGATGATAAAGAAAATTTAACAAGGATATACAATATTAAAGGCAAAATAAGTTTCAAGGAAGTTAATTTCGCTTACAAAAAAGGTAATCAAGTTCTTAAAAATATCAATTTAGAAATAAAAAAAGGGGAAGTCACAGCTTTCGTTGGAGCATCTGGGGCTGGCAAAAGCACAATGTTGGCTTTGATATTAAAGTTCATAACTCCAAATTATGGAGACATTTTTATAGATGATAAAAATCTCAAATTATTATGTACAAAAGACATAAGAAAAAATATTGCATTAGTACAACAACAGCCTTTTTTGTTTTCAGGAAAAATTATTGACGTAATAAGAATGGGCAGAAATTTTACCAGAGAAGAAGTTATTGAATCAGCAAGAAAAGCAAACGCTCACAATTTTATTCAAAATCTTCCTGAAAAATATGAAACTAAAATAACTGAAAGAGGATCAAATTTCTCAGGGGGTCAGATTCAAAGGATCGCAATTGCAAGAGCAATTCTTGGCAACCCATCAATTCTTCTTCTAGATGAAGCAACAAGTGCATTAGATGCGGAATCAGAATCTGAAGTCCAAGAAGGTCTTAATAGAGCTATGAAAGATAGAACAGTTGTAGTAATTGCTCATAGATTAGCAACTACTCAAGAGGCAAATAAAATAGTTGTATTTGATAAAGGCGAAATTGTTGAAGTTGGGAAACATATTGATTTAATAAATAAACCTGGAATTTATAAAGAATTATGTGAAAAACAATTGATTAAAAATTTATAACTTTATATTTATTTATCAAATAGATAAGTCCATGAACGCAAACCTAAATGATTCTTCAAACCCAGTATTAACCTTTGAAGGGAAAAAATATTTAATAAATGAACTTTCTAATGAAATAAAAGAATCTATAAAAGTATTACAAATAGCTGAGACACAACTTAAGATGCATCAAGATACTCTCAAATTACTTTCAATTAGCCGCAACACATTAGCTAATCAATTAAGAGAAAAACTAAAACACCTAGAGTGAAATTCTAAAAATTATGAATTTCTTGTAAAGAGTAAGCATCAACTGTATTACATTGCAAAGCTTTTATAGCTTTAATGGCTGCCTTTGCACCAGGAATAGTTGTAAATGTTGGAATATTATATTCTAAAGCAGCACGTCTTAAATAAGCGTCATCATGAAGAGCCTGTGAGCCGATTGGAGTATTTACTATTAATTGAACTAGTCCCGAACGAATAAGATCCTCAATATTTGGTCTACCTTCGTGAACTTTTAGCACTTCATCAACTTGAATACCTAAATTAACCAAATATGCAGCTGTACCTTTTGTTGCGATTAAATTAAATCCTAAAATCAAAAGCTCTCTAGCAACTTCCTCAAGATTTTTTTTATCTAAATCATTTGTAGATAAAAAAGCTACTCCTTCTAAAGGAACACCATTTCCCGCAGCCAATTCCGATTTGGCATAAGCAATACCAAAATCTTTAGCTAAGCCCATTACTTCTCCTGTAGATCTCATTTCAGGACCAAGTAATGTATCAGATCCAGGAAATCTTTTGAAAGGTAAAACAGCCTCTTTAACTGCCTGATATTTTGGAGAAAATTCTTCTGTGAAATTGACATCTTTTAATGTGAAACCTTGCATTAACTGGGTAGCTAATTTTGCAACTGGTTTTCCTATGGCTTTTGAGACAAATGGTACTGTCCTGGATGCTCTTGGATTTGCTTCAAGAATAAATAACTTATTTTCTTTGTTATTTGTATTTGTCACCGCAAATTGCAGATTAATTAAACCAACCACATTTAATCTTTGTGCAATTAATTTAGTCCAGTTCCTTACATTTTCTATAGTGGATGTTGATAGAGAAATTGATGGTAAACAACAAGCTGAATCTCCTGAATGTATTCCTGCAGGTTCCACATGTTCCATTAGACCAGCAATTACAACCGAACCTTTTGAATCGCATAAAGCATCAACATCTATCTCAATAGCATTATTCAAATATTGATCAAGAAGGATTGGATGATCAGGCGACACCTTAACTGCTTCAGATATATATCTCGATAGTTCATTCTCATCTTTAACAATTTCCATTGCCCTTCCTCCCAAAACATAAGAGGGTCTTACAACCAAGGGGAAACCTATATTTTTTGCTACTTTTTCTGCTTCATTTTGATTACGTGCAATACCGTTTAAAGGTTGTCTAATACTTAATTCTTCAAGTATTTTTGTAAATTCCTCTCTATCTTCAGCTAGATCAATAGATATTGGAGATGTACCAAGAATTTTTGATCCAGTTCTAACCCCATCCTTAGATTTAAGCCATTCAAATAAAGATAATGATAATTTTAGTGGAGTTTGACCTCCAAATTGAACAATCAAGCCATATGGATTTTCAGCCTCTATGATGTTGAGCACATCCTCCAAAGTTACAGGCTCAAAATATAAAATATCGCTAGTATCGTAATCTGTTGAAACAGTTTCAGGGTTACTATTAACCATTATTGTTCTATATCCATTTTTAGAGGCTTGATATGATGCATGACAACAACAGTAATCAAATTCTATTCCCTGACCAATTCTGTTTGGACCTCCGCCTAGAATCATAATTTTTTTTGATTTAATATTATCTGAAATCTCGCTATCAGAAATTTGAGAATTAAAATCAATGAAGGATTCCTCGTAAGTTGAATAATGATAAGGAGTTGAGGATGAGAATTCCGCTGAACAAGTATCAACAGTTTTATAAATTGGAATTACATTAAGTTTTTTTCTATATCTTCTCACTTCAAAAAACTCAGAATTAGTTAACTTTGCTATCTGTTGATCTGAAAAGCCTAATTGTTTAGCATGTAACATTAAATCCCTATCTAGAGCATAAAGTTCATTCTCTTTCAAAAAGTCATTTTCAAAATTAAAGATATTACGTAATTTTTCAATAAACCATAAATCTATATTTGTGACTTCTTGAATATATGAATTAGTTTTCCCTAGTTGCATAGCTTTTTTAACAAGGAGAATTCTTTCAGATGTAGGGTTTCTTAAACTATTTTTAATATGTCTCTCGTTTTTGAATTCATCTAGAGAATCACATTCCCATCCAAAAACACCTACTTCTAATGACCTTAATGCTTTCTGAAATGATTCTTCAAAAGAACGACCTATCGCCATTGACTCACCAACGGATTTCATTGCAGTGCTTAAAGTATTCGAAGAGCCTTTAAACTTTTCAAAAGCAAATCTTGGAACCTTAGTAACTACGTAATCAATTGATGGTTCAAAACATGCAGGTGTTTTTTTTGTAATATCATTAATTATCTCATCAAGTGTATAACCAACAGACAATAAAGCAGCAATCTTCGCTATGGGGAATCCAGTTGCTTTACTCGCCAAGGCTGAGGATCGGCTCACACGAGGATTCATTTCTATAACAATTACTTCTCCATTAGTTGGATTTACTGCAAATTGGATATTACTCCCTCCAGTTTCAACTCCTACCTCTCTAATGATTTTCAATGACAAATCCCTTAATCTCTGATATTCCTTATCGGTTAAAGTCTGTGCAGGAGCTACAGTAATCGAATCTCCAGTGTGGACACCCATTGGGTCTAAATTTTCAATACTGCAAACAATTACAACATTGTCAGCAGTATCTCTCATTACCTCTAGTTCATACTCCTTCCATCCAATAAGTGATTTTTCAATTAATATTTGATTACTGGGACTTTCCTCTAGACCTGATTTACACAACTCGACAAATTCTTCAAGGTTAAAGGCAATTCCACCTCCTACACCACCTAATGTAAATGCAGGCCTTATTATAAGAGGATAAGAACTAATTTCCTTAGATACCTCTATGGCTTCATCTAGGTTAGATGCGATTCCAGATGGACATACATTAACATCTATTTTCTCCATTGATTCTTTAAACAATTTTCTATCTTCAGCTTTATTAATAGCTCTTAAATCAGCACCAATTAATTCAATATTATTTTGTTTCAAAAAATCTGATTCTGATAATTTAACAGCAAGATTCAAAGCAGTTTGACCTCCCATAGTAGGAAGAATCGCATCAGGTTTTTCTTTTAAAATTATCTGAGAAACAATTTCAGGAGTCAATGGTTCAATATAAGTTTTATTAGCAATATCAGGATCAGTCATTATTGATGCTGGATTTGAATTAATCAAGATAATTTCATAACCAGCATTTCTTAAAGCTTTGCAAGCTTGAGTGCCAGAGTAATCAAATTCGCATGCTTGTCCAATAACAATCGGTCCAGAACCAAGAATAAGAATTTTTTTTATATCACCTCTTTGAGGCATAATTAAAAACCATTGTTTATTTCATGCTACTTATAAATCATCAGATGTTAATCAAGTTACTTGAAAAGCAACATTTGTTTCTATAGTATTGAAAGAAATTAATTTTTTATGAGCGAACTTCAGCGACTTAAAAGTTTGTTGCCTCCAGAGAATGAAAGTTGGGTATTTGTTGAAGCTGCTGCTGCAATAGACCCACCTCTAATAACACTTGAGGAAATCGGTCGTGACGAAGTAGAAATACAAATAGATCTAGATGAATGGGATAACTTTGCAATTGACCACAGAAATTTATTATTTTGGCATGAGGTTGGGAAAATTCAAAACGATACAATCCCCAGAGATGGATGGGAAATGGCAGCTCTTGCGATAGGTCTCGGTGGCGCGATTGGTGAATTGTGGGTACAAGATGGTCTTCTTTTATTACTCGCACTTGGCTTGTCAAGTTTTGCAGGTTATAGATTATATATAAAAAATAATTCCGAAAAAAAACTTCAAGATGCTATTTTTGCAGATGAAAGAGCTATAGATCTTGCTTGTAGATTTGGATACAGCATTCCAAACGCTTATAAAAGTCTTGGAGGAGCATTAAAGGAATTAATAGAAAAAACTCGAAAAAAGA
Organism: uncultured Prochlorococcus sp.; assembly: GCA_902620895.1. GTDB lineage: Bacteria > Cyanobacteriota > Cyanobacteriia > PCC-6307 > Cyanobiaceae > Prochlorococcus_A. The sequence goes on from CACNJU010000017.1 coordinate 21,622, forward strand.
AAAAAAGAAGTTTCTATGAAGATAGATTAGATGCATTAAGAAAAAGTGCAGAAAAGGCTAGATCAGAATTATCTCAGCAAGAAGGATCAGAAAAATCAGTTTCAAGCGAAAATGTTTATGGACAATAAAAGTTTAGTATTAATGGCAGCTAAAGCATGTGATGAAAAAAAGGCAAAAGATATAAAACTCATAAAAATAGACAAGGTATCATTTATAAGCGAATGGATTTTGATAGCTGAGGGATTATCTGATGTACAAGTTAGATCTATAAGTAACTCAGTAGAAGGAGAACTGAGAGAAAAGGCTCGAATTGAACCGATAAGAAAAGAAGGGCTTAATGAGGCGAAATGGGCTTTACTTGATTATGGTGATCTGATTGTCAATATATTTCAACCAGAAATAAGAAAATATTACGATCTTGAATCATTCTGGAGTAATGGAGATAATCTTACATTTCCTTAATAATCATGAACGAGTATAAATGTCCTGTCCCCAGAGAACAACAACCAACAAATGAATTTATAGAACTATCAAAGTCTAAAATTTTTTCTTGGCCAAAAACAAAAAAATCCCTAATTCTTATATTGATTAAATTTTGGTTAGTTGCTTTTGTTCTATTTCTTGTTATTTCTTCAGGAAGTGTACATTTTAAAACATCACTTTTTAGATATATTTTATTGAGTTTTTTTAGCAGCTTATCAATACCTCTTTTGATTTCAATAAGGTTGTATTTAGGTTGGAATCACATATTTAAGAGATTAATATCTGAAAAAGTTGAATACGAGGAATCAGGTTGGTATGACGGTCAAGTTTGGGAAAAGCCATTAGTTTTGAAAGAAAAAGAATCACTTATTGCCTCAATTGAGGTAAAGCCTATTTTAAGAAATTTAATTCAAATTTTTTCTATTATTTCAATCTTAGCTTTGTCTGGAATTTTGATTTTTCAATATAACAATTTCTAATGAGTTCTAATTTCAAAAATCTCTACACTTCCAACAATCCTCCTTTACAGGCAACCTTAATAAGAGGATCAAATATTGAATCAATCCATAAAATTCATGCCGTTATTACTGACAAAAAAGGGAGGGTTTTAATGTGTGCAGGAAATCCTGAATATAAAAGTTTCATAAGATCAGCACTAAAACCGTTTCAAGCAATCCCTTTCGTTAGTAGCCGAGCTGCATCAAAAATCAATAATGAATCAAAATCAATAGCATTAGCATGCGGGTCACATAGCGGTTCAAAACTTCATTCAAGGGAAGCCTTCAAAATTTTATGGGAATATGACATTGACATAAATAATCTTAAATGTCCAAAAAAAATGACAAGCCCATTAGAACATAATTGTTCGGGTAAACATGCTGCTTTTTTAGCTACATGCAAAAAAATGAATTGGCCATTGGATACTTACTTAAAGGGGGATCATCCACTTCAAATAGAAATATTCAGAATAGTTTCTGAATTACTTGAGATCCCACCATCTGAAATAAAAGCAGAACGTGATGATTGTGGTGCCCCCACTCTTTATTTAAAACTTTTAGAAATGTCAAAGTTATATTCACTTCTAAGCAGTTCCGAAAATGCAGAATTAGAACAAATAAGTAGGGCTATGATAATAAACCCAACAATGATAAGTGACAACAATAAATTTGATACAGAAATAATTAAAGCATCTCATGGGAAAGTTATAGGTAAAGGTGGAGCCGAGGGAATACAGTGTCTGTGTAAGGTAAATGAAGGGATGGGACTAGCTTTAAAAGTAGAAGATGGTTCTAAAAGAGCAAAGCATGCTGTCAGTCTTCACTTGCTAAAACAGTTAGAGTGGATATCTGATTTAAGAATTCAAGACATCGAAGAAAAGGTCTTAAATTTTTCTGAAGGAGTACGACTTGAAGTTAAAGGTAAATTAAAATTCCAAGAATCCTAAAAAAACAGGAAAAATAACCCTTTCAGATGTATGCTATACATATCGCGGGGTAGAGCAGTCTGGTAGCTCGTCGGGCTCATAACCCGAAGGTCGGAAGTTCAAATCTCCCCCCCGCCACCATTTAGAAGCAGCTTCACAGCTGCTTTTTTAGTGTTTGCAATTAGTTTCAGTGATTAAGAATATTATTAGAAATCGTCAGGAAATGGCAGGAAATCACTCAAAAAGCCTCAAAAACAGCCCTGGCGTAACAACTGGTGTAACAAAATTCTTGACGAATATAATTAAAACTATATGCTTAATTTAAATCTATAACTAGGATTTAACTTCGGGTTACATCATAAGGTTAATAATGAAGCTAAGTTATTTTGACAGAATTAAGATAAATAGTGAAGAAATTAGTAGTAAATATGGTTTTTATAAGTATCCAACAAGACCATTTATTTTCATATATCTAAAGGCAAACAAAAATAAAAGATTCTCTCTAAACCCGCTTCAGCACCAGCTTTACGAGGATTGTCAATGTGCTTATAAACTCCTAAATTACATTGGAGATTCAGAATTACCAAGTGATCTAGATTTTAAACAATTAATAGAAAAAGTAAAAAATAATGAACCTCTTCAAATAACTCAAGATGTTACACAGACATGGGATGAGATAAAGCAAATAACCTTAAAATATATAGAACAAACGATGAAAGGTTCTAGTGCTAAGAACGTTAGAGCAACCATTAATAAAGTTAGTGCTGATAAGCCTTCTTTCGACTGGCAAGCAATCATTAAATGGTTAAAAAAATACCATATGATTGACCAAAGAGGTTTTCTAAATAACCTTGATGGACTTGAACAAATACGTCAAGCAATTAAAGAACAAGATGGGAAAGAACCTGATTGGTTAAAGCGTGAAAATCTATTAGAACAAAGAACATTACATAACCAATCAAAAGGAAAGAAAACAAGGTATTTAACAAACTCAGACATAGGAGATATAAGAGGAATCCCAACAAGAAATGAAGCAGAGAAATACTTTGACAAGATTAAAAATGATTTCCCATTACAAACATGGTGTCTTGTGATGATGATGAATTATGGATTAAGAAATCACGAGTTACATCACATAGAAGAAATTACTTCAGAAGATGAAAAAAGCTCAACTGAATTTGGTTGGGTATATGTAGCTGGAGAATGGAGAACTAAATCTAAATTTGAGCATTGGACTTTTCCTATATTTCCAGAATGGATAAAAAAGTACAAATTAAAAGAGGACTTCAGAATGAATCAAGACCTACTTCGTAAGAAAGCAAAAATGAATATAGTCTCTGCTTTTGATAAGACGAAAACATGGACAGGAGAAGATCCAAATGATCGTGGGGTATGCGATAACAATAGTTATTTAGGTAATTGGATTACAGAACAATTAAGAGCGAAACTTCCTAAATTTAGATGTCGCATACCAGACGCAAAGGGTGTAATTAATAAGGAAGATAAACCAAGAGATATAAAACCATATGACTTGAGACATACATGGGCTATTACAGTTGCAACAGATAAAAGATGGTCAGGTGTATCTGATGGAGAAGCTGCGATGGCAATGGGTCATGATTTATCTACACATATAAAACATTACCAACGATGGATAAGTAGTGAAGCTATAAGAAAAAAAGCAATGTCAAATATCAAATTTAAAGATTATCTGGATTAATCAATTACATAAAAAAAAGATTGACTTTCCTGGGTAAAAAATCAATCTCTTTGTTTTGCTTAGATCTGTATAGATCAAGAAGAAATTACGATAATTATTTTCAAATGTATATGAGTAGATATGCTGATTTATTTTTGTCTACACGAAGGCACTGGAGTCTTCCACAGCTTTTCAAGTTGAGTAATATGGAAAATTAATTTGCTTCTTTTTTTATATGGATTGGCTTTTACATAATGAATGCCATAACTCATGTGATCAATCATTCTAGAAATAGTCCTTTCGCTAACTGAAAAATATTTTGCTACTTGATTCAATGTCATCCATGGGCTTTCTTTAGTTGTTTCTGAAATTGCAATAGTGGTCATAAAGTGGATTAAAAAATAATTGTTTCTGAGTGAGTTAATTAAACGAAAAACTCAAACGTTTTTAGTACCTTCTTAGGGCGTGATGAGTGTGAATATATTGACTAAATTTATTACTTATTCTTCTAATAATTCATCGGGATTGTGTCTCATTTTGTGCCTTAGCACGATCTCCTTAGACTTCGTTTCCGATGCTAATATTATAGCATTTTTTTGTAGGTATGGCAACACTCAGAAGCAAGTCATACCAATGGCTCTAAATGAGTTTTATAGCCAAGAAATCACAGGTTATATATAGTATAAATACAACTGTTTTTTTTACGATGGCTGAGGATTTTGAAGTAACAACTAAAATAAAGAAATTTTTTTCAGATCTTTACAAGCTTTTAGACATTGAAGATATCGCACTCTCAAGCAAAGAGGCATACAAACAGGAACTCAAGAGAGGTGTGGGTTCAGAAATAGGAAAATCCTTATTTAATAAATTTTCGATTGAAGATATCATACTTTCAAGCAAAGAGGCATATAAAAATGAACTCAAGAAAGGTATGGGATTACAAATAGGAAAGTCATTATTTAATAAATTCTCGATAAACGAGATCTTACTCTCAAGCAAAGAGTCATTCAAAAATGAACTCAAGAAAGGTGTGGGTTCACAAATAGGAAAGTAATTATATAGTAAAAATACTAGAGCAAAAACATCAATAACTAATCATCGTATACCTAGCAGTGAACATTAGATGGATTATCAGTACGTTCCTTATCCCAGTAATCAGACAGGTCAGTTGATAATCCCTGTTCTTTCATTAAATCTTTAAGAGTTGAATAATCCTTTGCATTATCAAGATCTTTTTTATTCTTATCTTGTATTGCGAATGGTGATCTTTCTAACTTCATAATTAATTACCTCAAAATTTTTGTTGGATTCTGGTTACAGAATTTGGATGGTCATGTACGTAAGAATTAAATTCTCTAGCAAGCATCAGGCAGTCATATGCATCGCGAGCGTAGAACCCTATTTGATGTGTACTATTAGATGAATCTTTGTAACTTAATACATATTTTTTACAAGATCTGATTGGTGTTGAAGACATTTGAACTCATGACTGTTACTACTACGTTCTAACTAGGCAGACTCATAAACTGACTAAAAGATATGTACGGTTTGAGGTACAGACATTTACGGATAAAGGATCAACAATTGAATTTCAATATGGATAAAATGCTAGGAACAGATCACAAAAGATCGAGAAAATTATATTTTAATTAATCTAGTAAGTCTTATTTGAGATCCTTGTTGCCATTTAAAATTTCCATAGCTATAAAAATAAAGCGGGCTAAAGTCTGTAAACTCCACGAGGATTTAGTCCGCTTGCCTAAAGGTAATAAGTCCATTTTTAGTGAAGACCTGTCCACATGACAGTACTACCATGCCAACAAACAGTAGGTATATAAAAGGATTTATAAAGACTATCCGTGGTCAAGTGGACTTAAAGTGGGATATTGGACAAAAGATGGACGACAATACAACGTCAAAACCAATTAAAAAGTTAAAAAAAAGGATAAAACTATTTAATGAGTAATTCATAAGCAACATTCCATCTCCTAATAAAGTTTTTCTTTGGGGTTTGTTTTGAGTGTTATTTGTACCTCCAAGGTTAAAAAGCTTATTGGTACCTTACCAGTACACCAGCTGTAACAATACTAATAGCAATTATTTGCAGCTAAAGTTTGGTAAGGCATACATATTTAACTTTTCAGTTTTCAGCTTATCCAGGGCTTATTGAGAATGGATTTATTCAAATTAAATGTCATTTCTTGAGCTCCTTTCATACATCCTCCTGATGGGTAGCTGATAACTTTTTTTGATATCGCACCAATAGCAATAGCTAAAATTCCAATACCTAATATAGCTTTTGATCTATTACTTGCAAGAAGAGATTTCATTAGAAGTTTGTAAGTGCCTTTATGATAGAAGCGATTAATTTTGTTCTGTGGATTTCAAGCGGCTTCTGGGGCAAAGATCCTACTGTTCTCTCTCCAGTATCTACATCCCTTAATGAGATGATCACCTTGAGGAATAAGCTTTTGATGAAAGGGACAAGTAATGATGGTGACACAAGAACTTGTCGTGCTGTACCTGAAGTGATTGCAAGTAATACAAATCTTCCGTCGTTTTCTTACTAATATTTCGTCCTCTAGATAATCCCATTCCTGCCAGTCCTCCATAGCTATATAGTACAAGTGAACTAATATTTATAGCAACTGAAAAGGGTATGAGTCAACAAGTTTTTTATTAGAAAGCAACTAAACTCTTATGCTCTTTTCGAGCTGATTTTAAACTTTAGAAACTCCTTAAATTAAACTTAACTTTAGAGATAGATTTTTAAATTAGTTATCACTTTTATGTTGTGTCTGATTTTAACGAAGTTGTTTCAAGAAGAAAATTTCTTCAGGGTTCATTTGCTATAGGAATAGGTGCTTTTGCTGCTGCCACTATTCCAAGCAAAGCAATTGGATTTGGTTCAGACTTTAATGGCATTAGTTTTACACCTTTAGCAGCCAATAGTAAAGATACAATTACTGTCCCAAAAGGTTTTAGTTGGCATACGGTTGCAGCTTGGGGTGATCCATTATGGAGCGGAGCCCCTGAATTTGATCAGCAAACAAGAGGAACTGGGGAGTCGCAAGAACTATCATTTGGAGATAACAATGATGGAATGAGTCTTTTTGAGGTTAATGGCAAGTCAGTACTTGCAGTCAATAATGAATACTGTAATAGAAAAATAATTTATGGTAACCGTGCTAGTGGGCTTCCTGAAACACCTGATGATGTTAGAAAAGGCATGGCTGCACATGGAGTATCGATTTTTGAAGTTGCACAAAAAGGTAGGAAGTGGGAAATAGTTAAAGATTCTCTTTATAACAGAAAAATTACTGCAGATACGAAAGTGGCTATAGACGGACCGGCTGCAGGTCATCCATTACTTAAAACAGATGAGGATCAAACAGGCAAATTAGCAAGAGGTACATTTAATAATTGTGGTAATGGCAGAACTCCCTGGGGAACTTATTTAGCTTGTGAAGAGAATTTTCACGGTTATTTCTCATCTCCATCAGACCCTAATGCAAATCTGTCAGCAGATTTGAAAAGATATGGGGTTAAAACTAAAGATTGGGGTTACAACTGGGTTATGAATCAGGATAGATTTGATGTTGTAAAAAATCCGAATGAAATTAATAGGCATGGTTATATTACTGAAATTGATCCCTCTAAGCCACAATCAATGCCAAGGAAACAGACGGCAATGGGTAGATTTAAACATGAAAACTGTGAAGTTGTTGTCTCCAAGAATGGTCAAGTTGTTGCCTATATGGGAGATGATGAAAGAGGAGAGCATCTATACAAATTCGTTTCAAAAGGAAAGTACATAAAAGGAGCTGCATCAAATTATGATCTATTAACGGAAGGTGATTTATTTGTGGCGATTTTTAATGAGAATGGAACCGGGAGATGGGTTAATTTAAAAGAATCGGGAATGAGCGATTCAGATATTAGTATTTTCACAAGGATGGCGGCAACCCAAGTTGGTGCAACAACTATGGATCGACCTGAATGGGTGGCTGCAAATCCTAATAAAGTGGAGGCGTATTGTGCCTTAACTAATAATAAAAATAGAGGTGTTAAACCTAATCAACCTGTTAATGCAGTTAACCCAAGAGTCGAAAATCCATATGGTCAAATAGTTCGATGGACTCCTGACAATAATGAACATGCCGCTGACGGGTTTAAATGGGATTTATTTGCAATGGCTGGTAATCCTGTTGTTGGTGAAGGTTTAATGAAGGGCTCTGAAAATATTACGAAGGATAATATGTTTAATTCACCTGATGGAATCGCATTTGATTCAAAAGGTAACTTATGGATACAAACTGATGGTAAATATACTAATCAAGGAGCCTTTGAAGGAATGGGTAATAACCAAATGTTATGCGCAAATCCTAGGACAGGTAAAATTGACAGATTTTTAGTAGGTCCTAAAGAGTGTGAAATCACTGGTATCACATGGAGTAGTGATAAAAAGACTATGTTTGTAGGAGTCCAGCATCCAGGTGAAAATAATCCTGACAAATGTCACTTTCCTGATGGTGGGAGCTCAGTACCCAGATCGGCTATTGTTGCAATCAGCAGAAATGATGGCAAAACAATTGGCTGAGGATAGGTACTTTACCTGAAATTTGACTTTAGCAATAGAAAACGACAAGTTTATTTGCTCTTCAAAAGGATAGCTCTTGCTTTATTCCATCTATGCTCAAAAGACTCTTCTCTGCTTGATTCTTCTATCTGATTACCATACTCATCTGCACCGTTGTAGTACGCCCCTAGAACGTACTCTACAAAGGGTTTAAGGGCTTTCATACTCTTTGATTTAAGAAGCTTTGTAAACGCTTCCATAGACCACCGCTTTGCTTAGGTTGTAATGGATGCTTTTTAATATTGGCAAAATAGAAATAAATATGAGAAGTTTGTTTTGATGTAAACCCAATAAAAAAAGAGATTGAATCCTGCCTTTAGAAATCAATCTCTTTCACTTAGTTATGTGTCGGAATAAATTAACAACGCACCTAAATCATTGATCCTTGTTGTTAATGTTGTCGGCTGCTTATACCAATCTAATGAACTTCTCTGGTGGACTATCGATCATTTCTAATCCCTCCGTTTGACTAATAGGAAGCTAGTACGGATAAATTTTTTTGTATATGCGTAGATATGCTGATTTATTTGAAACTTAGTATTTAAAATAAATTCTTATTTTTAGTTTCGAAGTTAATTAAAGTAATTGCCTGATATTTTTTTAGGTATTCATACGCTTGCTTTTTAGATATCAAACGTACTAAATAATACTCAAATCAAAGGAGGTTAATCAAATGACCAACTTAGGATTAGAGCTACTCATATTGACTGTCTTACTTATTTATTTTGGAGTTTTCATGACTCAAAGTATTTATAGAAAATATGAAAAAGCCTATCTACGCAAAACAATTTTTTGCAGCAAATCACAAAGCGACCCCTATTGCATTGCTGAATAATAGGGTTTAAAAATTTTCAAAAAACAAAGGAGGTTAATGATGTCTTGCGGAAATCCTTATAAACATAAGATTCAAAATACAATACATTTTTTTCTAGATACATTCTCAGGTCGGAATTCAAACTCGAGAGCTTTGACTGATGATCAAATGGAATGTATGCAATTTGGCATCTGTTCTTTTATTCCAAAAAAATTAGAAGAAATTCCTTATTTTCATTACTAATTAGGAGGAAAAAATGAAGATTAAAAAACCCCTCACTCTACCCCAGAAGTACTTTAATGAATTTCAAAACTACTTTCATAATGCTGATGAGAAATTAGTTTCATATAGTTATATCCCTGAATATCTTAAGAAAACTACTTCAAAAAAACCAAAAACTCTTTTTAAAAATCATTTAAATATTGAATGATAATACTAAATTCGTGAAATCAGGATATCAATCAGAAAAAATGATTAAGGGATTCGGATAATTTTTAAAAGTTTAAAAGTTTAAAAGTTTAAAAGTTTGGGTAAAGTTTGGGTAAAAAATCACAAATCCTTGAGATCCACTCTGAAATCAGACTGGCTCACTTTTCATTAGCAAGTAGTTCTTCATCATTGGAAGTCCAAGCTGCTGCAAACAAAATCGTTCTATTTAGTTTTCAAGGTTCTTTTAAGTAAGTTTTAAAAAATATTTCTTGGCGTCTAATGCTTTTACTAGAGTGGCATGCCTGATGTATGACTTTTACATGGAGATCTAGTATTACTAATATAGCATAAACTATCCACTTATGGATCTATATTTACAAATCGACACATAATACGTTAATATCATAGTCATAGAGTAAGGAATGGGCTAGAGATGACACAGTCTAAACTAGAACAATTACTTAAGATAGATAACGAATCGTATAACCTTTTACGAGTCCTTACTATGTTTATGAAGTTAGATAGATCACAGGACGTTCCACTTCAAGCAATAGCAGTATTCTGGTTTGTAGCGACCTATCAGAATTGCAGTAAAAAGAATATAGAAGAGTACTTCAAGATGAGTAAAGCTAGTGCATCAAGACTCACAGATTACTTAAGTAGATATCACAGACTAGGCAAAGCTGGCTTAGGTTTAATTTCAAAAGAATCTGATCCTAAAGACAAAAGGAGAACACTTTTAAAGCTAACCAGGAAAGGTAAGGATTTAATAGAAAAGTCTTTTAGTACGCTTTATGAGGACATCAAAGATTATGAAATTGATTATGAAGATTGAAAGCTAAGTTAATTAAATAATTGGGAATCCTAAAGCTCCTCCACTAATTTCGCAGCACCTATTCCTAAAGCAATCGCAGTATTTCGGAATTTCATTATAGTCTTAACCAATTAGAGAAATAATAAGGGTAAATATTTTTTCTAACAAGAAGTAGATGTTCATTATTTAATTAAGCGGTGCAAGTAGTGAGCGTTTCATTCAGTCTTCTGCATTTTCAAATTCTCTTAGCAAACGAAAAGTTTTAGAAATAAAAGGGAAGATCCATACCAACAAACCTACCACTGTTATCAAAGCGGCAAGAAAGCCCAAAATTGCTAAGAATCCACCTGTTACATCACCTTCGTAAAAGCGGTCAAGCCCAATTGGAGCACCAACCCCTAAAAGGAAGAGTCTTGTTAAAGTTTGTTTTTCTTTTTTTCTCAACATAAATTATAAAAAGAGTGTTTAATCCCTCTATGTTAGATCGACTGTCAATCATTTATAAGTAGCTAATCCTTCAACTCTCTTTCTAAAAATTTAAAAGTTCAAGATTGTAAATAACTAATTTTCTATACCACCCGCTACTTTTTGTTCCTCTAGTCGTTTTTTTAGTATTGCATAAGCTTCTTCAGCCCATTCTCTAGATAATCTTAATTCATCAAAATAAGCTCCTAACTTCTCTCTAATTAATATGCCAATTTTAAATACTTCTACTAAGCCTAGATAAAATATTACCGCCAACTTACTTATGTTTACTGCAAAAGATGCTGTCTTTTCAAGTGTTTTTTCTGGCATTTGAACTTATCTAATTTGACTAAAATTACCAGATGCAAAAAATATATCTAGCCCAATATTTTTAGGTTCATATTATTTGTAATTTTATAGAGAAGAATATGTTCATACCGATACATTGATCAGAATTAATAGTGCATAAATGTATAATTACTATACAGAATCCGTTCCAAAATTCTGTAGGTTTAAGGTCTTTCCTATATTTCAACTGCTCAAATAGTTGAAAATAAAAACCTATTTACCACCACATACCGAGATTTAATTTTTTTGAATCCCTATTACATGCAAGCTCGCACTGGCTTAACTCTTTGACTGAGAGAGCCTGAAGTATTCTTGCCATATCAATAGAAGATAATTCTCCATTAACATCCCACTTAAGAGTAGTTTTACGTTGAGGTGTTTTTGTTGTTTTCTTCAGCATGACTTTTATGGTCGGGACTAATTAAATAGCATGTTTATTTAAAATTCTCAAATATTTATTGAATAAAAGAGTATAAATTACCAAAAAAATGTGAAGTTTTTATAAGTTAACCAATTAAATTTATTTTTAAAAATCTAGAAACTATAGGTGTTAATTATCCATCTAACCTATCTGCGTAATCTCTTAAAACTTCAGCCATCTTTTGAGGTGGAATTTCTTCTTGATATTCTCTACATAAATCAAAAAATTTATCTAAGAAATCTTTCATTGAAGAGGACATTAAAAAAGGAGCTAATTGCTCCCTAGTTTAGATCGACTGTCAATCAATAACAGGCTACATCATCTCGTATTGATCAAATTTAGTTTCTAATGAGTAATTGTTTTGATTGCGATTCGTAGCAAATATTGCTCTGATTAAAAAAAAATACTCTTCAATGATTACAGTCTCAATTACTCTTCTAACTACATTTCTTATTTGGTTTGGCATCGTAAAAATATTTACCAAAGATGATGAGAATACAATTAATGTACTTTCAAGTAAATTGTTTAATGATTTCACTTCAATCTTTAGAAATATTATTACTATTTTTGATACTCTTTATAAAAGCTTCATTCAAATATATGAGCTTATTGGTATATTTTTAAAAAATGTAGCTGAAATATTTAAGTCTTTGATGTCTGCTTTTATTCAATTTCTAAATCTCTTTAAAACAATAGGAATTACTTTTTTATCTTTTATTTCTTTATGCAAGGGATTATTCCAAGCATCTAGAAAAATTAATATATTTAATAATTTTGAATTAGTAATTAATAATTCTGATTCTGCCAAAAATAATGTAATTGAATTAAATGAAAAAACAAAAAAAAATAAAAAGGAAGAAAGCTTTATTCCATCTTTTTTAGGTCGACTTTCATTTGTTAATAAGTAATCACATCTTATAGCTATCAAATTTAGTTTTTAATTTTGCTGCTTTATGCAATAGTCCAACAGCTTCTTTTCTTCCAGTAGCTTGTTGCGCCTGATGCATTAATTCAGCATATTTTTTGTTTAGTTTTTTCATTTGTTCTTTTGTTTAAGGTCATAGACACAGGCTTAATAAGTGATGTCATTCTTTGCGTTTGGTCTATTGAATAGATCAACACAACTTGATTATCAGAAAGTATTTGACTCTTGCAGTTGGGATTCTTTTTCAGAAATTCTTTAGCTTGGTCAATATTGATTAGTCTTATCTCTACCTGACATTTATTTATAATAACATAATTCATTAATTAATAACCTTCTCAACTTTAAAGTCTATTGAAGTTATAAAAAGCTATTTGCCTACCTTTACGTATTCAAGGTTGTAGATATATCTTTCACCATCGTCATTACTATCGTCGTCATCATCGCCAAAAGATGAAATTAAAACGTACACTCCAGTAAGTCCCAAGAACATTGAAAGATAGAGAATTGGATCGGTCATATTTATTCCTTGTTAAAAGATTATGGTTGATTTCTACAGCTTTCGCGGCAGTCTCATGACAACCATGTAGATACTCTAGGAAGTCTTAATTATTCACTGAGTATTTATACGTACCTACTCCCGAACCTAATCGTTCCTTAACCCGTACAAAGTTCCTTTCACTAATATAAAAACTATTATCAATCTTTAGGTTTAAATTCTCCTGAATCAATAAGGTTTTTTATTAGACGTTCGTTTTCTGTTTTTAAATTTTCTAATGAAGATTTGGTAAATTGTTCTTTTGCCTCGAACTTTGCTGTCTTAACTATTTTTTTATTAGGTAACTTTTTACGAGGCTCTTCTTTCACTATATTTTATAAGCAAATTTTGTAAATATTAAAGGATGCAAAAGAATTTTAAGGTAATAATTTTTACAAAACATAAGTTAATTTTTGTAATCCACAGATTAAAAATGTTTACTCACAACCCTGTGGAAAAAACTGTTGAAAAGTGTCCATAAAGTGGATAACTTGTTAGAGATCATTTATATAATTGGCTTTTTTAATCCCTTTGCAGAGATTGGATTTCCACTCGGTCTTACAGCCAAAAAATCCTCAGTTACGTTAGGTATTAGAAAAGAAGAATCTTCACTGGTTGCATAACCATTAATTAAATCTTCTATGGCTTTAGTATTTGACATTAAAAAAGGAGCTAATTTCTCCTTAGTTTAGATCGACTTTCAATTGAAGTCTTATAAAACTACTTGACCTAAACCTTTAAAAAATTTTGCGCAGATACACAATAAAATACAATTATGTAACAGTAACGTATAGATTTAATATAAATACAAGTATATGTGACTAATTTCTTTACATTAATTAATATTAATGTTACATTAGTTTACATAAATCACCCTTTATAAAAATGACTCCTGAAGCAGAAAGATTTAACGGTTGGGCAGCAATGCTCGGTTTCGTTGCAGCTGTTGGCGCATACGTAACAACTGGTCAAATTATTCCTGGTTGGTTCTAATGACAAACACAAAAACAGTTGAGAAGGAAAAGGTTATAGCTGAGAAGCTTAACGGCAGATTTGCAATGATGGGCTTTATTGCTCTTATTGGCGCTTATCTAACAACAGGACAAATTATTCCAGGCTTTGTGTAATGCTCGAGGCAGGAATTAACACTTGGATTAACACTATACTTTTTCCTTTTATGCCAGTCATAACAGTATTTCTTGTTAGTGGATTAATGTTGAGTGATTTGCCATGGAATGATGATGATGACGATGATGATGGCGGTGGATTAATTTCCCCGGTGTATAACTATGTTCCCCAAGGGGCTTAGAGGACATGTATCAAAATGATTTTCATCTCATCTTTATTTAACTCAGTTCCTTCAAGTGCTAAAGACCTTTTAGAGTTTGGTTTCTTTCTTACTGTGGGTATTACAGCAGGAAAAGTAGGACTCTTATGAAAACATATCTAATTGCCATATCACTATTTGGCATTTCAGTAATTACTACTGCGATAGCACCAAGTATTGCTTACGCACTATAAAAATTTAATCACTCCTATTAACGAACAATTAAAAAATGGAAAACTCAAAACCAACTTATTGGCAAAATGCCGAGAGAACCAATGGAAGAATGGCAATGATGGGTTTATTCGCATTGGTTGTAAACTACGGTCTTTTTGGCTGGATCATCCCAGGTATTTTTTAAAATGAATATAGATATTTTCTTAATCTCTTTCTTTACATATCTATTAGTGCCAGTGGTAATGGTTGCTAAGGGTAGAAAAAAAAAGGGGGCATTTTAAAATGTCTTATTTCGCAAAAAATAATTATATAAAATATGACGAATGGTTTGATGAGAATATTTCTCCACTTGATTTAAAATTTTATTATGAAGAAAAACGATTCTCAAATACTCTTCATGAAAAATTTTATTTATTGTCAACCTCAAAAATATTCATTGGGGGTTCTGAAAAAAAATGATTAATATAAAATATTTTTTTTAATTACTGCTCCTAATAATAATTAAAGAAAAATAAGGTAAGTGATTATTTTATCAACAAAAAAAGGACGTAAGATACGTCCGATTAAAAAGCTTGATAATCCCCATCACCCAGCCTTTTGTAAAATCCTAGCACTATATATGGTGTTTGTAAGTAATAAAAATCACCTATTGATGGGGTTGTTTGTTTCTGTTTAATTTGTCATGATAGAAATCCCCATCATCCAGGCTCGCAAGGGTCTTTTTTTTTGCCTAAAAATAAAAGAAAATTAGTTAATAAGAATTGTTTGAGATCCATCTTTATTATCCGTTACGGTTATTTTTTTATTGGGAAATGACTTAGATAATAATGTTTTCAAATTTTTGTTTTTGTTTGAGATTATATATTCTTGTTCTTTAGCATTAGTTTTCTCTATC
>CACNJU010000018.1 GCA_902620895.1 uncultured Prochlorococcus sp.
GTTTTGATTATAGTTATTGAGTGATTTTACTAGCTTTGCATTATTCTTAAGATCTATCTTTAAATTTTACTTCAGGAATGTCAGTTTCAAAGAATACTCGACTATTGTCAGCCGATAAGAAATTAAATGATTTAAGCAATATAAAAGAATTCATTAATAGTGCAAACTCAAGATTAGATGCAATAACCTCAATAACCAATAATTCACATGCAATCGCAGCAGACGCCGTAACAGCAATGATTTGCGAAAATCAAGATTCACTTAATGCAAAAATATCTTTAAATACAACTAACAAGATGTCCGTTTGTTTAAGAGATGGAGAAATAATTCTAAGGATTGTTGCTTATCTTTTAATTTCTAATGACGAATCAGTTTTAGAAAAAAGTTGTTTGAAGGATCTAAAAAATACTTACCTTGCTCTTGGTGTACCTTTAAAAAATGCAAGAAGGGTTTTTCAATTAATGCGAGATGCAACTATCTCTGATTTGAATTCAACAGTTAATAATATGCCTGGAAAAAAAGGCTTTCTTCCTAAATTAATATCTGAAACAGAGTTTCAATTTGAAAGGATAATTAATCTTTTAAACTAGCTAAATTCCTTATCTCTGAAGTATGAGAAGTCTGCATAACTGAGTTATTTTCCAGATTTCTAATAGTTGAAAATCTGGATCTTACATGAGTTGATAAAAAGGAAATTCTTTCTTCGGAAACTGTTGATTTATAAATAGTTTTAATGTGTAAATTATTTTGTTTATCAACAAAATAATTTGATGATGAAATAAAGGATTCTGTATAACCCTTATTTCTTAAAACAATTCCTGAATTTTCATCTTTGGGTAAAAAAATCAGAATAGTTTCATCTCCCTCACTGATATCATCATTGTCCCAATCACTAATAGCTTGCCAGTTTATAGAAATGGCTATGATCTCAAGGTTTAAACTAAATTTATAATTTTTAAGAATTTCAATGACTTTTTTATTTTTTTTGTTGATATGTTTTATATGTATTTTACTAGTTGAGTTTTCAAATTCCTGAAAAGCTAAAGTGTGAGTACTTCTAATAGATTTCCACTCTCCTATACTTTTATCAATGAATTGATTAATTATTGTTAGATTCTTCGTCAAGTTTATCTTCTACGGAATGATTTTCTGCTTTTTGTATCATTCTTACCATTGAATCCACCATTAATCTCTTTGCAGTAGTTACTTTTAATCCAGAAGGAGTAGTTGATATTTGTTCTCCAGGGCGATCATATGAAGTTGGTCTAAATGGAGTCATCTAATAACTTTAAAAATTAATCGATATCCATTCTTGCATGAATAACTATTTATATAGTTATTGTTTGCGAAAATGTCATATCTTTCTTCTTTGATTACAGAATTATCAACTGTTTTATTATTTAGGCATTTTATTTTTTGCCAATCCTGAAATAGTTGCTAAAGCAAACATTCCCAATAGAGCAATCCCTAGAAATAATCCTGCTCCCTGGCTAACTCCAGCTCCTACTGCTACTAGTATAGAGTCACTGATTAGAAGACTTATTAATAATGCAGGAGTAAATATTTTCCAGCGAGTTCCGCCAATACCAATTGCATAGCTTAAAAAATCAAAAAGGCCAGTCATTAGTAGACCTGTCATAAGAAAGAAATTTTCTTCTAGCTGGTTTTGATTGAAACTTTCAATCTTTTGCATTGCTTTCTGGCCTACTAAATTACGTACAGGAACTCGACCATAATTTCTTGCGATAAAGAAAGCAGCTTGGCAAAAAAGGATATCAGAAAAGATTATTGTCATGTAACCTTTTTGAAATCCTAGTAATGAACCAGCTAGCAAAGAATAAGCTGAACTTGGAAGGGCAGGTAAAATAATACTTACTCCTCTGAGTATGAATATTCCAAAAGGAGCCCAAATCCCCATACTTTCTATTTTGTTCCTTAGAGGTTGAATCCCATAATTTTGGATTAAATAAATCAATACAACAAATATTGCTATAAAAAAAACTACTGAGAAAAATTTCTGTATTTTATTCATTATTTTTCTAATAAATTTATTGGAAGTAAATTATTAATTTTAATATTTGATTCTATCTATAATAGAAATACTAATCAATAAAAATTTTTACAAATTTTTAATCTTTTATTTCCTATTAATAAAAAATTTTTGAATTCCATATGAAGTCATGATTAATTATAAAAATAAAGTTAATTCAATAGTTTTTAGATATTTCATTAATTTAGTCCTTTCGATTATTGTTTTCTTTTGTATTTCAATAAAACAATCAGAAGCTTTGCCTCATGAATGGGTTGGAGTCCCTAAAAGTGAATACGGAGAGCAGTTATGGGATAGGCAAAGTATAAAAAGGAATGAGGATGGTTCTGTAAGAGTATTGAGTAAATTTATTCCCAAAACAAAAAGTGAAATTACTAAGGATATTCTCTATACAATGGATATAAATTGTTTTGAAAAATCATTTAGAGATGTTGATGTCTCAATAGATGAAGCAAATAGTAATTTCAATGATTTAGCTAATTGGCAAGATCCAAATGGAGATAAACTGATTTTGGGTGTTATTGGTCAAGTCTGCAGAGTCGAAAACTAAGAATTTTAAGTTAAGAAAAAACGAAAAAATAACGATTTCTCAATGATTTGAAAGTATAAAACCCTGTCAAGGACAGGGTTTTAAAGGTGCCAGGACCCAGATTTGAACTGGGGACACGGCGATTTTCAGTCGCCTGCTCTACCAACTGAGCTATCCCGGCTCTAACCTATATACTTTAAATTAAGATGTGTAGTTTGTGAAACCCTTTTAATTAAAAATTTTATATCTTCATCAATTATCTAAAAAAACTTTTATTTTGAGTTCATCGCTAACAAGGCTGTACCAAATGAAGTAGTTTTTTTACATGAAACTATTGGTATATTGATAATATTTTCTCTTATTTTTCTCCATTGAGGATTTTTTGAACCTCCACCAATAGTAATAATTTTTTTTGGAAGTGAACCTGTTAGTTCACCTAGCTTTTCCCATCCTAACAATTCGATTTTAGCTAGACCCTCGAATAATGCATGTAAATAAAGTGAGTCGCTTACTGGCCTTGGACCAAGTATTGGCTTTAAATTAGAATCATTAACAGGAAATCTTTCTCCTTTACTATTAAGAGGTAAAAGATTTAAAGAAGTGTTTTTTGATGGATTTATTTGTCGACTGAGCTCTTTTATTTCTAAATCAGAGAAAAACTGAGATAATATACCACAGCCTGCGTTTGATGCTCCTCCACATATCCAATTGCCGTTTACTCTATGGTTTGTAATTCCTTGTTTTTTTATAGGATTATCAATAATTTTCTTAACTACAATAGTTGTTCCTAAAACTGTGAGACCATCTTCTTTGCCTAAACCTGCAGCTATTACACTTGCATTAGAGTCAGTAGTGCCTGAGATTAATATTAATTTCTTATTCAAGTTAAATCTCTCTGCTAAATCACAATTCACTTGTCCAATAATTTTCCCACTTTTAATTATTTGAGGCAGGCATTTTCCCCATGCAGTATTGAGATAGCTTTTTGGCCATGATTCTTTTTTTAGATCCCAACCAAGTTTTAGATTATTACCTTCTTCTCCATAAGTCCAATCTTTTAAAAACCAACCAGTGATCCAATCAGATTGATGTCGTAAAAGTATATTTGTCCCATATTTATCTATTAGTTTTAATGCTTTAGCAAGACTACTGTATGGAGTGCACAGATGATCTTCTCCAGAAGTTAATGATTCAAGAAGGATCTTATGTTCATTACATGCTTGGTCATAAGATATTGCTTCTCCTATTGGCTCTCCTCGTAAATTTGATGCTATTAAAGTTCCTGATGTGCCAGATATAGCCAATCTTTGAAGGTTACTTTTTACCTCAATAGGTAAACCCCCTAAAAGTTTTTCACAAGAATTGATCCAAGAATTTGGATTCTTAAAGCTACATAAATAAGGAACTGAATTTGAATATACTAATTTCTTATGAAAATTTATTATAGATATTCTTGTGCCACTAGTTCCAAAATCTAATCCCCCATAAAAATTATCAGGCATAGAATAAATATTTTTATAAAAATACTTTGGAAGCCTCCGCTAATTGGGCTGCTTTTTCTTCTACCTTTTCCCAAGGGAGATCTAGATCTCTTCTGCCAAAATGTCCATAAGATGCAGTCTTTCTGAAAAATGTACCACCCATTTTTTGGGGTAGATTTCTTAGATCAAATTCTTTGATAATCGCTGCTGGCCTTAAATCAAAGTACTTATTAATGAGCTCAGTCAAATTAGCTTGTGAAATAACGCCAGTATCAAAAGTTTCAATAAGAATGGAAATAGGTTTTGCAACTCCAATTGCATAACTTAATTGTACTTCTGCCTTTTTTGCTAATTTTGCCTCAACTATACTTTTAGCTACATAACGTGCTGCATAAGCAGCTGATCTATCCACTTTTGTGGGATCTTTACCAGAAAATGCCCCTCCTCCGTGTCTTGCGTAACCCCCATAAGTATCTACTATTATTTTTCTTCCAGTAAGTCCGGCATCACCTTGAGGCCCCCCTACGACAAATTTGCCCGTGGGATTTACAAGAAATCTTGTTGTATGAATGTTTGGTTTGATTTCTAAATCTTCAGTAGCAGGAATTACAACATGCGTCCATAAATCTCCTTTTATTCTTTGACGAATTTCTTCTTCATTTGTCATACCATCTATCTCAGGATTATGTTGAGTTGAAATTAAAATGGTATTAATCGATAGTGGTACTCCATTTTTATAATCAATACTTACTTGAGTTTTACCATCAGGGAGTAGATAATTAAGCACGTTTTCGTGCCTTATCTTAGAAAGTTGAATGGCTAATCGATGTGCCAAGCTAATCGGTAAGGGCATTAATTCAGGCGTCTCATCGCATGCATAGCCGAACATTATGCCTTGGTCGCCAGCACCGGTATTATCTTCTAAATCATCGTTAACATCATCTGCTTCGTTTACTCCTTGAGAAATATCTGGTGATTGCTCGTCAAGTGCTACTAAAACTGCACAACTATTTGCGTCAAACCCTCCTGCTCTATAGCCCTCATATCCAATTTCTTTAATTACATTTCTAACAAGTTTTATATAATCGACTTTTGCTTTTGAAGTTATTTCTCCAGTAAGTAGACAAAGACCAGTGTTAACGACAGTTTCGCATGCAACTCTGCTTTCTGGATCTTCTGTCAATAAAGCGTCTAAAACAGCGTCACTAATTTGATCACATATTTTATCAGGATGACCTTCAGTTACGGATTCTGAAGTGAAAATGAAATCACTCATTTACAAATAATTTTGGAATTAAGAAATATCCTAAATTAGATTATCGTTACAAATCAATTATTGTTAATTAAAAATACTTGTATAAGAATAATGAGGTTGAAATTCTGATATTCTTGCACCAAATAAATAAGTGAAGTTATACTGTTTCAGCTGAAGCTGTAGAGATCTCTTCGTTCTCGTCAGTTTGTTCAAATAACATTTGTTTGTATTTAGCAGCCATTTCTTCAGCTTTACTAAAAACTTTTTGAGGGTCAGTTAGCATATCTCCTGGTTCAGGTTCAAGTGCTTTTGTAGACAATGAAATTCTTCCTCTCTCCGAATCAAGGTCAATTATCATAACTTTCATTTGGTCATTAACATTAAGAACATTATGTGGCGTCTCAATGTGTTCATGACTGATCTCAGAAATGTGCAATAAACCACTAACTCCTCCAATATCGATAAAAGCTCCATACGGTTTAATACCTTTCACATTACCAACAACAACTTCTCCAACCTCAAGTCTATTCATTTTCTTCTCAACCAAAGCTCTTCTATGACTTAATACTAATCTATTTCTCTCTTCATCAACTTCAAGAAATTTTAAAGGTAAGTACTCACCTTCTAAATCATCTTTAATTTTTCGAGCACTTATATGAGAGCCTGGTATGAAACCTCTAAGTCCTTCTACTCTTACAAGAGCCCCCCCTCTGTTTGTTGCAAAAACTTCAGAATAAATTGTTGCATCTTCTTTTTGGAGTTGTCTAACCCTTTCCCACGCTCTTTGATATTCAATTCTTCTAATGGAGAGGGCTAATTGGCCATCTTCATTTTCTTCGCTCATTATGAAGAATTCTCTACTTTCTGAAGGTTGTAAAACATCATTAAGTCCTTCAACTCTATTAATCGACACCTCCTGAACAGGCATAAAAGCAGCTGTTTTTGCCCCTATATCTATCATGGCCCCTTTGGGCTCTAGAGCAAAAACTGTACCTTTAACTAAATCGCCTGGTTTAAAGTTATAGTCATACTTACCTAAAAGTGATGCAAATTCATCTTGTGTAAATCCTACGTTGTCAAAATCAGTATTTGTTCTGCTAGAGGAAGAATCTGCTGAAGGTATCTCGCTATTCTCGAATGATAAATCTTCCTCATTTTGGGATGCTGAATCCTTATCTAAATCAGACGGATTTTTGATTTCTTGATCCTCAGAAATTTCTTTAATAGTTTGGGAAGAATTTTCGTTCATTTGTTGTATCGCAGACTACCTAAGGTAGTTAGAAAGGAATGCTATTAGCCTGCAAACCAATAGCAAAAGCATTTGTGATATGTATTCTACACTTTAAGATGCTGAATTTTATGAAATTGATGCTAATTGGTTTTTTGAACCACCTTTTAGAGACTCAAGAGTTGAAATAAAATCTTTTACCCCATTAAATTTTCTGTAAACTGAGGCGTATCTTATATAGGCGACCTCGTTTTCTTTCCTAAGATTTTTAAGTATTAATTCTCCGATTTGTGAAGATTTAATATCTTTATTAGAATCTTGAACGATTTGTGATTCAATTCCATCTACGAAATTAACAATTGCCTCACTACTGAAATTAGTCTTTTCGCAAGCTCTTGATATACCAGTTAATAATTTTTGTTTATCAAATAATTCTCTGCTGCCGTCTTTTTTTATAACTGAAACTGGCATTGATTCCACTCTTTCATAAGTTGTAAATCTAAAGCTGCAATTTAAGCACTCTCTTCTTCTTCGAACACTTTTACCACTATCAGCAGATCTTGATTCCAAAACTCTGCTATCTGTGTTTTGACAGGTTGGACACTGCATGTAGTGAAATAATGCACTTCAACTCTAATAGTAGGGTATTATTCTAATTATGAAAAGTAAAAAAAAACCTCTTGTTAAAGAGGTTTTTTTTGTGGTTCATTTTCTATCGAATTTAGGTGGGTCTCTAAAGGCGACAGCAAAGAATAAGGTTACAACTGCGAGAGTTAGAATAAGAACGTAAGCGAAAGCTTCCATAAGATTAAGTAATAAAGTTTAGTTTAAACCCTTCCAGGGATTCTTCTTGTGGATTCGTCTCCAAGCTTCTTGAATAAACCAAATTCAACTTGGTCGCCAATCTCAGCATCAATACCAGCAAAGGAATTTCTGTAAAGAGTTCTTGAAGCGTGCCACCAGTGCCCAAATAAGAATAGCAATCCGAAACATAAATGTGCATATGTAAACCATGCTCTTGGAGAACTTCGGAATACACCGTCAGATTTATATG
This sequence comes from uncultured Prochlorococcus sp., assembly GCA_902620895.1. GTDB lineage: Bacteria > Cyanobacteriota > Cyanobacteriia > PCC-6307 > Cyanobiaceae > Prochlorococcus_A. The sequence goes on from CACNJU010000018.1 coordinate 7,598, forward strand.
TCTCTCTGTCAAACTTGAATGCTTCTCCAAGTTGAGCCTTTCTTGCTAATCTTTTAACTACTGCAGGGTCTGTAAATGTTTGTCCATCTAGGTCTCCACCATAAATAGTCGCAGTAATGCCAGTTTGCTCAAATGAGTACTTTGCTTCAGCTCTTCTAAATGGGATATCTGCCCTTACATTGCCTTCTTTGTCTTCAAGAATGACAGGGAAGTTTTCAAAGAAATTAGGAATTCTTCTAACTTCTAATTCGTTACCTTCCTTATCTTGGAAAGCAATGTGACCTTGCCAACCAGTTGGTAAACCATCACCATTAACAAGAGCTCCAACTCTGAATAGTCCCCCTTTAGCTGGACTATTACCTACATAATCGTAGAAGGCTAATTTTTCTGGAATCGATGCATATGCCTCTGATTTAGTTGCACCATCATCAATAGCAGCTTGGACTCTTCTGTTAATTTCAGTTTTGAAATAGCCTGAATCCCATTGATATCTAGTAGGACCAAAAAGTTCTATTGGGGTTGTTGCTGAACCGTACCACATTGTTCCTGAAACAACGAAAGAAACGAATAGTACAGCAGCTAGAGCACTGGCAAGAACCCCTTCTAGACTGCCAAGTTTTAAAGCTCTATAAAGTCTTTCTCCAGGCCTGTTGGTAATGTGAAAAATACCTCCAATGATACCCATAAGTCCTGCTGCAATATGATTAGCTACAATACCTCCTGGATTAAAAGGATTAAATCCTTCAACTCCCCAGGAAGGTGCTACAGGTTCTACATGACCACTTAAACCATATGAATCAGAAACCCAAATCCCCACGTTTGCGCAATGAAAAGCTCCAAAACCAAAACATGTAAGTCCTGCTAGAAGAAGGTGGATTCCAAAAATTCTTGGTAAATCAAGTGCAGGCTCACCAGTTCTTGAATCTTCCCATAAATCTAGGTCCCAATATGTCCAGTGCCAAATAGATGCCAACATCAATAGGCCACTAAATACTATGTGTGCTGCCGCAACCCCTTCGAAACTCCAGAATCCAGGATCAACTCCAGTAGCACCCGTAATATCCCATCCATTCCAACTACTTGTGATACCTAGTCTTGCCATAAAAGGCATAACGTACATCCCCTGTCTCCACATTGGATTGAGAACAGCATCAGAAGGATCAAAAATGGCTAATTCATAAAGAGCCATAGAACCGGCCCAGCCGGCTAATAATGCAGTATGCATAAGATGCACAGCAAGTAGTCGACCTGGGTCATTAATAACTACTGTGTGAACTCGATACCAAGGCAATCCCATCGGTTAATTTCTAGTAACTATGCTGCATAAACAGCTAAACATCACGATAGTAAGGGTTTTTTAGTCTTTGAGGGATTTTTGTAAATAAATTTATTTTCATGCAAAAATTGGTCAAATCCATTAGCAGAACAGAGTTTACAAGAAATTTTTAGCAAAAAATTGTTAATATTTTGGTCACAATTCTCAAAGTAAAACGCCAAAATAAGAAAAATAACTAAAAAAATGGCAACTATCAGATTTATCCGTGAGGACTTAGAGGTTCAATGTAATACTGGTGAAAATTTAAGAGAACTCGTAATGAAAGAGAATTTACAGCTTTATGGACTAAAGGGTATTTTAGGGAATTGCGGAGGCGCTGGACAATGCAGTACTTGCTTTATTTCAGTTGAAGGTGGAAACAAAAATTCTTTAAGCCCTCTTACATCCGTTGAAGAAGAAAAACTTAAAAATAGGCCAGAAAATTGGCGACTAGCATGCCAAACACTAATAAAGTCATCTGCAGTTATCTTAACAAAACCACAATCCCCCCCCTCAAATTTGGAAGAACTAAAAAAAATAAGTGAAAATAAAAAATTACCACGCTAAATTGTTTAAGACTGTTAATCAGTTTATAAAATTTGTTTATTTTTCCACTTTATTTCTAGTTATATGTCTATAGTCTTAATACCTAATTATAGAACTACCAACTAAATGGAAACAACTAACTTTGGATTCGTAGCTAGTCTTTTATTTGTAGGGGTGCCAACAATATTCCTCATTGGTTTATTTATTTCTACTCAAGACGGAGAAAAATCAAGCTTCTACTCTGACTCTAGTAAAGGTAGACTTGGACCAAAACGCTAATGCTTTAATAAATGCTTTGCATTTCTGTAAAGGAATTTTTACTGTGGAAACAAAAGCAACTTTCAAAAGGTGGTGATCAACAATCTTTTGAAGTTTTACTTGATTGTATAGGCGATATTTCGACTAGTGATTTAAACTTGAAAATTTTAAATCCTAGGGGGATCTTACATTTAAAAAAAAACTTAGAATTTTTAGAGTCTGTTTGGGAAGATCATTTAATAAGATCTTGCCCAATTCAATACCTTTGCGGAATAACTTATTGGAGAGACTTAAAATTAAAAGTTACAAATAAAGTACTTATCCCCAGACCAGAGACAGAGCTAATAGTAGATATTGTCTTCAATTTATTTAGAAGGAAGTCAGAGAAATTATTTTTTGCTGAATTAGGAACTGGATCAGGGGCTATAAGTATTGCGTTGGCATTGGCTTATCCATATAGCGAAGGAGTGGCAACTGATATAGATCAAGACGCATTAGAAATAGCTACTGAAAATTATATAAATTCTTCCAAACAATCAAATTTGAAATTTTATTGTGGAAATTGGTGGTCACCTCTTGAAAATTTTAAAGGAAAATTAGACCTTGCTATTTCAAACCCGCCATATATTCCTAAATATACTTATGAAAAATTACCCAAAGAAGTTAAAAATTTTGAACCTAAAGTTGCTTTATTAGGGGGCGAAGATGGTTTAAAACATATTAGGGAAATAATACAAAAAGCACCAATATTTTTAAAAGAGAAGGGCTGGCTAATTTTAGAGAATCATTTTGATCAAGGCGAAAAAGTAAAACAACTTTTTATTAAAAATAAATTTACATCAATAGAAATTATGAAAGATCTTTCAGGTATTGGTAGGTTTACCATTGGAAGATATAAATAAATTATTACAAGTTCATAATCTAAATGAATTTAGTAGACTGCAAATCCGCTTTGAATACTCTTAAAAGTGGTTTACCTATAATCTTCCCAACTGACACATTACCTGCGATTGGATGCTTGCCAAAATTTTCAAATATTATTTATGAGTTTAAAAAAAGGGATAGAGATAAACCCTTAATTCTTATGGGGTCAGAACATAAACAATTAATTAATTATGTTCACGAATCAGCTAAAGAAGATTACGAAAATATAGCTTCAAAATACTGGCCTGGAGCTCTGACAATGGTTATTCCTGCTTCAGAAAAGCAGACTACAATCCTCACAAGCAATGATCTTACCCTTGGGTTGAGGATTCCAAATTCATATATGGCTCAATCTCTCATGAGAGAAACAGGTCCATTGTTAACTTCAAGTGCAAATATTTCAGGTTTTAAAGGATCTATTACAGTCGAAGGTATTGCTCTAGACTTCCCTTCTGTAAAAATTTTGGGTCCTATCCCCTGGGGAAAAAGAAGTGGAAAAGCAAGTACTATTATATTTTGGAAGAAAAGTGGAGATTGGAGACTGATTAGAGAAGGAGAAGTATTAGTAAGGGAATTGTATTAATGTTTTTATTATTATTTTTTGTTTTCTTGATTCAATTTTTTACTTATTGGATATTTGAACCCCTTGCATCTTTTTTAGAATATGTTCTCGAATTAAGATTGATTCCGATTATTGCTCTGATAGGTTTAGTCTTTTTATTTTCAGCGAAGAATATTGAACAGAATTAAATAAATCAAAATGCCGGCTAACAGATTTGAACTGATGACCTTCGCTTTACAAAAGCGCTGCTCTACCGCTGAGCTAAGCCGGCAATCTCTCCATCTTACAATCAGGAAGGGTCAATTATCAGTATTTTTTTAGCTTTTTTTAAATTTATTACTTTTTGATATCTTTATTAGCTTTATCAGTTTTTTTGAATTTTATTTCTCCTGTAATAGTTCTTTTGATTGGTAAATTTGCTACTAATGCAGTCATTCTATCCTCGGTCTCTAAACTTACAGCCACCTCTTCAAAATCAATCTCAACATATTTAGCAACAACATCGAGAATTTCTTTCCTCATTTTATCCAAAAGATCAGTTGTTAAAGAGCTCATATCAACTCTGTCATGAGCAAGTACAAGTTGTAATCTTTCTCTTGCTGTGTTAGCACTAGCCGTTTCTCTGCCTAGTAACTTATTTATAAGATCTCTGAGTGTCATCATTTTAGAAAACCTTAGTTTGCATTAATCTTAAGAATTTATCTTTAAGACTTTTACCTTCATTTTTTGGGTCAATAATTGGTACATCTTTTCCTGTAAGTCTTTGAGAAACATTCAAATAACATTTTTTTGCAGGAGATCTTCCATCTGTAAGTGTCAATGGCTCTCCTCTATTTGTGCTTATAATTACTTGTTCATCTTCTAAAACAATTCCCAATAAAGGCAAAGAAAGTATCCCTTGGACATCATCAATAGATAACATCTCTTGACTAGCAATCATGTTGGGACGAACTCTGTTTATTACAAGCTGGATAGGCTCAATATCAGAAGTATTAAGAATACCTATTACTCTATCTGCGTCGCGTACAGCAGATAATTCAGGATTTGTAACAACAATAGCTTCTTTACAAGCTGCGAGAGCATTTTTAAAGCCATCTTCTACTCCAGCAGGACAATCTACCAAGACAAAATCAAATTTCTCACTAAGAAGTTCACTAATTTTTTTCATATCTTCGGGCTTCATCCAATCCAACATCCTTGGATCCCCAGCCGGTAGAAGAGCAAGATTAGGTTCTTTTTTATGTCTAACCAACGCTTGATCAAGACGACAATTCTTGTCAAGAACATCTTGAGCCGTATAAATTATGCGATTTTCTAATCCAAGAAGAAGATCTAAATTTCTTAAGCCAAAATCAGCATCCAATACAGCAGTTGTTGCTCCGCTATTGGCAAGTGCTATGCCTAGATTTGCAGTTAAAGTGGTTTTGCCAACCCCTCCTTTTCCTGAACAAATTAATATTGTGCGAGAACTTTTCCCCAAAATTTTAAAGATTTCTCAAATAATAAAGCCACTTGCATAAAGTTAAATATTTTAAAGATTAAGTAATTCTTAAATTTATCAAATTTGAATTAATTTATTGCAAATTATTGATTAATTTTTGGTTTCTACTATGTGTGGTTTGATAATTATCGTTTGTTTATCTATTACAGCAATTTCTGGATAAAAATTTCTTGGCTTTTCCTTTGGTCCAATAGCTATTACATCTGCAATTCGTAATTGTAATGGGTTTAAATAAAGTGATGCAATAGAGGCATTTTTATTTCCACTTTTTCCCGCGAATGCGACTCCTAGTAATTTGCCCCAAACGTAAATGTTTTTTTTTGCTGAAACTATCGCTCCTGGATTGACGTCTCCAATAATGCATAGGTTTCCATTTGAAGATATTCTGTCACCCGATCGTACTGTCCCTTTATGGAGAATATCATCTTTCTTTTTTGATTTTAATGAAAGGAGCTTATTATTAATCTCTTGCTCTTTAAAAAAAGTTGAATCAATTTTTAAAGACTTTCCACTTAATATTGTTTCTCTATTGTTTGAATAAATGTAAAGGGAGCAAACATTAATTTTTTCAAAATGATTTTTTAATTTTGATAATTGATGAGAACTTATTGATTCATTGACAGCGTAAATTTTTGCTTCCAGAGGTCTCTTCATGTTGTAAAATTGTTTGAAAATTTCATGGATATTATCTAAATCAACCAAAGAATAAATTTCTAAATATTTACTTTTAGTGCTACTTAAAACGATTTCCATGAAATTAAATCTAGTTATTATTTTTTATTAATGAAATTTCATTTTTAATTTCATTTTTGATCATACCGGGATAAATAATAAAAGAGCTTTCCTCAGATCGCAATAAAGTTTTTATTAATGCAGAACTATTTTCTAATGAGCTTTGATATGTGCCGTCCCATATTTTAAGTGCATTGTTAGATTCAAAACCTTTAAAAGACCTTTCTTTGATCCCACAAAAAATGTCTGGATTATGACCATTTTTTTCACACAATTTTCTTGCAACAGCGAGGATTTTTAATCTATTCATTTTACTCAAAAAACTTATGTCCGAGGCCTTTAACAAATCTCTGTCAATAAACATTTTGCAAAGAGTAGAAAGTGGCTCAAAAGATTCATCTTTCCATCTCATCAAATGATAGTAAAAGGTTACATCATCATTTCTTATGAATTCTTCAAAATCAAGTTTTTCAGGGGAAAATATCCATTTATGAAGAGAATTATCTAACCAAATTTTCTTATCAAAATTGTGTTTTATTGTATAAATTATTTTTTCCAGTATCCATGTTGATATTTCGTTTATTCTGTGATTGTAGATAGTTCTGTACATCAAGCTTCTCAGTACTAGGAAATGCTCAATAGCTATAACTCCTTTTGGTTTGATGCCGATATTTCCATCAGGTGAAAAAGTAAGAGCTGAAATAATTCGTTCTAAATCAACTAAGCCATAGTTAGTACCGGTGTTGTAACTATCGCGTAAAAGATAATCGAGACGATCGCAATCTATCTCACTACTAATTAATGTTTTTAAAGGTTGTGAAAAGAGTTGCTTTGACTGAAATAAGTCCCCAATTTTTCTTGGTAATTCGTTGTCATATTTTTTGAGTATGGAATTTATTGGAGGATAATTTTTAACTAAGTTTTTGGACCATTGTTCATGGTTATGCTTGAATATTTTTTCACTGGTATGGCTTAAAGGTCCATGACCTAAATCATGTAAAAGAGCTGCTCCATAGAGAACAAATTTATTTTCAGAAAATGAAGGCTTACTTTTAATTAGCCTTTTATAGATCTTTCTTGCAATACAAAAAACGCCAATTGAGTGCGTAAATCTACTCGATTCTGCTCCGTGAAAGAGTAATAATGCTGCCCCTAGTTGTTTTATTCTTCTTAATCTTTGAAAAGCGATTGTATCAATTAATTCCAGAACCATTAATTCTTCTGGATTCCCTGAATCAAATACTATTTCTTTATGAATTGGATCATGAAAAACTCGTTTAATACTCATAGTTTTCAGATTTTTTATTTTCAATCTTTTGCCATTTCAAGACTGTATTCCATCATTGCTTAATTCACTATTTTGAAATGCAAGTTCTTCATTTTCTAGGAGGGACTCTAAAAATAATTCTGCATTCTTTACCCATTTATCATCTGCACTTCCATATTCACTAGCATCAGGAAGATCTAGTAATTTGTCAGGAGTCATACCTTGACCTTGAATGTTATTTCCTTTGGGAGTTAAATAACTAGCTACTGTTATGGCAATACCACTGTCCTCTCCCAAACTTTTTAGGGATTGAATTAAACCTTTCCCATAAGTTTTTTCTCCCATAAGAATCGATCTGTCATTATCTTGTAAAGAGCCAGCAAGTATTTCACTAGCACTCGCAGTACCCTTATTAACCAGAGTCACCATTGGTCCATCAAACGATGTCTCTTTTTGTGAAATTATTGCATCCTTGATTCCATTTCTATTTTGTGTCTCGACAACAGGTTTCTGGCTTAATAATGAGTCTGCAACTGCTATACCTGAGCTTACTAGTCCTCCCGAATTATTTCTAAGATCTAAGATCAACCCCTCAACCTCTTTCTCTTTCAACTCTTGAAGTGCCTCTTCAACTTTTTTGGGAACGCTTTCGCTGAATTGGGTAATCCTTAAATATCCTATTGTGTGAGAATCGTCTCTTAATCTTTTTGTTCTCACTGGCCTAAGATCTACGGATCTCCTTTCTAAATCGACCTCCCTAATTTCTCCTGATTCAGAAGATATTTCAACCAGAACTTTAGTTCCTGAATTACCTCTTAACTTAGAGGCAGTATTAGCAAGGCCTAATTCTTTGGATGAAATTCCATCCACTTTTTCTATGAAGTCCCCGCTAACTATTCCAGCCTCTTCTGCTGGAGATCCTCCAAGAGTTGAGATAACTTTAATTTTTTTGTCATCATCTTCACCTAATTGGAGCCCAACACCATTAATCTCACTTCCAAAATTACTTGATTTAAGAAGTTCATAATCTTTTGGTCGTAAGATTCTTGTATATGGATCTTCTAAAGGTCTTAACATATCTTCAATTGCGGAATAAGCCTCTTCAGTTGTTTCAATTTGTTTCTGTAATGTTTTTTGTCTAATTCTCTTCCATTGTATTTCTTCAAACTTTTCTGGGTCATAAAAACCCTCATTCACCAAGGTCCAAGCATCTAAGACTAATTGCTTGGTATCACTGAGAGCATCCACTCTTTCCATCAATAAAGGATGGATAGAAAAAACTATAATCATTGATGCAGTGATCAAAGTTTTGAATGTTAAAAGTTTGTTAAAAGATGAATTCATTGGGTTAAGTGTTAACACCAAGTATAAGAATTTTAAGTAAGCTCTTTAGTATCAAAGCTAATTTTTTTTTGGATGGCGAATTCTTCATCTGTTTATGATTGGTTTCAAGAAAGACTTGAAATTCAAGACATAACTGACGACGTAACTTCCAAGTACGTACCACCTCACGTAAATATTTTTTATTGTTTAGGTGGCATAACTTTAGTATGCTTCCTAATTCAATTTGCAACAGGTTTTGCAATGACTTTTTACTATAAGCCAACAGTTACTCAAGCTTATAGTTCAGTAAGTTATTTAATGACCGATGTAAGTTTTGGATGGTTAATACGATCTATTCATAGATGGAGTGCATCAATGATGGTTCTGATGTTGATCCTTCATGTTTTTAGAGTTTATCTTACCGGTGGTTTCAAAAGACCTAGAGAATTAACTTGGGTGACAGGAGTTGTAATGGCAGTCATAACCGTAGCTTTTGGAGTGACAGGATATTCCTTGCCTTGGGATCAAGTTGGTTATTGGGCAGTCAAAATTGTTTCAGGCGTACCTGCTGCAATACCAGTAATCGGTGATTTTATGGTCGAACTGCTTAGAGGTGGAGAAAGTGTTGGGCAATCAACTCTTACGAGATTCTATAGTCTTCATACTTTCGTCTTGCCCTGGTCGTTAGCAGTTTTCATGTTGATGCACTTTTTAATGATTCGTAAACAGGGTATTTCAGGTCCCTTATAAACTCTTATAATTAAATTATTACAAGACTCCATCATGTCTACGTTAAAAAAACCAGATTTATCTGATCCGAAATTAAGAGCAAAACTAGCCAAAGGTATGGGTCATAATTATTATGGTGAGCCAGCTTGGCCTAACGATTTACTATATATTTTCCCAGTAGTTATCTTGGGTACTATTGCATGCGTAGTGGGACTAGCAGTTCTTGATCCTGCAATGCTAGGAGACAAAGCAAATCCATTCGCAACCCCCTTAGAAATCCTCCCCGAATGGTACTTATACCCTGTTTTCCAAATACTTAGGGTAGTCCCTAACAAACTTTTAGGTATCGCACTTCAAACATTAATTCCCCTTGGGTTAATGATTTTACCTTTTATCGAAAATGTTAATAAATTCTCAAACCCATTCAGAAGACCAATAGCAATGTCAGTATTCTTGTTCGGGACTTTTTTAACAATATATCTTGGTATTGGAGCATGCTTGCCAATTGATAAATCACTAACTTTAGGTTTATTTTAGTACTAAATTTTAAACATATCTAGATCGTTATGCTCATTTCTTAGGAAATGATTCATCAATAAAAACCCAACAATTGTCCAAGTTTGATACGTTCTTGATTGTTGTCCTACCCATGTACCTGTAGGACCATCAAAATATTCTGCCCATTCTTGCTTAGGCAATTGATTAAGTTGACACCAATATGATTCCTCTATTAAAGATTTCATTTCTTCCATGAGAATCACATCATCGGAACCATAATTGTTTTGATGCAATAAAACGGCTGCACCAAAAAACCAAAGTAAACTTGGCCAATGACCACCGTTATGATAACTCCAAGGCCAATTTTTGGGGTCTGATCCAGTTTTATTTTGCCATTCTTCGACATCCATATGGGGATGACAAATTCTCATGGGCATTTGAGCCATCAAATGCTGCCTGTTATGTAAAACTAATCTAAATAAAGCTCTTTGTTCTTCAGGAGGCAGTACTCCGAACATACATGCTAAAGAATTTCCTAAACTGTAAAATCGAAAGTCAGGCCTTCCTGTCCTAATATTTCCTATCAAGTAACCACCTCTATTCTCTAACCAATCTTGCAGCCATGAGGGAACTACTTGAGGTTGAACGTTAAATTCATTGAAGTGTTGATCATCTCCATACTGCTCAGTTGGCCTTCTTCTTAAAATTTGCATTGTTTGGCTGGTTACCCAATAATGTTTTAAAAGAAAACTTCCTAAATCCTTAACCCATTGATTTGTAAGAATAAGTCTTTGGTCTAAAAGTCTACTAACATGATCTGCTCTACTTAATTCCATAAGGTTCATACAACTTTTTAAACATCCATGAAGTAAAACTTCAACTTCTAGAGGTGCTCCCCATACATCCATAGGTCTATCAATCATAAATGCGCAATCTGGAACAAAAAGTACTGGAGTACCCTCAAATGTTGGATGCAGAACTAGATCTAGAAGAAGTTGAATACCTCTTTGAACGCTTTGACTTTTTCCGAAGGCATAATCACCGCTTTTATTGACATAATACCAACATAAAATGGGCCACCATAAACTTGCATCTGCCGAAGTAATCCTCCCTATAGACCTCTGACCATAGTCTCCAATAAGCTTTCCATTTTCTTCAACGAAACTAGTAGGAAATACGCCACGTGTTTGGTAATTTGAGCTTTGCAACTCAAGACATACACTTAGGAACTTTTTGACAATTTCGTACCGTTTTTGGGTAATGAGGTAAATCATTACAGGAACGTTGTCTCTTAAAAATATTTCTCCATAATTTAATTTTTTATTTTTTGTTGGGTGTTCTAGTGCAGCAACGCTTCCCACTAACTCGCCTGATATTTCAACCAAAGTCTTTTCAAAGTGTTTTTTTGCATTTGTTACAATTTTTTCTTCATCGGAACTTGGCCTTACTCTTAAATTTTTTTGACTAAATCTTTCTGCCATTTCGTTTATATCCCTTTATTTAAGCCTAGTTGTTTAAAGGGAATTTGAACAAATAAAAAATTAATAAAAAATTTTTGTATAAAAGGTTGCACAATCACGGTGGGATGGTTTAGTATTTTCTTCTGGGCAAAAATATTCTTTTTGCATTATTCAAGCAATTACCTTAAATCTTATTTTTGGTAAATTAATGAATTTTTTGAAGATTTGATTTCGATCAATATTTTCAGCCAGAAGAAGGGTTTAACCTTCTAAAAGAGTTATTCACTAATTGTTTAACTCTGCACCTAGAAAATTTAAAAACTTAGGAACTGATGCTTTTATTGCGTCAAGAGTAACTAGATTTTTTTAGTTATTTCAAGATGTTTATGTAATAAAGGTGTGAGGTCCCGTCAAGAATATATAAACAATGTCATCAATTGCTAACTTTTGGCTTTGATGCAAACGGATCTGAGATCTTGGAAAGTCACTTTAGAAATATTTTTAATGTGCACTCAAAGTAATCCTTACGATTAGTAAGGAGGCTAAAACTAAATATAAAAAACTGAATTTTTTATTTGGGTAAAGCAATTCAATTTGAGTAGATTTATCTACAAAAGGATTTGAACACAACGGAGAGTTTGATCCTGGCTCAGGATGAACGCTGGCGGCGTGCTTAACACATGCAAGTCGAACGAACCTTCGGGTTAGTGGCGGACGGGTGAGTAACGCGTGAGAATCTGCCCTCAGGAGGGGGATAACGGTTGGAAACGACCGCTAATACCCCATATGCCTACTGGTGAAATGAATTTCGCCTGAGGATGAGCTCGCGTCTGATTAGCTTGTTGGTGAGGTAATGGCTCACCAAGGCTTCGATCAGTAGCTGGTCTGAGAGGATGATCAGCCACACTGGGACTGAGACACGGCCCAGACTCCTACGGGAGGCAGCAGTGGGGAATTTTCCGCAATGGGCGAAAGCCTGACGGAGCAACGCCGCGTGAGGGACGAAGGCCTCTGGGCTGTAAACCTCTTTTCTCAAGGAAGAAGATATGACGGTACTTGAGGAATAAGCCACGGCTAATTCCGTGCCAGCAGCCGCGGTAATACGGGAGTGGCAAGCGTTATCCGGAATTATTGGGCGTAAAGCGTCCGCAGGCGGCTTTTCAAGTCTGCTGTTAAAACGTGGAGCTTAACTCCATCATGGCAGTGGAAACTGAAAGGCTTGAGTATGGTAGGGGCAGAGGGAATTCCCGGTGTAGCGGTGAAATGCGTAGATATCGGGAAGAACACCAGTGGCGAAGGCGCTCTGCTGGGCCATTACTGACGCTCATGGACGAAAGCCAGGGGAGCGAAAGGGATTAGATACCCCTGTAGTCCTGGCCGTAAACGATGAACACTAGGTGTCGGGGGAATCGACCCCTTCGGTGTCGTAGCTAACGCGTTAAGTGTTCCGCCTGGGGAGTACGCACGCAAGTGTGAAACTCAAAGGAATTGACGGGGGCCCGCACAAGCGGTGGAGTATGTGGTTTAATTCGATGCAACGCGAAGAACCTTACCAGGGTTTGACATCCTGCGAACCTCTTAGAAATTTGAGGGTGCCTTCGGGAATGCAGTGACAGGTGGTGCATGGCTGTCGTCAGCTCGTGTCGTGAGATGTTGGGTTAAGTCCCGCAACGAGCGCAACCCACGTTTTTAGTTGCCAGCATTTAGTTGGGCACTCTAGAAAGACCGCCGGTGATAAACCGGAGGAAGGTGTGGATGACGTCAAGTCATCATGCCCCTTACACCCTGGGCTACACACGTACTACAATGCTACGGACAAAGGGCAGCAAACTCGCGAGAGCTAGCAAATCCCATAAACCGTGGCTCAGTTCAGATCGTAGGCTGCAACTCGCCTACGTGAAGTAGGAATCGCTAGTAATCGCAGGTCAGCATACTGCGGTGAATACGTTCCCGGGCCTTGTACACACCGCCCGTCACACCATGGAAGTTGGCCATGCCCGAAGTCGTTACTCCAACCCTTGTGGAGGAGGACGCCGAAGGTGGGGCTAATGACTGGGGTGAAGTCGTAACAAGGTAGCCGTACCGGAAGGTGCGGCTGGATCACCTCCTAACAGGGAGACAACAAAATGTTTAATTTTATTATTTTGTCACCTTAGGTCGATCGGTATCTCACGTTCTTAATCATTTAAGAATTTCATTTCCTAAGTTTTTCTAGGTCACACCCATTATTTTTCCTGGGCCATTAGCTCAGGTGGTTAGAGCGCACCCCTGATAAGGGTGAGGTCCCTGGTTCAAGTCCAGGATGGCCCATATCTCTATGTTGGGGGTATAGCTCAGTTGGTAGAGCGCCTGCTTTGCAAGCAGGATGTCAGCGGTTCGAGTCCGCTTACCTCCACTGATTACCACCTCTGTCATAATTTGCAAAAGGAAATATTTTGAGTTGTGATCAATCTGAACGATTCTAGCTTCCTAATGAATTCATTAAGATGCTGGACTCATTGAATTAATTTCATTGTTTTCAGAGAACCTTGACAACTGCATAGATTATTTTTAAAGACAATAAGCATCTTTAATGATGCAGATTTATTATTTGTGCGAATGCATTAATAACAATTCTATTAAGCTGATGCTTCAATTTTTGAAGTTATTGGTCAAGCTACAAAGGGCTCACGGAGGATACCTAGGCACACAGAGGCGATGAAGGACGTGGTTACCTGCGATAAGTCTCGGGGAGTTGGAAGCACACTTTGATCCGGGAATTTCCTAATGGGGCAACCCCTTGTACGGCCAACTGAATATATAGGTTGGTACGAGCTAACCCAGCGAACTGAAACATCTTAGTAGCTGGAGGAAGAGAAAGTAAATAACGACTCCCTCAGTAGCGGCGAGCGAACGGGGAACAGCCCAAACCGATAGTCTTGACTATCGGGGTTGTGGGACAGCAATATGGATCAACAAGTCTAGAAGAAACGTTTGAATGGCGTGCCACAGAGGGTGAAAGCCCCGTAATCGAAAGATAAGTTGACCTAGCTGTATCCCGAGTAGCACGGAGCACGTGGAATTCCGTGTGAATCTGCGAGGACCACCTCGTAAGGCTAAGTACTACTGTGTGACCGATAGTGAAACAGTACCGCGAGGGAAAGGTGAAAAGAACCCCGGGAGGGGAGTGAAATAGAACATGAAACCGTGAGCTTACAAGCAATGGGAGCCCGACTAATCGGGTGACCGTGTGCCTGTTGAAGAATGAGCCGGCGACTTATAGGCTCTGGCGGGTTAAACCGGAAATGGTGGAGCCACAGCGAAAGCGAGTCTTAATAGGGCGTTTGTCAGTGTTTATAGACCCGAACCCTGGTGATCTAACCATGGCCAGGATGAAGCTTGGGTGATACCAAGTGGAGGTCCGAACCGACTGAAGTTGAAAATTCAGCGGATGAGCTGTGGTTAGGGGTGAAATGCCAATCGAACCAGGAGCTAGCTGGTTCTCCCCGAAATACGTTGAGGCGTAGCGTCTAGTGCTCCAGCAGGGGGGTAAAGCAACCATTTCGGTGCGGGCTGCGAAAGCGGTACCAAATCGATATGAACTCTGAATACCCTGTGTGTAACTAGGCAGTCAGACTGTGGGGGATAAGCTCCATAGTCAAGAGGGAAACAGCCCAGACCGCCAGCTAAGGTCCCAAAATTAACGCTAAGTGATAAAGGAGGTGGGATTGCCCAGACAACCAGGAGGTTTGCCTAGAAGCAGCCATCCTCAAAGGAGTGCGTAATAGCTCACTGGTCGAGCGATCCTGCGCCGAAAATGAACGGGGCTAAGCGTTATACCGAAGCTGCGGATAAATTTATTTATGGTAGGGGAGCGTTCTATGTAGGGTGAAGCGTTAGCGTAAGCGGACGTGGACAGCATAGAAGTGAGAATGTCGGCTTGAGTAGCGAAAACATGGGTGAGAATCCCATGCCCCGAAACCCTAAGGGTTCCTCCGGCAGGCTCGTCCGCGGAGGGTTAGTCTGGACCTAAGGCGAGGCCGAAAGGCGTAGTCGATGGATAACAGGTCAATATTCCTGTACCAGATGTGTTTTGAGAAGGGGGACGGAGAAGGCTAACCGGGCCAGATGTTGGTTACTGGTTCAAGCGTTCGAGGCTTTGAGAGATGGAGAAAACATCTTGAGCTAAGGCGTGAGTACGAGCTGCTACGGCAGCGAAGTTGGTGATGTCATGCTTCCAAGAAAAGCCCTATACTCGTTAAGACACAAATGCCAGTACCCGAAACCGACACAGGTGGGGTGGTAGAGAATACCGAGGGGCGCGAGATAACTCTCTCTAAGGAACTCGGCAAAATGGCCCCGTAACTTCGGGAGAAGGGGTGCCAGCGAGAGCTGGTCGCAGTGAAGAGGCGCAAGCGACTGTTTACCAAAAACACAGGTCTCCGCTAAGTCGCAAGACGATGTATGGGGGCTGACACCTGCCCAGTGCCGGAAGGTTAAGGGAGCTGGTTAGCTTTTAGTGAAGCTGGCGACTGAAGCCCCGGTGAACGGCGGCCGTAACTATAACGGTCCTAAGGTAGCGAAATTCCTTGTCGGGTAAGTTCCGACCCGCACGAAAGGTGTAACGATTTGCGCGCTGTCTCGGAGAGAGGCTCGGCGAAATAGAATTGTCTGTGAAGATGCGGACTACATACACCCGGACAGAAAGACCCTATGAAGCTTTACTGTAGTTTGATATTGTGCTCGGGCTCTGAATGCGCAGAATAGGTGGGAGACGTTGAAATAGTGCTTGTGGGTACTATTGAGTCATCGGTGAGATACCACTCTTTTAGAGCTAGGGTTCTAACGCTTACCCGTTATCCGGGAAGCGGACAGTATCTGATGGGCAGTTTGACTGGGGCGGTCGCCTCCTAAAAGGTAACGGAGGCGCACAAAGGTTCCCTCAGGCTGGTTGGAAATCAGTCGTTGAGTGCAAAAGCAGAAGGGAGCTTGACTGTGAGACCTACAAGTCGAACAGGGACGAAAGTCGGTTTTAGTGATCCGACGGTTCTGCGTGGAAGGGCCGTCGCTCAACGGATAAAAGTTACTCTAGGGATAACAGGCTGATCTCCCCCAAGAGTTCACATCGACGGGGAGGTTTGGCACCTCGATGTCGGCTCATCGCAACCTGGGGCTGAAGTCGGTCCCAAGGGTTGGGCTGTTCGCCCATTAAAGCGGTACGCGAGCTGGGTTCAGAACGTCGTGAGACAGTTCGGTCCATATCCGGTGTATGCGCAGGAATATTGAGAGGATTTCTCCCTAGTACGAGAGGACCGGGAGGAACGCACCTCTGGTGTGCCAGTTATCGTGCCAACGGTAAACGCTGGGTAGCCATGTGCGGAGTGGATAACCGCTGAAAGCATCTAAGTGGGAAGCCCACCTCAAGATGAGTATTGCCATGGCTTAAGCCAGTAAGGTCACGGGAAGAACACCCGTTGATAGGCTCTACGTGGAAGCTTGGTAACAAGTGCAGCGGAGGAGTACTAATAGACCGAGGGCTTGACCAAATAAACTTAATTTATTGTTTTTAATTTATATATTTTTCTATGCAGTTCTCAAGGTTCATCCTATCCTGGTGTTCATGGCGATGTGGAACCACTCCGATCCATCTCGAACTCGGTTGTGAAACGCATCAGCGGCGAAAATATTTAGGGGGTAGCCCTTTGAGAAAATAGCTCAATGCCAGGTAAAAATATTTAAAAGGGTTTACTCTTTTTAGAGTAAGCCCTTTTTTATTTCTGGCATTTCGGACACCAATGGGTACTTCTTCCAGTAATTTTTTGTCTTTCAATTAAATTTCCACATTTACGACATTTTTTTCCAGTTCTCCTATAGACATTTGTCTGCAAACCAAAATTCCCATTCTCTCCTTCCAAGTCCCTAAAATCGCTAAATGTCGTCCCCCCAGAACCTATACTTTTTTTTAATACAGTTACAATTGATTCTCTAAGTTTGATTAACTCATTCTTCTTTATCGTTCGAGCTTCCCTAAATGGTGAGATGCCAGCAGAGTATAAACTTTCATCAGCATAAATATTCCCTATACCTGCCACTATTGTTTGATCTAATAAAATTGCTTTTATAGATTTTGTTCTTTTTGAAATAACTTTCTTAAGGTAATTTGCATCAAAGTCTTTAGAAAATGGTTCTGGTCCTAATGAACCTAATCCTTTGATTATTTTATTGGGCGACAACTCTTGCTTAATCCACCACATTTGGCCAAAACTTCTTACGTCAATGTACCTAAGCTCATTATTATTTTTATCGAAAAATCTTATTCTTGTATGTTTACAAGGATGACTTGAGTTTTCAATAAATTTAAAATATCCAGTCATTCTTAGATGAACTACAAGAAATCCGTTATTTTTTGAATTTTCTACAAGAAATTGGGCATTCTCATTTTGAACTTCTTTTAATTGAGCTATTAAATATTTTCCTCTTCTATCCCATTTATAAATAAGTGAGTTCAGAAGTCCTTTAATGAATTCTTCTTTCTTGATCGGGAATGCAACAGTTGAATCCCTACGGACTTCTACTTTTTTAATAATAAAGTTATTAAGTTTTTGCTCTAAACCTCTGCGAACTGTCTCTACTTCTGGTAATTCAGGCAATTATTTAAGCTTTCTCTAATTCACTTTCAGCGAAATTATTTGTATTTGCTCCACCATCAGTTCCGCTTATACCAGCGTAATTTACTTTATCGAATCTGACTACACAGTTATATTTAATGCCTGAGGTATCAACTGAAGCAACTTTACCGATTTCATTATACCAATATGATTCTGGTCTTTTTACTCTTACGAGATCTCCTCTTGAAATAGCCATTACTAATTAATTTAACTTTTTGTAGAATAACTCATCATTAATATTCTTAGACAAATTATTCACACATATTAATTAAAGTTTTAACAAAAATCATTTATTAAATTATTTTCGAATTCTTCTTTAGCAGGCTTACTTCCCATCCATTTCCTGCCAGGTATTCTTACATCTAATTCATTTTTATCACAATTGATTGAAATAATCAGTTTTTTATTTTCTTGATTTAGAACATTTAAAACTTTTCTACCTTTAATATCTTTATATGTTTTACTTTGGATAATTATAGGACCATAAATTTTTTTATCTAACTCAATTAAGTCATTATTTTTTTTATTTTTAGTTGTTTCATATTTTTCTGAATTAATTGTGTTCTTTTTTCTTATTGTGAGCTTTTGACCAATTTTTATTGAATCAGCATTATTGATATTATTAATCTCTATCAGCTCTTTTACTTTTAAATTATATTTGTTCGATATGTCAGTAAGATTTTCACCAGTTTGAACAATATGATAATTTTTAATTAAATCTGATTGTTTTGTAAGATTTTCAGAAGATTCGGAGATAATAAGATTTTGGCCAACAAAGATATAATTTTCATCTTTTAAGTTATTCAATTTAATAATTAAATCTTTATTAATTGAATAGAATTTTGAAATACTTGATATTGTATCTCCACTTTTTACAATATGAATTTTTTTTATTTCAGTTTTTTCTTCAGTAATTGATTCTTTTCTAGCAATATTCTCAATTATGTTTTTTGATGAAAATATTTTTTCTTCTGATTTTGTCAATGAGTGATTAAAAAAATTAATAAATATGGCAATTACTAAAAATGCAAATTTCATAAAACTCACTATTTATTTAAAGATAATCTTTAAATTTAAAATCGCTAGGTTTTTGAAAACAATTTAAGTAATTTAAACCTGAAAAATAAACTTTAAAAATTTCTTTACTCTTTCATAGGGGGGATACCGCAGATTTGAATCAAATAAAAAACCTTTAAAAGTAATAGATTTTTGATTTGAAAAATTTCGAAAACCTTCTTCTCCATGAAATTTACCAATACCACTTTGCCCAACGCCTCCAAAGGGTAAATTTGGAATAAGGACTGGCAACATCACATCATTTATACAAATTGTTCCAGAGCTGGTTACTTTTGAAATATGATTATGGATTTTTTTATTGCCTCCAAATAAGTAGATTGCTAAGGGTTTTGATGTTTGACTAATCTGTTTTAAAGCTGATTCTTTATCATTAATTCCAACTACAGGAAGTAGTGAACTGAATAATTCTTTCTGCAAAATATCTGTTTCATTTAATTTAATTCTCAAGATTGTAGGAGATATTTTCAACTTTTTTTTACTAAAAGTCCCCCCAAATAAAATTCTTTTTTCTTTTTCATATTGTTTGAGAATTTCTACAGTTGATGTAAATTGTTTTTTCTCCAATTTTGATAGGTTTTCGGAAATAATTGGATTATCTCCGTAAAAACTTACTATGTATTTTTTTAATTTTTCTATAAAAATATTTTCAATTTCTTTATCTACAAAGATATGATTCGGAGCCATGCAGGATTGACCAGAATTAAAAAATTTACCCCAAACAATTCTTTTTGCAGCCACTTCTAAATTTGCATTCTTGAAAACAATTACAGGATTTGTTCCGCTTAACTCAAGAGTTAATGGAGTTAAGTTTTTTGAAGCTAATTTCATTATAGATTTTCCAGTTTCAGTACTTCCTGTAAAAAAAATGTGGTCAAAATTTTGTTCAATTAATTTTATGGATTGTTTATTATCACCCTCTACTGTCATTAGGACATCTTTACGGAAATATTTGGAAGTAAGCTTTTTAATAAGTTTTGAGGTCGCAGGACATTTCTCTGATGGTTTTATAACTGCAGTATTTCCTGCTGAGAAAATATTTACCAATGGCTTTAAAATATAAAGTAATGGATAATTATAAGGACCAAGAATTAAGACACACCCAAGAGGTTCATAAATAACTTTGGAGGATGATGGAAAAAGATAAAAAGGTGTATCAATCTTTTTTGGTCGCATCCAAGAATTGAGTTTCTTTTTTATAAGTGAAATTTCTTCTTTCACTAAAAGTATTTCTGAAAGCCCTTCAATTTCAGATTTGCCGAGATCAACAAAAAGTGATTTAATTATCTCTTTTTTATTTTCATCCAAAAGTTTAGAAACTATATTGATATGATGGATCCGCCATTTTATATCTTCAGTTTTACCAGTGAGAACTGTATTTTTTAATTTATAGATGTCTTCTAAATGAAATTTATCAGAAATTTTCATTTTTTACCTTTGAATAGTATTAAATATATCAGAGGATAAATTGTAAATAACTAAGGTTTTTAGGCAGTTCAATCAAAGCGAATGATTTATGAGAAATAATCAAATTTATTAATATTGCTATTAAAAATTCAAATTTTTCTTGGTTAGTATATTTCTATGAGTGAAAATTTTTCAATTAGATTGATATCTATAAATGAAATACCGGAAGTCACAAACTGGGCAAGGTTAGAAGGATTTTCTCCTGGAATGGATGATTTATCAATTTATAGAAATACAGATAAACAAGGGGTATGGGTAGCTTGTCTAGACAATAATCCTATAGGCTCTATTGCGTGTATAAAATATAATTCCTCTTATAGTTTTATAGGTTTATTTATCGTTAAAAAAGAATTCCGGAATAATGGATATGGAGTGAGATTATGGAAACATGCCCTCGAATATTTGAAAAATATTGATTGTATTGGTCTTGAGGCTGCCCCAGATAGATTAGATGATTACGCAAATTGGGGGTTTAGAAAATCTTCCATTACAAATCGATGGAAATTAAATGGTTCTCAAGATTTGCCATTGAGAAATTTCTATAAAGATCAATTTCATTCTTTTAAAGTTGTCCCGGGTAATAAAATTTCTTCTGAAGCAGTCTTAATTTATGATGATCAAAGAGAACCTAGTCCCAGACCACATTTTCTAAATGACTGGTTGAAAAATTCTCATGGTAATGTCAGTGCAATTGTCGATAATAATGGGATGTGCCATGGATTTGGCAGGATAAGACCTTGTGTATTGGAGGATAATGAGCAAGGCTGGAGAATTGGCCCACTTTTAGCCGATACTCCACCACTTGCTGAATTATTAATAAGGGAGTTAGTTGGTGATTTAGATGCTCAAATCTTATTGGATTGCTCTAATCTTAACCCTTATGCAAATTATCTTTTATCAAGTTTGGGATTTGAGGAAATATCAAAAACTTACAGAATGTATAAAGGTATTCAACCTTCCTGCCCTATGAATCAAGTATATGGACTTGCCTGCTTGGAACTGGGATGATTTCCTTTAAAACGTTCATTTCCCCTTTTGTTTCTGTAATACTGAAAGAAGTTTGTTTGATTAAGATTAACTTCCAGAAGGTTTCAAAATTTTTTCTACAATATCGGCGTTGATTATAGTGATCTCTCCATTGTCAATATTGGCAACTTGAAACAAGGTCCATGAATTTGGATTTCTAGCTCCTCCAATACAGTCGATAACTTGACAGACCCAATAATTTTCATTCTTTTCCTTAGTATCTTCGCAATTTTCTTTTTTAATTGCGACATAATCACCGGGCCTAACGAAAAGAAACTCAGGAGTTGCTGAGCTCACAATAAATAACTAATAGTATATACGTACTATAGTAAGTTATTAGTTTTGTTGCTGAACTTCGAATTATTTAGCAAACTAGGGGTAATTCAAAAATAAAATGGAATCAACTGAAATTGCTATATTTTCAACATTATTGGGGTTAATTTTAGCTTTAACTGACGCTTATATAGAACGAAATATTCCTGGATAATAAATACTTCTAATTCATTTCTTAAATTAAATAAGATTTAAGCTGGTCTAATATGTCGGCACGGTTGGAAACTAGTTTTGTAAAAACTAAATATATCAACCCTCCCATTGCGAGCCTTCCATTAATCTTCTCTAACTGCTTAAGTTTTCTCAACAAATTAATCTTGTGGTTAAACAAAATTTAAAGGTTATAGAAAATAAAAAAGTATTGATTACTTCAAAATTAAAAAAAGATTTATAGCAATATTATTTCAAACACGAATTAAATTTAAAGCCAAGCTTCTTTCATCTCAAGATAAAGCCTCTCGCTCTCAGCAGAGTTAATTTTGCTGTCTGAATAGGATTGCTGCTGCTGCTGCTGCTGCTGCTGAGTTGAGTTAGTATTAGGATTTTGGACTTCGCTCATTAGAAGGACTAAATATTTGTGTTTATTCTCTCATATTTAGAGCTTTTTTTGTCAACTTAAATTCTTAAATTTTATTTAAATTTTCTACGCTTTTAATTTTCCTGTTTTGAGTGAATTTATTTCGCTACAGTAGTTTTGGTATATAGGAATTTGACTTCCCAATATACAACTCCTAGGAAGATAGCACTTGCAATAATAATTTCAGAAATGGCTAACATTTTATTTTTCAATACTAATTTAATTTTGGTATCAATTTACACAGAATGCAATAGGTACTAATTACATTTTAGATTTTAAAAAATCTTATTTAATAAAATAACGCGTCGAAATAATATAAAATTTTAAGTTAGATACATATTTTTTCCGTGGGAAATTTCATAAATTCAACAACTCTTATACCTTTAATACCTTTAGTAACCTCTTTTTTTATTCTTATTTTATTGGCAAGTTTTAACAGAACACTTAACAGGTTAACAAAACCAGTTACTGCACTGGTTGCATTATCTTTATTAAGTTCTGCTTTTATAAGCTTATTTGACTATTTTAAGAAAATAGAAGAAGAATTAGTTTTATCTGAATTTCTCAAATTTTTTGAAGAAAAAAATTTAGTCATACATCTCAATTTAGTAAATGAAAAAATTATAATTTTTTTCTCATTAATAATGATATTAATTATTGGAATATCTTATTATAAATTGCCTAGAAAAAAAGGTTACGTCTCATTAATGATCAGCCTAGGATTAATTGCTTCTTCGGTGATACTCTCAATATTGTTAATAGATTTCTCAGCACTAATCTAAACTGTTGTAAGCATTGACAAAGCTTCGTTAAGTTCTTGGACATGATTTAATTCATCTTGAGCAATTTCTTTTATTTTTTGATCATTTGGATTATCTATTAAATATTTGGAATAAGTTTCAAATGCATGTTCTTCGATTTTTATGTTGACATCATAAGCATTAGCTGGAGAGAGGAAATAATAAAAAACCATGATCCAGTAATACGCAAGAACAAGGTGTCTTGCAAAAAATCTATCAATCCAGAACCTATCTCCTCCTCTTTTCTCCATTTCTTTAAGATGCTCAGTTTCGTTAATAGCTTGATAAAAATGTTCTTTCATTAAAATCATTGTTTTCTCATTTTTAATTCCTAGAGATTCTTTAAAATGAAGAACTGAAAGAAATGCAAAATAAGGTGATCTAGCTATAACTTCTAAAACCCAAAATCTTTGTAAAGATCTACCAGAGTATATGAAGTCTAAGAAGTTAACTGTGCTATTCAAAATTAAAGAATTTAATTTCTTCATAGATTTAGTTTTTCTTTAAGTATAATTACTCAGCCGCTCGAATACCATGATGTATTGAAGTAATTAACCAAAAATTAATATTTAATAGTCTAAAAATTGTTACTTCCATTGAAATATTTTTTTTTCATGCATTAATTGGATAGATAAAAATTTTATATGACAACTACTGAAAAAATTGCAAATGCCAAAAAAAGGATTGATGAATTAGAAAGACTTATAAAATTTTGGAATGATTCAGACCATGATGAGGCAAAAATAGTAAATTTTTCAAAGAACATTGAAAATAAAGTTGCTTAGATTGTGAAGATTAAGGCTAATTAAGTTTATCTACTTAAAGTGATTTAATATCTTTGAGGTTTCGAATATTGTTTAATTTTTAAATAGAGCAATTAAACCTATTTTCAAAAACTGTAAGGAAGAAATAATCTAAAAGAAAAATAAATATGAAAACCTTTTCAAAAAAATATTTAGTTCCGATTAAATTTGTACCATGGGTTTTTTGGGTATTTATATCTTTTATGAGTTTATATTTGTGTAAGATAGCCTGGGTAAATTGAATAATTAATGGATCTAGCTTCTCCTTAACCAACCAGGAGCACCGCCAAACCAATCCGATATATCATCTTCATTAGGGTTGAAATGATTTTCTTTATCTAGTCCATCTATCCCAAATGATTGTAGGAGGTTATCAATCCCCCCATCATTTTTCGTACCATTCCTTCTAAAACTGTTAGCTTTTTTCAGCCAAAGAGAAATTGTGGAGTTGTGGTGTGCAAATTTCTCGACATATATTCTTTCTTCTAATGTAATTGATTTATCTTGAGCAATTCTTTTAATTATTCCTTGGATTTTTAGCCTTTTTGAATTACTAAGAAGCATTTTGCAATCAATTCATTATTCTTTTTATAGGAAGGATTACTAAATATATCTTGTCAATGTTAATTTCAACAAATTAACTATTTTAAGAGGTTTTTAAGCAATAAAAGTCTTAAGACACTAAAAAAAGGGATCAATAAGTTACTTATGATACTTTTATTCATTTATCAAACTTATAATTCCCTCAAATTAGATAAAAAAAATCAATCCATTCTCAAATACATTTTAAAATTCAAGAAAAGTCGACTCAGTTGTTGTATAATAGTAAATCTGTACTATCATTAGTACAGATGTATTATTAAGACATGAAAGTGATTTCATCTTCTCCTTATGCCCCTTTTAATTCAAAAGAGTGGAATTCTCTAATAAGCAAAAATGTAAAGTTTGAAAATACTCCAATAAAGATTCAAAAAAATTTTTATAGAACTTCTACTCTAAAAAAGACTGAAAAAGATAAACTTTTGCAAGAGAAGAATGCATTGCACCAACAAATGCAACTCGTATTCGGATAGAAAAATATTAACTAACAATCTTTTTATTGAATATTATTTTACGAGATCCAATTTTTTGTTAGATTAGTGGAAATACAAGAAGGATTTAATTTGGCTGTTGATCGAGAACTTTTAAAAGAAGTTACCCAAGAACTTTGGAATACCGTAAAAAAACTAAGACCTGAAATAGATCGGCAAACTCGACTTCAATTAGTTTTAAAGGCCTTATTAACTATTGGGGATTTGCCAGATCAAATGCAAGCTGCCATGGTAGTAGGTGTTTGCGCAGAAATGGATAAAAGTGATGTTGATAATGTTGAATCTAATTCACAAACTAAAGATTCAAGCGGAGTTGATACTTCTACAGGCAGAAAAGTAGTTAGAAGAAGTTCAGCTAAATAAATTTTAAACGATCATCCTTTAATTTTCTTTGATTCGTTTTTGTTAAGTCTATTAAATAGGTAATATGAAATTACAAGTAAGAGAGGAACGAATATTGAATGCAAAGTCATCATTAATTCTGTTTGGCCCATTCCTATAAGATTTGACTCGTTTGGAAGTTGTTCTGACCAAGTGCCAACTAAATGCCAGGCTTGAGGAATAGATAAGAAAAACATATAAGAGCTATAAGTTAAGTTTATGTTCAGATAAAGATTATCATTATTGAACGTTTTTGCTTTCTTTATTCTTATTTCTTAACTAAGTATTTGTAGAGTTATAAAAAATAACTTGATTCATAAATTTATTTTCTTAAGAAGAGTTTTAAACTCTTTTTTACCAATAATTTTTTCAGCTGCGTAAGCGCCACTTGCTGAAACAGCAGGAATTCCAATACCTGGAAATGTACTTGCGCCGCAAGTAAATAAATTTTTCACTGGAGTTTTGCAGCCTGGGAAAAGACCTTTTGCTGCAGATAATGCAGGGCCGTAACTACCGCAATATGTATTGGTGAATTTTTTATGAGTGATTGGGGTTCCTAGCATCTTTAAATCAATCCTTTCATCTATATCAGGGATGAATTTTCGCACTGCATTAAGGAATATTGAACATCTTTCTTCTTTCAAATTTCTATATTCTAACCCCTTTGGATTTAGGTTTTCCCAAATTTCCCAAGGTTCATTTGCGGGAGTATATCCATGAAGAACATGTTTTCCTTCAGGGGCCATATTTTTATCTAAAACAGATGGGATTGAAAATACGACTATATTTCTTTCTGCGGTTATACCTTTTTCCCACTCATCAACATGTATTGCATGTATTGGCAAATTTTCAAGACCATCAGCATCAAAACCTAGATGTATATGAAGGAAAGAATCACATTTATTAGGGTTCAAAACTTTTGTATTCCATTTTTTTGAAATTTCATTTGGAATTAACTTTTTTAAATTCCAAACATCAGTGTTCGTGACAATAGATTCACAACTATAACTAGAACCATTATTCAGAGTTATTCCTGTGGCTAAATTTTTATTGAAGTTAATTGTCTTAACTCTCGAAGAAAGAATTAATTCTCCTCCATTTTTTTTAAATCCATTAATTAAAGCTTTTACGATAGATTCACTACCTCCTTTGGGGTATTCAAGGTATGAATTTGGTTCAAACCATTCGTTAAATAAAGTAGCCATCGCAGCTGTATTTGTATCATGCATTGACATGCCACTTATCAAAAAGCTCAATAAATCAACCCAATTCCTGAGGAAAGGATCCTCTAGATGATTATTTACTAAATTCCCAAAGCCTTTATTAATTTTTGGTATTTGATTGATATTAGGTAAAAATTTTGAGGTTAAATTTATTAAATCTAAGAAATTTATTGATTCGGGAGAAAATGAGAGCAAAGGTATTTCATTTATTATTTGGCTAAGAGGTTTTATTCCGGAAATAAATGATTCCCATTCTTTAACAGATTTCTCACCTCTTAAAGTCTTAATAGTATGTTTAAAAGGTTCTTCGCCCACATCAAGATTAAAATTGCCTTCTGGGACAATTACTTGCCAACCCTTGTATTGAAATAGTTCAACTTCTTCATCAAGTAATTTAAGAATTTGTCCTAGGGGATTAGTTGTCGGCCATTTACCTATTCCACTCCACAATGAAGGACCTGATTCGAAAGTGTAACCACTTCTTCTAAAGCTGTGGGCAACACCTCCTGGCTGACTATGAGCTTCGCATATAAGTACTTTTTTGCCTGATAAAGCGAGAATCGATCCGCAACATAATCCTCCTATACCACTGCCTACTATTACAACATCGTACTTTTCCATTAA
>CACNJU010000019.1 GCA_902620895.1 uncultured Prochlorococcus sp.
TTGCTCTGAGTATTTTATTTACGATATCTCCATCGTTTGTTAAAAAAATCAATCCCTCACTGAGCTTATCTAATCTTCCGATAGGGAAAATTCTTTTAGAATATTTAATGAAATCTAGGATATTGTTGGGTTCTACTTTTCTATCTGTTGTGCAAACAATTCCTACAGGTTTATTAAAGGCTAAGTATATATTTTTTTGACTCTTTGATTTTTCTATTCTTTGACCTTTAACTTCTACTTGATCACTATTTTCTACTTTGGTTCCAATTTCTGGAATTTTGCCATTAATGGTTACCTTTCCTTCTAGGATTAATCTATCTGCTTCTCTTCTAGAACAATAACCGACTTCACTTAAATATTTATTTATTCTGATAGCCATTTTGGATGTTTCATTTTTATATGAACTAAATAGAATAATTTACTAATCTCCTCATATTTTAGATCGTCTGTCAATTTCAGTTAATATTCTCATTATTGAATTTCAGATTATTTTCATGAGTAATTTGTGCCACAAATATCTTTCTCTCTTTTATTTCCAATTTTTTTCAATTTTTCTCCATCCCTTAGAAAGTAATCTTTCATAAATTTCTCTAGCTAAATCTATTTCAACAGAAACTGTATTTGTCATTACTGGTGGTTTATTTTCTAATTCTCCCAGTATTTTTCCAGTATCTATAAACATATACTCAAAAACTCCATCAACGCTCTTGTCGTTCTTTATAAATCTTTTAACTTCTGACCTATTTAAATTAATCAACCAATAAGATTTAGCCATTAATCTAACCTTGGATTTAGTAAGCTTTCCATTTAAAACAAACTCATTTGATCAGTTTCTTTTTTCTTTACATCTTCTAATAGCCAACCATCAGGTGCCCAACTCACCATGATTTGAAATAATCCTTTTAATTCATCTGCATCTTTAACTTGCTCTGTCCATTGTTCTTCATATCCATTAGGTACTATCACAGGCATGCGGTTATGTAATGGTTTAATTAGATCGTTTGGTTCAGTTGTTAAAACGCAGCAACTCTCAATTTCTGCTCCATCTGGGGAGGTCCACTTACTCCAAATTCCTCCCAACCAAAAAGTCTCATAATTTGCTTTTCGAACAAGATATTTTTTTTCAAAAAAACCACTCGCAGGTATTAGGCATCTTTTATGTTTCCAACTTCCACTAAATAATTTTTTTTCTTCTACGGTTTCTGATCTTGCATTAATTGGTCTTGGTCTCTCTTTATCGAATGGGTCTTTCGCCCATGGTGAAATTAATCCCCATGTCATAAAAGTAGTTTTAATTCTTCCTTCGTTTTTAATTACTAGCACAGGATCATTAGGTCTTATTAGATTTTGAGTCTCGTATTTATTGTCAAGTCCACTTGGATAGTCTTGTTTCAAAACCTTTGGCAACTTCTCAAATTTAGTTTTCAGCTCAAATCTTCCGCACATTGATTTTTAAAATATTTTTAAAAATTGACTTAAAAAAAAAGCAAATTTCCCTTATTTTAGATCTACTTTCAGTTTTCTCAAATAAAAAACAACTTTTGATCATAGAAAATTTTTAATCTAAATAATTAAAAGAAAATATAGAAATTGAAAACTTTCCTCAAATTTATTTTGAATGTTTCAAAATTAATTTATGATAGAACCAATTCTCTATTTATCTATGGTACTGGGACTTGGAGGAATTTATGTTTTAATCTCTTCCTTTAATGATGATGATGATGGTGATGATGATGGAGAAAAATATATTTATAATCTTGAAGTCATTAACTTAGCGAGATAATTAATGTGTTTAAAAGTTATAGTTTTTAAGATAAAAACGCTACAAAAACAGGTCAACATTTAAAAAATTTTATAAGAATAACGAAAATATTATCTATCCTTAACTCAAATCGTATAACATTATATTCATTTTCAAATTTAGTTGTTGGTCCTCTATCCGTATATGTTAGTGCCTTAAACCGTACATTTTTATTAGTCGGTTGATTAGCTTGCCTAGTTAGAACTTAGTTGTAACAAAAAAAAATTAAATGCCTTCAACACCAATCAAATCTTGTAATAAATATGTGTTGAGTTACAAAGATTCATTAAATAATACACATGAAGTTGGCTTCTACGCACGCGATTCATTCGATTGCCTAATGCTTGCGAGAGAATTCAACTCTTACGTACATGATAATCCAGGTTCTGTAATCAGAATCCAAAAAAAATTTTGAGGGAATTAATTATGAATTTAAAAAGATCACCATTTGCAATTCAAGATAAAAATGCAAGAGATCTTGATAATGCAAAAGATTATCCAACAATTGCAGATTTAATGAGAGAACAAAAAGTTCCACAAGAAGACGCAAATACAGTTCACCATCGTAGAGATTTAGACTCTCTCGGTTAGTTTATGAGTAAAGTCTATTTACTAATTTCTAAAATTAGCGATCATAATTAATACTAATTGCGTTTAATTCATAAGATAATATTTTCTTCCTCAAGTTTTTTTTTAAGCTCTATTGGCATGTATGCAATATCTTTCTTTATTGCATTAATGGCATCTTTGTACTTTTTTGGTTCTGCTAAAAGCATTTTTATTAAATTGTATTGACTTTCAATTTCTTCAGAAGAAAATTTACCCATAAAAATAGTCACTACTTTTTATTTTAAATCAACACTCAAACACTAAAAGATTAGTTATTAGTTAGAGGCTGCTGCAATTTCTTTATGGACGGAAAGAAATTCTTTATCCGTTAGAACTGGTGTAACTTCAATTTCTACGCCAAAATTATCGACCCAGATACTACTCCATTTCCAAATGTTCTGATGGTTTGAAGATTCAACTATTGCCCAACCATTAGCTCCCTCAGGATTTACTACTCGATTAAGAACTTTAAATCCATCAAATTCATCACCTTCGCATCCTCCTTCAACAAAACCTGCAAAAGCTTCGGCCCCTTGCATATGACTTTCTTGATCTGGAAATTGCCAGTGTACGATGTAAGTTTGCATGAATAAAACTATTTTTTTAATTATTAATTATCGAATTTAAAAATTAAATAAAAAGTCTTTAAACACTAATTAAAAAAGTCTTAAGCCTAGAAGGAAAAAATAACAAAAAAAAAGACTCTTAAGAGCCTAGGTGATGGGGACTCCTATAATGACAAATTAAACAGAAACAAACAACCCCATCAATAGGTAATTTTAAATACTTACAAACACCATATGTAGTGCTAAGATTTTAAAAAGGCCGGGTGATGGGGATTATCGCGCTTTTTGATTAGGGCGAAGCCAACGCTCTTTTTTTATGGAAAAATTTGCTTTAATCAACAAAGCCAGATTTAAGGATTAAAATATTTGAACCTTTTGAGGATAGTTCTAAGAATTTTTTTATGATTAATGCAATTCTAATCTCTTATGGTTGCGTTTTTAAGCGTTCAAGTAAAACAGTTATGTAAGGCTCTAGGGTTGAATCTATCGAAAAACGAGAAACGAATTTAAAAAACTATTAGAGGAAGGTTGGGGAAAAACTAATTGATTCAATAATTTTCTTAAAAAAAATGGTGAATAGGTACTTTACCTAAAATTTGACATTATTAAAAATTAATTGCTATATAAGCTTCAGAATCGAAGATTGAACATGAAAAATGACATTTATTCAAATATTAAAGATTCAGATGCTTTGGAGAGTTTTTTTGAATGCATAACTTCTTGTAGCATCAATAGTGAGGGAGTAGATTGCACAACAGCATGTTATGTAAAACATTTAGAACCAAACAATATCGATTACCCTTTAAAATTTTCATAAGCAAAGCTTATTGATAGTTGTTATATTTCATTAATGTTATTTCCACCTCCTCAAGTTATTTATGGTCTATTGCTTTTATCTATAGCAGTAGTTCTCATTTGGGATATTAGATATAATCCTTTTGGAGAAGACGAAGACGGAATTTAATCTTCAACTAGGAAGCTGGTTTGTAGGTGGTGCGTGAAATTGCCGTTTCTTTCTTTTAAGTCTTTTGTAAGCGACTAAAGAGCCTAATAATAACAATGTAAT
The DNA here is from genome assembly GCA_902620895.1 of uncultured Prochlorococcus sp. GTDB lineage: Bacteria > Cyanobacteriota > Cyanobacteriia > PCC-6307 > Cyanobiaceae > Prochlorococcus_A. Next base: position 4,043 of record CACNJU010000019.1, read on the forward strand.
AGCTATTGAGTTAATCATATCAAGTAGTTTTATATATATAAAAACAAATATGTTCTAAATATCAATGACTAAAGTTATTTTTCCAAAAAGTGATTAATTATGGACTAATTTTTAATATTTAGCTTTTTCATTAGGTACCTAAAACAAAAAAGTGAGAATGCTTATCTGACCAAAAGTAATTGCTATGAAACTAAGAATCACTTTTTCTTATTTCTCATTTGATATTGCAGAACAGCTTTTAGATGTTGTACTTCTTTTTCTAAAGTCTCAATTCTTTTTTCTAGTTCTTCATTAGTTGGCATATTTTTTAGAGATAAATTCCTTGATATTTATACTATTAAAAAACGACTTGTTACTCATGATAAATGTCTAATAAGTAATAGAACCTATTGATGTGCATAATCTCTCTAGATAAATTATGCAGAGTATAAATTTAGGGGTAATTTATGAGTGGAGATTATGAGACATTAGAAATAAATCAACCTAAAATTACATATTTTCAGAAAAGATCCGAAAATAATACAGAATGGTTAGATGAATTAATCAACCAAATTGAAGATATGAAAAACAATATATCCAAATCTTCTTAATGACAGAAAAAGAGTTGAAGGAATTAGAGAAATTTGCAAAAGAAAATGGATACAATGACGAGCTAAAAGATATATATTTAAGAGAAGTTATTGACAGAAATAAAGAATACGAATGAGATCAAATTTTCGACCAAATATTCGACTAGCTACAAATATTCTTTTAGTTATTTGTACTTTTGCTATTGCTTTAAAGATTGCTCCAATAGCACTGGTATATCAGGAAAAAAATTTATGTATTAAATATTTAAAACATCAAATAGATCGAGACGAACTTATCAAAAGACTAAAAATAGTTAAACAAGCAAATCCATCTAGTATTTGTGAATCTATCCTTAAAAGTTAAAAATGAAGATCAAGTCATTTACGCCCTTAATTGCAGTCTTTGGTACTTCATTTCTGATAACCATTACATTGCTTAAAAGTTTCCAAATTTTTATGGGGATATCAATTTGTCTATTAGCCATGCTCAAGCTTATGGATATTGAAGCTTTTGGAACAAGTTATAAGAAATATGATTTAATATCTTCTAAATTTAATCGCTGGATATATATTTATCCTTTTTGCGAACTATTAATTGGAATAAGTTTTCTTAATTCTTCTCCACCCTCTTTAATTATTTTTATTGCCCTAATCTTAGGTATTTCTGGAATGATTTCAGTATTTAAGGCTGTCTATTTGGATAAATTAAAATTAAATTGCGCATGTATTGGTGGATATGCAAAAACTCCTTTAGGAATTATTAGTTTTATCGAAAATCTTTTAATGACAATTATGAGTATCTTAATTTTGATTAAATAGCGATTTAATAAATTTTGATTTATTGTTAGTTTAATATTAAATTCAATCGTCGTAATTAGTGTGGCACTTAATAAAATATTTATGCAAAGAGGATTTTTAAATTATCTAATTTTTTCTGGAATTCTTTTTACAAATATAATTAATCCAAATAAGAGTATTGCTTTAACTCAAGAAAATATAGATATCCCAAAAGTTGTTTCTTACAGATCCGCATCATGTGGTTGTTGCAAAAAATGGATCAATCATTTAAGAGATAATGGATTAGAAGTTGTTGACAATGTAGTTGAGGATGTTTCAGTAATTAAAAACCAATATCAAATTCCAAATAATCTGAGATCATGTCACTCCGCACAAATAGCTAACTATACCATTGAAGGACATGTCCCGATTGAATCAATCAACAAACTTTTTAGAGAAAAACCAAATATCAATGGGATAGCAGTTCCAGGAATGCCACTTGGCTCTCCAGGGATGGAAATGCATTCTCATGACTCGCACTCTCATGATTATGAGAACTACAAAGTAGTTTCATTTAGTAAAACTGGCAAAACAAAACTATTTGATAAAATCTCTCCTTAATATAAATATTAAATTTGAAATAATGCATATTTTTCTTAGAAATTTTAAATTTTTTATTTTTTTATTTTCTTTATCTCTAACTTTAAATGGTTATTCACATGCACATATGAGGGGTATATTTCTTTCTGAAGAGGACGCCGAAAATAGATCTTTGGAACTTGGTTGCAAAGGAATACATAAGAATCAAGATAAGTGGATGCCATGCAAAAACGAAAAAGAATTACATATTTATTTGAGGAAATAAATGGGGAAATTAAAAACCGATAAAAGAAAAATTCACAGAAAAATAACGGCACTTTCAGCAATCCCTTTACTAATTACTATTTTATCTGGGACTATTTATAGTATTCTTCAGCCATTAGGGGTAGATGCTTTTTGGTTAATCAAATGGCATACAGGTAATTTTGGGATTATTAATTTGCAACCTTTTTACTCGATATTTCTTGGTATAGCTTCAATAATCTCAATAATATCTGGCGTTAAACTTTTACAAAAAAAATCTTAGATATATTCTAAGCCAAGCCAAAATCTAACTAATTAATACTATTTGCGCCTCCACTTACTAAGAAAATTATCGCTCCTAGTGCCATTGTTGCTACACCCATGTAAGGGTATTTCTTAATTCTTGATTTAGTAATTGGAAGCCATGAAAAGTATCTATCAGATTTATTTAATTCATTTTTTTTTCTAGGTGGCAATCCTAATTCTTCTCTTCTTTTAGCTTCGCCCATAATCTTAAATTAGTTAATGTATCAATATTAAAAATTATGTTCTATACCTGCGAGTTAACTTTATTAAACACAGAGGTCCTTTATAAATAAACAAATTATTTAAAATTTATTTAGCCTTCTTTAAATATAGATTCTTTGTATTGGCCTGATCTGATGTAAATAACAAAATCAAGATAGTTCCAACTAGAAATGAAAAAATCATTGTCAAACCAACAACTTCAACCATTTCACTAGGCAGATAATTTAGAAACATTAATGGATAGATCTCTTATCTTAAACTTAGCAATTGTATTTTTTATGTAAAGTAAGTATTCCTCCTTAAATTTCGAAAAGAACTTTCTGAGACTTTTTAATCTTAAATTATTTTTATTTGCGGGATAAATTTAGTTCTAGTCGATCACAACTTTCTTACTTAGCTATTCCTATTTTCTTAAGCAATTTTAGGTAAGGCAAGGCCCAATTACCAAAGGTAAAAGAAATTGTCGTATTTTTTGTAGTTGGTAATAATGTTTTAGAACGTGTAGAGGCTAATTTAGAAAATATCTTAATAGTCTCTGCTTCTATATTATCCATATACAATTTTTTTTGAACACCTCGATCTTTCTTTTGGGGCAAATAATTTTCTATAAACCATAAAACTTGATCTAAATTTGATTTATTGGGTGAGGTTTTAATTTGTTTATTTTTCTCTTTAAACATATTTTTTTACCTCTTAATTACTGAATTAAATTTGCCATTTATATAATTTAAATCAATAGTAAAAGCATCAAAATTATGTTGTTTTTAATAATCGATAATCGAAAAAATAAATTAATAATTAATTTGTTTTATAAAAATAAAAAAAGAGAGGGCTAAAACCCCCTCTTAATTGATCAGTTTCAAAAAAGAATTTAATTTTTTGAGTCTTTCAATTTCATTTCTTTTTGTGTTTTTCTGATTCTTTCTTCAAAGACGGATCTTCTGTATGGAGTAACTTCTCCACTTTTAGTAGCCAAAAGTTGGGCTTCGTATAGCCTATTGGCTCTTTTGATTTTTTCTCTTATTTGTAAGAGGTTATTCATGGTTTTTAGCAGTTAATGAGAATCCCGTTCCCTACTCCCATTTCATGCGTCCAGAGATATAAACTTGGATGAACGTTAGTGAACGATAACATCTCTAAAAAAATTCCGCGAGAGTAATTTTTACTAAATTTTTCTCAAAACAATAAATATTGAGTAGATAGTATAAATAAGGTTTTAATATTTCCTAAATTAGGATAAGAAAATTGTTTGTGACCCATCATTATTATCTTGAATCACTATTTTTTTATTTGGGAAAATATCTGATAATATTCTTTTCAAATTTGAATTATCTGAAGGAATTATATTACTCGTATTTTTTGAATTAATTTTCCAATTTTCATCTACAAATAGCTCTTTATCATTATCTTTTTCATTCTCCAGTGATGTCTTATTTAGAATCTTAAGTAACAGTTCTGAATCATAATCCTTAAATTCTTCAGGGCCCTCTTTTAAATTTTTAATCATTATTTAGAAATCTAATGTTTCTAAATCTTGCATAAGAAATTTGAAGAATACAAGGTATTAATTACCTAAAAATTTCTCTTAGGATAAAAAATTCGGATGAAATTAAAATAATTTTCTTTAGAAAATTTAATTCCAAAATAGCTAAAGAATGATATTTAAAAAGATTAATTAATCATTTACACCATTTATTTACTTGTTAAGTTGCAATAAAGGGATTCAGAAAAGATGTCAAGAGTAATTAACAAAAAAATTAGACTTTTAAGATGGCTAAACTCAGGCATGATACTACCATTTATCATTATGGCTGCATCCTCATCAATCATTCTTTATGGTGTTTTATTTATCCTTATAAAATAGTTTTTAAATTTAAGCAGCTAAGTTTTCCTCAGATTTAGACATAATTATTGCAGCTTTTTTTAATAAACTAACTACTTCTTTTCTCCCAACTGCATTATCCGCTTGATGAATTATTTCATCATATTTTTTATTTATTTTTTTCATAAATAGTTTTAATTTAATCTAAAATTACAACACCATATGATGGTGTCAATCGTAAATAATTCTCATATATTATTTCTTTGATTATTTTTTCACAATAAAAATTAATCATTTATTATCCTTCAAGTTTTTTTATTGATGATGCCAAAAAATCATAAATATCAAAATTAATTATCCTTTGAATTAAGCTACATTGAAGGATTTAAAAACATAAAATAAACCTCCGATTAGGATCAATATTGCAGCTCCATAAAAAAGAAAAGGGATAATTGGATATTTATACAAAGTAGACCTTACTTTTTGTTGTATGGCTTTTTTATCAAGTTGAGGCAACTTTATATCTTCAGTTTTTTCTCTAGGCGGAATGCCTAAATTTTTTCTTCTCTTTGCCTCTCCCATAATTAAAAATGAGGTATTCCCATACATTTTAAATAATTGTTATCAGCTAAATCTAAAACTTGATTCCATTCTTCATGAGATGTTTCCAAATTATTTTTAAAATCTTTTTCAAATTTAAGGATACATCTTTTTTCTATATTTTCTGGAGAATTATAATTTCTTAAAAAAGAAACACTCAAATACGATAATGATGAAAAAACTACAATTATTTTAGCCATCCTAAAATTGTTCATATTTTAGATGATATTGCCTTATAAATAAATAAGGTACCTGTTAGTTTTATAATTAATTTAATCTATTAAAAACAATTATCAAATGATTAATTCGGTGAATTTTAACCATTTGCCTATTCAGGATTTGGTTGTTTCAGGGTTAATAATCTTTATAATGTCGACGATTATTGCAAATATTTATGACCCATTATTAGGAATAACTTATGCATTTGGGAATATACTTACTCTTACTTTTTTAAGCTGGTTATACAAAGAGACTTGGAGTGATCCAAGGAAATAAATCTAATAAACAAAAAAGATAGATAAAAAAACTACTTCTGTATTTTTAATTTCGAAGAATACTTTAAATTCACAATGTATGTAGCAACAAGAGATAGTATCAAGAAAAATAATAAGCTTTCCAAGGTAGATTGGGGCATAACCATGAGTAGTACCAAAATGATATATCTTTAAAGAAACGAATTCTGAACAAAAATCAACCCTTTCATCATTTTTTATTCTCAAACTTATAAATTTAATTTATCTTATAAAATCTCTAAGATTTAGATTGATTTTAATTTGAAAAATATTTTTCAGCCCTCCTAAAGGCTTTTACTGCTCCTTTATAATCAAGACTTTTTAATTTTTCCTTACTTTTTTTTTCCAGCATTTTTACTATTTGATTTCTCTTTATTTCATCAATTTTCAGCTTATGATCGAAAATAAGATCAAATTTTGAGGAATACAATCTAGATAATTCTTCTCTATATTTTTCAATAATTTTTTTATCACAAGATTTGGATTTCAAAATTGCATTTGCCTTCATTTTGTCATCTATTGCCCCTTTAAAATTTCCTTGTTTAAATTTCTTCTCACTTGATCTAGTTAGCTTAATAATATTTCCCAATATCAATTCATTAGAATCTTTCATTTCTTTATCTGAGCCTAGGTTAATGCTATCAGAATAAAGAAAAAACAACTTTTTAATACTCAAATAATTAAATAATTAACCAATAACAAGTCCTTTTTCAAGAAGTAAATCAAAAACCTCCACACTTTTCGTTTTCCCAAATTTGGGGGGGTTGTGTAAATCTAATATTTCAGCAAGGCACATAATCCAATAAGTATCTTTTTTTAAATTTAGACCTTCGCATATATGGGTGGGGGCCGATTTAAAACAGCCGAATTCTGTTGATATATTAATGTTCATGATTTGAGTTTCAAGTTCCAGACTTAAAAGTTCTATTTCTTGCTCAGAAAGGGATGTCCCAAAAGAATATGATTCAATTAAAAGTTGATAATTCATAAAAGATTTGTTTTTTCAAGAAATCCATCGAGTTATTTTTGTACCCGCATAAATATGCCCTGAGGCTTCAACAATAGGTTTTGTTTCGGGATTCATAAAAATATCGTATAGAACATTTTCTGGTCCTTGAAAAATTACAGTTGCCCTTTTGGGATCATCTAATGATTTACCAATATAAAATGTATTAACTCCCATTTCTTTAAACATCGACTGCTGTTCCTCAGCATTCATATGTGATTCATACTCCTCAAAGGTATTACTTAGTTGAAAATCTAAAATAGTCGTTTCAATGGTCATGGTAGTTATAAGATGTTTTTTAGATTTTAAATCTTTTTGCAAAAAAATAATTGAATAATGATTAGTTTTTATTAAGCAAGGTATTAACTAATTTTTACTTATGAGTTATAAATCAACTATAAAAAACAGATTTTAATTTTGGACTCAAAAATTTCTCCAAGAGAACAATGGACTAGTAAGTTGGGATTTATTCTTGCAGCTGCTGGTAGCGCAGTAGGTCTTGGTAACCTTTGGGGTTTCGCCTACAGAGCCTCTCAAGGTGGAGGTGCTGCTTTTGTACTTTTATACGTACTAATCGTTTTAATTGTATGCCTTCCGGTATTTGTTGCTGAAATGGCTTTAGGAAGAAACGCTACCGCTAGCACATTGCTTGCACCAGTAAAGTTAGCTGGAAAAAATTGGTATCCATTAGGAATTCTTTTCTTTATAGCTCCCTTGGGAATAGCATCATATTATTCAGTCATAATGGGGTGGACCGCAGATACCTTGTTCCATTCATTATTTTTTGGATTACCCAAAAATTTAAGTGAAGCAGAAACTTTCTTTGGCTCAATTAGTAGTGGTAGCAGTGTTTTATTGGGGCACCTATTAAGTCTCGTTCTTACTGCCATAATAGTTTCATCAGGGATAAAAAAAGGAATCGAAAAGGTAACAAGATTCTTTATGCCTATACTTTTTATAATTCTTCTATCTCTTGCAATATGGGCCACTTCACTTTCAGGCGCATGGGAAGGATATAAAACATTTTTATTTAAATTTGACTTTGATGAATTAAGGAACCCTCAAACCATAAGAAATGCTTTTACTCAAGCTTTCTTTTCTTTAAGTTTAGGAATTGGAGTTATGGTGACTTACGCTTCCTATCTAAATAAAAAGAGTAATCTTCCAAAACTAAGTGTTGGAGTTGCATCATTGGATACTTTGGTGGGTCTTATGGCAGGACTTATTACTTTTCCGATTGTTTTAACGTTTGGTTTAAATGATGCTATTTCTGAATCAACAGTTGGTGCATTATTTATATCAATTCCTACGGGCCTTGGTTCATATGGAGCAGTTGGAAGAATTGTAGCTGTTGCATTTTTCGCACTAGCTTATATTGCAGCAATAACTTCCTCTGTTTCATTATTGGAAGTTCCAGTTTCCTCTTTAATGGATAAATTTGGTTTTAAAAGAGAAAAATCTGTTTGGCTGATAACTCTTTTCTTATTTTTAGCAGGCATTCCCTCTGCATTAAACTTAAACATTCTTGGAACTATTGATTCGATTTTTGGAGGGGTATTACTTATCTTTGGTGGATTCTTGGTTACTTTCTTTATGGGATGGGTAGTACCTGGAAAGTTTAATGAAGAACTTAGTGATTCAAAAGTAGGAATCAAAACGACACGTTATTTGAAATTCATGACTAGATGGGTTGCGCCCCCAATTATTGGTTTTGGACTATTTGTTAGTGTGTTTGATTTGCTCAAAGGCTGGGTAAGCTAGAAAATTTTTACAAGTAATATAGTGCGGAAATAATGGGGTGATATAAGTCGATCAACAAATTAAATCGTGAAACTTTTTGCACATCATTTGAAAGCAAGCTTAAAAAAAACTTGTCAATATATTAGTATTTGCAGTCGTTCTTGTTTAAAAAGTTGATTTGTTGGAGAAGTTCTTTTTTATTTTTTAAAAGCCAAAAAATTTTTTCCAAAAAAATGTCTTACCGCGGATCCTTTTATTTAATTAAGTATTAACTTTTAACTTATATTTAATCTCAAACGTATCGCCAAAAACCATCCCTAATAGAATCTATATAAGATACATTTAGGTGTTTAATTTAAAGAAATTAGCGCCTAAAAGAATAGATAACAAATTTGATGTCAACCAAATCTGATTCATTAAAAGGAAAGCTTACAGAAAATTTTTCTGAATTTTCTCAACTATCTGACTATTCTTTTATGAATTCTCTTAAAGCAGATCCTCAATCAACAAAAGATGGAAATGATCATAAGCCGCGTTCAATATATTCAGGGCACTACGTACCAGTTGTTCCAACCGCTATTCCAGAACCAGAATATATTTCCCATAGCAACAAACTTTTTAAAGAACTAAAGCTAAGCTCAGATCTTACTAAAGACGAGAATTTTTGTCGTTTTTTCTCAGGGGATATTTCTGTTGCTAATTATCCAATGAGTCCTGTTGGTTGGGCAACAGGTTATGCATTATCAATTTACGGGACTGAATATACCCAACAATGTCCTTTTGGAACTGGCAATGGTTATGGCGATGGCAGAGCAATTTCTGTTTTTGAAGGTTTATTCAATGGGAAAAGAATGGAAATGCAACTTAAAGGAGGTGGTCCAACTCCCTATTGTCGAGGAGCAGATGGTAGAGCTGTCTTAAGATCTAGCGTTCGAGAATTTCTCGCACAGGAATTAATGGATGCCTTGGGAATCCCTACCTCAAGATCTTTAACACTTTATGTCTCACGTTCAGAAATAGTTAGAAGACCGTGGTATTCCAAAGGGTCCAGATATTTTGAACCTGATATCATGATTGATAATCATGCGGCAATTACTACGAGAGTCGCTCCATCTTTTTTACGTGTAGGCCAGATTGAACTTTTTGCAAGACGAGTTCGTAAGAATGCGCATGATGAGGCCCTCAATGAACTAAAGATGATAGTTCAACATCTAATTGATAGAAATTATAAAGATGAAATTGAATATGAGATTTCAATTGAAAGTAAAGTAATAAAACTGGCTTCTTTATACAGATCAAGACTTATATCACTTATAACCAACTGGATGAGAGTTGGTTATTGCCAGGGTAATTTCAATAGTGATAATTGTGCTGCTGGAGGTTATACCTTGGATTATGGCCCCTTTGGATTCTGTGAATTATTTGATCCAAGATTTCAACCATGGACAGGTGGAGGTGAACATTTCTCATTTTTTAACCAGCCTTCTGCAGCGGCAATCAACTTTAAAACATTCTGTTCCTCTCTTAGTCCGTTACTTTCACAAAGCAAACAAGATCAAGAAAAGTTAGATCAAATCGAAAAAGACTTTTCTGAATTAATGAATAAGGAATTGATGAAAATGTGGGCAAACAAGCTTGGTTTAGAACATTACAACGAAACTCTAATAAATGAATTTTTTAATCTCATGGTCATTTCAAAAGCAGACTATACAATTTTGTTCCGTAAACTCTCTGAAATCCCTGATAACTTAGATTCTTTAAAAGAGAGTTTCTATTTACCAATTAATGACGAGCTCAATAACAGGTGGGAAGTATGGCTTGAAAACTGGCAATCAGTCTTGAAGAAAGAGGGAAATATTAAAGAAAAATCGACATCAATGAAATCCCTTAATCCAGTCTATACTTGGCGCGAATGGATGGTCGTTCCCGCATATGAAGAAGCTGAAAAGGGAAATTACAAAAAGATAAAAGAGTTACAGGATGTCTTTAGCAATCCATATATAGAACAACCCCCAGAAATAGATCAAGAATATAATCAACTAAAACCAAGCCAGTATTTTAACTATGGAGGAATATCTCACTACAGCTGTTCTTCATAAAAGTTCAATCCTAATGCAGATTGAAAAAATTACAGAAAAATATTATTTATTTATGGCCGTAGGCATTCCAACTATTGATACAACTCCCACATGAAGTATGGCCGGCTTCTTCCCAACATTTTTCACATAGTGGCTCCCCCCATTATTACTCTCTATAAATGCATCACCCGCTCTAAAGAAATTAATTTCTTCTCCCCTCACATGCTTTAATCTTCCTCTAGTAACATGAATCAACATTGGGGAAGGATGAGTATGAATTGGAGTTTTCAAGCCAACTGGAATTTTTACTTTTAAGAGTCTTAATTCAGGCTTACCCTCGAGATAATTAAATTTTTCACCACTTAGTCCTTTTGAACTTTGAATAATAGGTATAACTTCAATCTTTTCTTCAGCAAGAGAAGGTTGTGCTAAAGCTAAAGTACCAATAAAAAGGAAGCAAAATGGAATAAATTTTTTTAATTTCATTAGATATTTGAGTTTCACTAATAATAGGTAGTTTGCAAAAATAATAAACTAATTTATTTTTTGTATAACTTTTCTAATTGCTTAATTTCCTCTCTTAAATCCTTACCTCTATTATTTAATTTATTATTCTTAATAACTATTGGGATAATCCACCAGGCTTGAAGACCTAAAAAGATAAATACTAGGATCAATAATTCAAAAGTACCAGGCTGCATTTGATAAATAACCCTTCTTTGTTAATAACATCATTCTAAAAGTTATTAAACATGCATGAGATATTCAATATTTCTAGGCTGCCTCTAATTCAATGTTAAGTTCGATTCCCTTTGAAATGATTGCTTCTTTAAATTCTATAAGTTTGGAAATTATTCTTTGCTTCTCAGGATCAGTTTTATGGATATCATCTACAACTTCCTGCATTGCAAGTGTTACTTTTTGTAGTTTGATTTCTAAATCTTCCCTGTAATTCATATGTTTAAAGAAATTATCTTATTTATTAAAAAACAAAATAATTATTAGTAAATAAGTACTTAACCTTAAAAGGATTGACAGCAAAACAAGGAAGATATAATTTATAGTACAAATGTATTAAAATCTACCTAGCCTATTAAGGGAAAAGCATGGAGCCTAAGTACTTATTTGGTTGTAGCAGTAGCAAGCCAAGCGGATGCCTACTAAATCCCGAAGGCAGCAGAATTATCTTTTTCGAAGAGTGTAAAAATTCTCTTGAACCTAATTCAAAAATTCATACTCATCTTTTCTATACAAATCATCTTGGTGAACCTGGAGGGTACAAATCCTCTGAAAAACTCAACATAGACTCAGCCTGGGAAAAGTGGCACGAACTTCACCAGAAAGGGTGGACAGATGTTGCTCACAATTATGGATAAGTGATCCAGCCCAAAAAAGTTTTTTATTTCTGTGAGCTTAAGAGTTTCCTAAAATATGGACTTCGGTGTCAAAAATAAATAATCAATATTTATTGACATTTGTATAAGTAAATTATTTGAATTATTAGATAATTAAAAAGGGCATAATCCAGAAAAAAAGGGCTTGATAAAGCCCTGAAAAAATTTAAAAAGGATTTTTATTAGAAAATACCTGGAAGAATTTGACCAGTAAAATAGTAGGCTCCTACAAGAGCAAACATTCCAAGCATTGCTGCTTTACCATTAAGCTTTTCAGCTTTTTCGGTCATGATTTTTTTTGCGAATTCCATAATAAAGTGAAATAAATGATACCTAAAAACTAACTATTCAAATTTCAGAATGATGTAGTTTTTTCTACCAAATTGATATCTTTCTAAAGATTTAAAAATTAATAATTAAAAACCGCATTGAACTCTTAAAAACTTGCGAACCAATATGTAAAGCGTAGCAAGCCTAAAAAACAACTATTTAACAAAATATGTGACGTTTATGCTACAATTATGTAATAAATATCTTGAATATAACTTAATTTCGGCTTAATACTTTACATTTGTTAATAGTAGTGTTACATTAATTAACAATTACACAACTTCAATGGCTAATTCAAACGTTACTACTGAATCAGGTGGCAGACAGAACATGTTTCCAACTGAGACACGTCCTTACATAGATGAGTCTGTTTCTTACGACAGCTACCCACAAAATGCAGAAAAAGTTAACGGTCGTTGGGCAATGATTGGCCTTGTTGCGTTAGTAGGTGCTTACGTTTCAACTGGACAAATTATTCCTGGCATTTTTTAATGAGTCCACTTTCAGGTTTTTTAGCTGTAATTGTATTCTTTACAGCCATTCTCGTTGCTTATTTAACCAAGCAATTTCAAAACGAAAATTTAAACTATTCATCTTCTAATCAAATGAAAAACACAAACACAAAAGTCAAAACAATCGAAAAAGAAAAAGTTGTTGCTGAAACTCTTAACGGCAGATTCGCAATGCTTGGATTAATTGCTGCTGTTGGAGCTTACCTAACAACAGGTCAAATAATTCCTGGTTTCGTTTAAAACATACTATTTAACAATTCAACAAATCAGAAAAATGGAAAATTCAAAAACAACTTATTGGCAAAACGCCGAAAGAACTAATGGAAGAATGGCAATGATGGGCTTATTTGCATTAGTTGTAAATTATGGCTTATTTGGATGGATAATCCCAGGAATTTTTTAAAATGAATTTAGGATTACTTTTTCTTAAAGTAAATACTTTGGGAGTTATAACTCTTTCTGAACTTGATTGGATAACTAACCATCAATCTGAGTTTTCAAGGTTAGATATGGCTTTAGTCATTAAGATCGGCCGTCTTATGGATTCTGGAGTAATAGAAATTGATAATAGATTGCGTGTTTAATTTTTAATTTTTAAAAAATGATCGTCATGAGTGTTTGTCAATAGGGATACTGACAAACACTTTTTTATGAGAAAAAATATTTGTAAAAAAAAAAGAGATTGTTTCTTAGCTAAAAACAATCTCTCAATTACCTAATTCTTACATGAAAATTTCAAGTAAGCTTTCAGATCTTAACTGATTTGTTTTTATAGTAAATCCGTAAAAATGCTTTTGTAATTTATCTTTTTAAACCACCTCTTTTTATCCAAAGAAACCATGTAACCCAAATAGGAGGGAGGAATCTTATTAAAAAAGAAATTTTATAAATATAAAATGGGGCATTTTCACTTTGAAATAAATTCATAAAAAAGGAAGATATAGTTACCCAAAATAAAATTATTAATATATTTGCTCCCAACAAAGCGAACTTATTTTGTTTGAATATTTTTGGCATAAGTTTATTTTTTTATATTCTTAATTTTAAATAACCTTGGGAAGTAAATTATACATTTTCAAAAAAACTTTAAATTTAAAATCCATATCCAAATAAAAAAAATACTAAATTTTAATCCCTCTCCAAATAATATTCCGAAAGTAATAGGAGGCGAAAATATTAAAAAAAGAATAGAGAATAAACTAAATAAAGCAAATGATCCTCTTAAAAAATAATTCTTTCTTTTTGTTCTTCTTAGATTTTTTAAGGTATTCCACTCCCATTGAATAAGCCTATAGAAATTTTCTGACAATAAAAATAAATACTTCATTAATATTATTAATTTCTATCGGCTTTTCTTATTTATAAAATTAATTTCACCTGTTAGCAATAAACCTTATCCCCTTCTTCAGAAAGATAGTAAATTTTATTTTCTGAACTTACGAAGAAAGTTAATCCCTTATATTGTGATCTTTTAAATTTATCTAATCTAAGTTTGTGCAAAGCCCAATTATCAGTACTTATGTCAGGATTAAATTCTTGTTCTTTTAAGAAATGTACATAAGTAGGACTAATTGTTGTTTTTTGGGCTAACCCTCTATTTCGTTTTGAATAAAAAAGTAATAAAAATAAAAGTACAAAAAAAAGAATTAATAATATATTTGTCATTGTCAATTTTTCTAATTTGAAAAAACTTTATTTGAGAATCAAGAACTTTTCACAATAAATTTCTCAGTAAGTAAAAAATCCTATTTTTATATTCTTGTATTTTTGAATACTTAGCAAGGGTTACCTAAAGCAGATTATAAAATGAGTCGCATTTTCAACATGACTCAAAATTCCATGAATACTCCTTATGCAAAAAGAGTAGCTGAAAAATTTAGAGAGGCTCAAAACTATTTAAAAACTAATGGTTTTAGTAGATCAACTAAACATTTACTGGAAGATATTGAAAATTCTGTTGAAAAATAATGCCAATACCTCCTCACTAACCACAACTACAATATGGCTACGATGATGGCTTTACAACCATTGTTTTTGGGTTAATAGGAAGTTGCTTAGGATGTATCTTAATTTTATTAATTTCATTTTTTGAATTTAAATTCAAAAAGCAAAATAGTAAGCCTTAAGTGACTTACTAAACGTTAAATAAGAACTCCATTACATCACCTTCGTTAACAATATATTCCTTACCTTCACTTCTTAAAAGACCTTTAGTTTTTGCATTGGCAATTGAACCTGAATCAATTAAATTTTGATATGAAATAGTCTGAGCTCTTATAAATCCTTTTTCAAAATCAGTATGAATTACTCCTGCTGCCTGTGGCGCAGTCATCCCATCTTTTATTGTCCATGCTTTTGTCTCCTTTTCTCCGGTAGTGAAATAAGTTTTTAATCCCAATAATTTATATGTTGATCTAATTAAAGAACTTAATCCCCCTTCTTCTACTCCTAAACCTATAAGGTAGTCTTTTTTATCTTCCGGTTCTAACTCTATTAATTCAGATTCGACTTGCGCTGATATTTTTATACATTCTGTATTTTCATTGCTTGCAAAACTCTGAACTTTTAATGAGAAATCATTACCTTCAGCTAAATCATTTTCATTCAAATTTGTTGCGTAAATAATTGGTTTGGAAGTAAGGAAGCCTAGTTGCTTAATTATTAAATTTTCTTCTTCACTCAAAGATATTGATCTAACTGAAAGTCCTTTCTCTAGCTCTTCTTCAATTTTTTCTAGTAAGGTGTCTTCTTTTGCCGCCTCTTTACTAGTTCTAACCTGTTTTTTAATTCTTTCTCTTCTTTTTTGGAGTTGAGATAAATCAGCTAAATTCAATTCCAGATTAATTATCTCAATATCATCCAAGGGATCTACCTTTCCAGAAACATGAATTACATCACTATCTTCAAAGCACCTTACAACATGAACTATTGCATCAACCTCCCTAATATTTGATAAAAATTTATTTCCCAAACCCTCCCCTTTACTAGCTCCTTTTACTAGTCCTGCGATATCTACAAATTCAATTTTTGTTGGGATAATATTTTGGCTAGAACTTAAATTACCTAACTCTTGCAACCTTTGATCCGGGACTGAAACTATGCCTTTATTAGGCTCTATAGTACAAAAGGGAAAATTAGCCGCTTGGGCCTTAGCATTTTCTACAAGTGCATTAAATAGGGTTGATTTTCCAACATTTGGTAATCCAATAATACCTGCTTTTAACATTTGAAAAAACTTAAGGGAAAATTATCAAGAAAACATCTTCTAGTAATATAGTATTTACTTAACCAATCTTGGATAAGTTAATTATAATCGTCTTGATTATTTATTTAGTTCCTAAATATTCTCTACTTTTGCTTTTAAAAAGAAATGTTTGATTTAATAAAAAAAAATATAAATCTAAGAAGTGGCATTATATTGCTTTCTCTAGCTATATTTTTCGTTTTTATAACCAATTCCTTCAAGAAAAACAATTCCAAAGATATTTCTGATTTTGTAGTCCAAGTGGAAAAAGGAATCCTCTCAGATTCAATTAATACTAGTGGTGAAGTAAAAGCAAAAAGGACTAGCAATATTGGGCCTCGGAAGCAAGGCGTAATAAAAGAAATCAAAGTAGATGAAGGCGATCTTGTAAAAAAAGATCAGGTTTTAGCTTCTCTTGATGATGAAGACTTTATCTATAAAATTGAAGAACTTGAATTAAA
This sequence comes from uncultured Prochlorococcus sp., assembly GCA_902620895.1. Classification (GTDB taxonomy): domain Bacteria; phylum Cyanobacteriota; class Cyanobacteriia; order PCC-6307; family Cyanobiaceae; genus Prochlorococcus_A. The sequence goes on from CACNJU010000019.1 coordinate 20,459, forward strand.
TGTAGAGAAACAAAAATCTGAATTTTTAAGAAGGGAATATTTATATCAAGAAGGTGCGGTAAGTAAAGAAGACTATGAAAGTTATAAAAATAAATACAACATTAGTAGCGCAAAACTTAATGATGCAAAAGCTGAAAAAAGTTTCTATCTAATTAAAGCTCCTTATGGAGGAAAGATAACTGCAAAATATGCTGAGATAGGATCTTATGTCACACCAAGTACAAACTTAAGTTCAGACTCTAAAACCAAAAACTTTATTTTTGAACTATCAGAGGGCCTAGAAATTGTTGCTAAAGTTCCTGAAAGTGACATCGGCAGAATAAAAATAGGTCAAGAAGCCTCAGTAAGAATTGAGGCTTATCCCTCAAAAAAATATAGTGCCATAGTTAAAAAAATAGCTACAAGAGCTGTAAAAGATAATAATGTAACCTCATTCGAAGTAACTTTAAATTTTAAAGATATTTCTGAAGAGATTAAAATTGGAATGACTGCAGATCTTGAATTCAGAGTCGAAGGTAATGAAGAAAAAATATTAGTGCCAACAGTTTCTATTGTCACTGAAAAAGGTGAAAAGGGAATTTTGAAAGTTGATAAAAACAATTCCCCCAAATTTGAAAAAATCGAAATTGGTATTAGTAGTGGAAATAAAACTTCAGTAATTGATGGATTAGAACCTGGAGAGCAAATCTTTATTGATATTCCACCTTGGGCTAAGAAGAGAAAATGAGTTTAAAATCCGAAAACTCTAAAAAACCAATTTTACTTTTAGTCGATGGCCACTCACTTGCTTTTAGAAGCTTCTATGCATTTAGCAAAGGGATTGATGGAGGTTTAACAACCAAAGAGGGATTTCCAACAAGTGTGACTTATGGATTTCTAAAAAGTCTTCTGGATAATTGCAAAAATATAAGTCCTGAGGGTGTTTGTATTACATTTGATACCGAAAAACCGACTTTCAGGCATGTTGAGGACTTTAGTTATAAAGCTAATAGAGGAGTTGCACCTGATGAGTTTTTTAAAGATGTTGAACAATTAGAACTGATCTTAAAAGAAAGTCTTAACCTTCCAATTCTTAAATCTCCAGGAGGAATCGTATGTTCAAATATTAATGGAAAAGTAGAATTCAGTCCTGAAGCTAAAACCAAATTTTATAAAGTACCCTTTGCACCTGTAGTAACTCAAGCTGAAAATGATTTTTTCTTAAAGATAATTCCTAATACCAAAAATTCAGATCAAGTACAAACTATTAAAGTTACGGAGAAATCTATTTTATTTGTCGAAGATGGGCAATTTGTTAATAGTGATTTTGAAATTGCACAAATTACTGCATTTGAAGCTGATGATCTATTGGGCACAATTGCAAATGATGCATCTTCTAAAGGTTGGTGTGTAAATATTCTTTCTGGTGATCGCGATTTATTTCAATTAGTTGATGATCAAAAAGATATTTATGTCCTTTACATGGGTGGTGGTCCATATGCGAAAAGTGGTAATCCAACCCTTATGAATGAAAATGGAGTAAAAGAAAAATTAGGTGTTACTCCAGAAAGAGTAGTTGATTTAAAAGCTCTCACAGGAGATAGTTCTGATAATATTCCTGGTATTAAAGGGGTAGGTCCAAAAACTGCGATTAATCTACTAAAAGAAAACGATACGCTTGATGGAATCTATCAGTCCTTGGAAAAGATTCAGCAAGACAATGATAAAAAATATAAAGGATACATAAAAGGTTCAGTTATAGAAAAGCTTCAAAATGATAAGTATAATGCGTATCTATCAAGGGATTTAGCAAAAATTAACACTGAAGTACCTTTGACATTAAGTGAAGGTTACGAATTAAAAAATATAAATCAAGAACTTCTCTCTGAATCACTGCAAAAGCTTGAATTATCAACACTACTTCGGCAAATTGATATTTTCAATTCAACTTTTAGTAAAGGTGGTTTTGAGAAAAATAACGTAGCTAAAGAGGAAGAGAAAGATCCAAAAGTCTCTAGTAAAAGTGAATTAGAAAATAGTGAAAATAAAATCCCTAAAATCAAAGTAACTGTTGTAAATGATTTTGAATTACTTGATAAATTAATTCAAAGATTAGAAAAGACCAATGAGATAGTTTCTTTAGATACAGAGACTAATAGTTTGAATCCAATCGATGCCGAACTTGTTGGAATAGGCTTATGTCTTGGAGAAGAAAATGATGATTTATTTTATATACCTCTTGGTCATCAAACAAAAAAAGTGACCCCCGATCAATTAACAATCGAAGACGTTTTCTCAAAACTAAGAACTTGGATAGAAAATCCAAAAAAAGAAAAGGCACTCCAAAATTCTAAATTTGATAGGCAAATACTTTTCAATCATGGACTTGACCTTAAAGGCGTAACTTTTGACACCTTGTTAGCAGACTACCTTCTTAATAATCAGGAGAAGCACGGATTAAGCGAAATTAGTTTTAGATTATTTGGATTCAAGCCCCCTTCATTTAAGGAAACATTAGGAAAAAATAAAGACTTTTCATTTGTTGATATTGATGAAGCAAGTATTTACTGCGGTTATGATGTATTTCTAACTTTTAAGATTGCCAAAATTTTTAAAAAAAGATTTTCAAAGGAAAAAGATGAATTAATAAGATTGTTCGAAGAAATCGAGCTACCTTTAGAGCCGGTATTGTCCCAAATGGAGATGAATGGGATCATAATTGATGTCTCTTATTTAGAGGAACTTTCAAAAGAATTAAAAAGCACATTAGAAAATATTGAAGTTAAAGTTTATGAACTTGCAGAAGAAAATTTTAATTTGTCCTCACCAAAACAACTTGGTGAAATTTTATTTGAGAAGTTATCTCTTGACAAAAGGAAATCAAGAAAAACAAAGACCGGATGGAGTACAGATGCAGTAGTTCTTGAAAAATTAATCGACGAACACGAAATAATCCAACACTTAATAAAACATAGAACTCTTAGCAAATTACTTAGCACCTATATTGATGCACTTCCAAATCTTATTAACGAAAAGACGGGAAGAGTTCATACAAACTTTAATCAGGCAGCTACTGCTACTGGAAGACTAAGCAGTAGCAATCCTAATCTTCAAAATATCCCAGTCAGAACTGAGTTTAGCAGGAGGATAAGGAAAGCCTTCCTGCCTGAAAAAGGATGGAAACTATTATCAGCTGATTATTCTCAAATAGAATTAAGAATACTAGCTCACTTAGCAAATGAAGAAATACTAATTAATGCATTCCAACAAAATGATGATATTCATTCTTTAACTGCAAGATTAATTTTTGAGAAAGAAGAAATATCATCTGACGAGAGGAGAGTTGGTAAAACCATAAATTTTGGAATTATTTATGGAATGGGACCTAGAAAACTTGCTCGTTCAACGGGAGTAAGTACGGAAGAAGCAAAAGATTTCCTTATAAAATATAAAAAAAGATACTCAAAAGTTTTTTCATTTTTAGAACTTCAACAGCGTCTTTCTCTTTCCAAAGGATATGTAGAAACTATTTTTGGAAGGAAAAGAGAATTTAAATTCGATAAAAATGGATTAGGTAGATTATTAGGGAAAGATCCATATGAAATTGATTTACAAAGTGCTAGGAAAGCTGGAATGGAAGCTTTATCATTATTAGCCGCGGCAAATGCACCTATTCAAGGATCAAGCGCAGACATTATTAAAGTAGCCATGGTTCAACTTAATAGGAAATTTATAGAAATGAACGTCCCAGCAAAAATGCTTTTACAAGTACATGATGAATTATTATTTGAGGCTGAACCAAATTCTTTAGAAGAAACAACCAAATTAATTAAGGAAACAATGGAAGGTTGTGTAAAATTGAGTGTTCCTCTTTTAGTTGATATTGGAATTGGAGACAATTGGATGGAGACAAAATAAACCTTATGAAATATCTTATTTGAGATGATCAAATTTTTTAATACTTTAAGCAAAAGAGTTGAGGTTTTTAAGCCTATGGATGATGTAGTAAAAATTTATTGTTGTGGAGTAACTGTTTATGATTTATGTCATCTTGGTCATGCCAGAAGTTATATAGCTTGGGATGTATTGAGAAGATTTTTAATTTACAGTGATTTCAAAGTGAAGTATGTTCAAAATTTTACAGATATTGATGACAAGATCTTAAAAAGAGCTAAAGAAGAAAGCAGTTCAATGAAGGAAGTATCTGAAAAAAATATTATTGAATTTCATAAAGATATGGATTCTTTAGGAATAATGCGTCCGGATAGTATGCCAAGGGCAACGAATCATATATGCAATATCTGCTCCTTTATAACAATCCTTGAGGACAAAGGTTATGCATACTCTAAGGATGGAGATGTTTATTATTCTGTTTTTAAAAATAAAAATTATGGAAAGCTAAGTAATCAAAATATACAAGAACAAAATATCAATCAGCAAGGAAGAATGGGTAATGATGAAAATAGTAAAAAACTTAATCCGCAAGATTTTGCACTATGGAAAAAAGCCAAAGATGATGAGCCCTTTTTTGATTCGCCATGGGGTAGAGGTAGGCCAGGATGGCATATTGAGTGTTCGGCGATGGTTAAAGATGAATTAGGAGATACTATTGATATCCATTTAGGTGGTTCTGATTTGATTTTTCCACATCATGAGAATGAAATTGCCCAATCAGAAGCAGCCAATGGCAAAAAGCTAGCTAACTATTGGTTACACAATGGGATGGTCAATGTAAATGGACAAAAGATGAGTAAATCCCTTAAAAATTTTAAAACTATCAGAGAGCTAATTAAGTCTGGTATAAGCCCTATGACTTTGCGATATTTTGTTATGACTGTGAATTATAGAAAACCACTTGATTTTACAGAAGAAGCTTTGAGGAGTGCTTCAGAAGCTTGGAAAAACATTAACGTAGCACTTTCTTTTATGGATCTTACAAAAGGTGCTTTTAGATCTATTGATAAAAATGAATCTCTCAAAGAAGAATTTAAAGAGAAAATAAGTTTTGAATTAACTCAAAAAAAGCTTAAATTTTCTGAGGCTCTAGGAAATGACCTTAATACAGCAGGTGCTATCGCAATTATTTACGATTTAGCGAAACCATTAAAAAACTTTTTAAACCAATTTCAAAGGGTTGAAGGTTTTAAAATAGACCTAAATGAAAAATTCTTTCTCCTTGAGAATTTTAAAACTCTTAGAAAATTGACTGAGGTACTTGGTCTTGAAAAAGAGGTTTTGGCAAAAGAAAGTAAAATAAAAGAAGAAGAAATATCATCGCTTATTAATGAAAGATTGAAAGCAAAAATGGAAAAGAATTATGCGAAAGCAGATGAAATCAGGAATTTGTTAAAAGAAAAAGGTATTGAACTTATTGATCAATCAAAGGAAATAACAACATGGATAAGGATCTAAATTTTAAGAAAAAAACCAATTTGAAATTTTTGTTTTTTAAATACACCTTTAAATGGGAAGATATTAGAAATATCAGAGAAAATTGAAATACATTACTGTGCTCGGTTCTACTGGTTCAATTGGGACTCAAACTCTCGAAATAGCTAGTGAGCAGCCTCATAAGTTTAAAGCCGTAGCTCTTTCGGCAGGAAGGAATATTAATTTATTAACAGAACAAGTTAAAGCACATAAACCAGAAGTAGTTGCGATTGAGGATGAAAATCTTATAGAAGATTTAAAAGATAATATTAATAACTTAGATTTAGATAGTGCTCCCTTGGTTTTGAGTGGAAAGGAGGGGATTAACGCAGTTGCAGCATGGGATAAGGCAGATACTGTGGTTACAGGGATAGTAGGATGTGCTGGCTTAATTCCAACAATGTCAGCAATTAATGCGGGGAAAAATATTGCACTTGCTAACAAAGAAACTTTAATTGCGGCAGGACCAATTGTTATTCCTGCACTAAAGAAAAATAATAGTAGGCTTTTACCTGCTGATTCAGAGCACTCTGCTATCTTTCAATGTTTACAAGGATTACCCAATTATAAAAATGCAGATTTTTCAACAGGAGAGATACCTAAAGGTTTAAAAGCCATACAATTAACAGCTTCTGGTGGTGCTTTCAGAGATTGGGCCGTTGAGGATTTAAAGCATGTCACAGTGGAAGATGCAACTTCACATCCTAATTGGGATATGGGAAAAAAAATAACTGTAGATTCTGCAACTCTTATGAACAAAGGATTAGAAGTTATAGAAGCTCATTATTTATTTGGGACCTCTTACGAAAATATTGAAATAGTTATCCACCCTCAAAGTATTATTCATTCAATGATTGAGATGGAAGATTCTTCAGTATTAGCTCAATTAGGTTGGCCAGATATGAAACTACCCATTTTATATGCGATGAGTTGGCCTGAAAGATTTAAAACAAATTGGAAAAGATTAAACCTAAGTGAAGTTGGGAAATTAACTTTTAAAGAGCCA
>CACNJU010000020.1 GCA_902620895.1 uncultured Prochlorococcus sp.
TTACCTGGTTGTTTTGAAGCTTCCTCTAAAAATGCTTGAACAGTTTGATGTGATTTTTCAGCTCCATACATTTCATCAAATGGAACAACTTTAACTCGGCAATTTAAGTTGGAGGCTGCCCAGCCCATCAATAATTCAAAGACTTGACCTACATTCATCCTACTTGGGACACCTAAAGGATTGAGAACTATGTCTACAGGAGTTCCATCAGGCAAATAAGGCATATCTTCTCTTGGTAAGATTCTGCTAATAATTCCTTTATTTCCATGCCTCCCAGCCATTTTGTCACCAACTTGAATTTTCCTTCTCTGAGCGACATAAACTCTAACAACCATATTGGCTCCAGGTGGTAATTCATCGCCTTGTTCTCTAGTATAAATACGAACATCAAGAACTCTTCCTTTTTCAGTTTTAGGTACTCTGAGAGAATTGTCTCTTACATCTCGTGCCTTTTCACCAAAAATAGCTCTTAACAGTTTTTCTTCAGGTGGTTGGTCTGATTCCCCTTTTGGAGTCACTTTTCCTACAAGAATATCTCCACTCTCGACAAATGCACCAATCCTAATAATTCCCATTTCATCAAGATTATTCAAGCTTTCTTCTGAGATATTAGGAATCTCTCTTGTAATTTCTTCAGGTCCTAGCTTCGTTTGTCTTGCTTCAATTTCATATTTTTCAATGTGCACCGAAGTATATAAATCATCTGTCACCATCCTCTCACTCACAAGTATTGCGTCTTCATAGTTGTATCCCTCCCATGGCATGTAAGCAATTAAAACGTTTTGGCCAAGAGCTATTTCCCCTCCCTCACATGCAGATCCATCTGCTAAAACCTGACCAGATATCACTCTATCTCCAATTTTCACAATAGGTCTTTGGTTGAGACAAGTATCTTGATTTGACCTTTGATATTTCTGAAGATAGTGAAAATGTTCCTCACCATGCTCGTCTTTAACAACAATCTCATTAGCATCTACGTAAGATACAGTTCCATTAACTTTTGTTATTGGGACCATTCCAGAATCTCTAGCAACTTGAGATTCTAAACCTGTGCCAACTAAAGGACGTTCTGGTCTGAGTAATGGAACGGCTTGGCGTTGCATATTTGATCCCATGAGGGCTCTATTAGCATCATCGTGTTCCAAGAAAGGAATAAGTGAGGTAGCAACTGAAATTACCTGAACTGGGGAAAGCTGAACGTAATCAACTTGATGAGGAGGAACTTTTTCAAAATCCTGCCTGTATCTCACTGGTATTAAATCTGCAATTATATTTCCGTCCTTGTCAGTTGCGACGTCTCCTGGAGCCACCCTACACTCATCTTCTAAATCAGCAGAAAGATAAACAGGATTACCTTCTTTATCAACTTTACCGTTATTAACTTCCCAAAAAGGTGTTTCAATAAAACCATACTCATTCACTCTTGCATGAGTAGCTAAAGAATTTATAAGTCCTGCATTAGGGCCTTCAGGAGTCTCAATAGGACAAAGTCTTCCGTAATGTGAAGGATGTATATCTCTTACCGCAAAACCTGCTCTTTCTCTAGTTAAACCTCCTGGACCTAATGCTGAGATTCTTCTCTTGTGTGTTAATTCAGCAAGAGGATTAGTTTGATCCATGAACTGACTTAATTGACTGGAACCAAAAAATTCCTTTATAGCAGCAACCAAAGGTTTGGGATTAACTAGTTGAGCGGGAGTAAGAGAATCTGTTTCCCCTACAGTCATTCTCTCTTTGATAATTCTCTCTAAACGATTAAGTCCAACCCTGACTTGATTTTGAAGAAGTTCCCCAACAGATCTAACCCTTCGATTACCAAGATGGTCAATATCATCCAAACTTGCGCCACCTATATCTAATTCTAGATTGATTAAGTAGTCGATAGTAGAAAGAACATCTTCATGGGTAAGTGTCCTTACATCATCTGGTATGGTAAGTCTCAATTTTTTATTTATTTTATATCTACCAACTCGACCTAAATCATACCTTTTGGGATCAAAAAATCTACTGTGTAATAGCTGTTGACCACCAGAAACGGAGGGTGGCTCACCAGGGCGTAGCTTCTTGTATAACTCAAGTAATGCCTGATCTTCTGAATTTATACCATCATCATTTGCTGACTCAATAGAGTTTTGATAAAACTCAGGATGCCTTAGTTTATCGACGACATCATTATCTGAAAGACCCATTGCTCTCATAAGAACATGAGCATTAATTTTTCTAGTCTTGTCAACTCTCACATAAAGTAAATTATTTTTGTCAGTTTCGAATTTTAACCACGCACCTCTATTAGGAATAACGCTAGCGTTATAAGTCCTTCGTCCATTTTTATCTAGTTCATCTTTGAAATATACTCCAGGACTCCGAACAATTTGATTAACAATAACTCTTTCTGCACCATTAATGATAAAAGTTCCTCTTTCAGTCATTAATGGTAATTCGCCAATAAATACTTCTTGTTCTTTAATTTCCCCAGTCTCTTTATTAATTAACCTGCAAGTCACATACATTTGAGATGCAAATGTAGCATCTCTTCTTTTGGCTTCCTCAACATCATGTCTAGGTCTTTTTAACCTGTACTCTTCACCGATGAAATGTAATTCTAGTTTACCTGTGTAATCAGAAATTGGAGAAAAATTCTGTAGTTCTTCTATTAAACCCTTTTCCAAAAACCATTTAAAGCTTGCTCTTTGTACTTCAACTAAATCTGGTAGATAAGTAGCTGTTTTTGCTACCTGTAAAGCGCTACTGCTCATCCAAGAAAACCTGCGATTTGTGAGATTTACTATTTACTATTAATCTACTCAATATTTATTTCTTTAACTTATCACTTTAATAAGATCAACCGTTAAATCTCGATTTCAACAAATAAACAATTTAATTAAGAAAAATTTAAATTAGTTTAATGCTGATAAATCATTATCAGTGCAAGTTAAAGGTAAAAATTAAGAAAAATTTCCAGTAATTCCACATATTAACAGCTTCTACGTCAAATTAACAAGTCAAATTTAAACAAATCTTTAGCATTCTTAGATGTCTCTTTGGCTATTGTATTGAATTCAGTGGATCTTAAATCTGCCATAAAATTTGCAACATTTTCAACAAATGCTGGTTCATTTCTTTTACCCCTGTGAGGGACAGGTGCTAAGAATGGTGAGTCAGTTTCAATTAAGTATTTATCATTCGGGACTAATTTGGCACATTCTTGAATTTCATGTGCTTTTGGAAAAGTTACTATTCCACTAAAACTAATGTAAAAACCAAGATCCAAGAATTGCATCATTTCTTTTGGAGTTCCTGTCCAACAATGAAGTACACCATCAGGGCATTTACCTTTTTTAGAGAGATTACTACATATCTCAATCATTTCTTTTGCAGCATCTCTGCAATGGATAATTACAGGCAGTTTTAGTTCATAAGCTAACTCCATTTGAGGAATAAGTGCTTCAATTTGCTTAGTTTTATTTTCATTTTTAAAAAAATCTAAACCTAATTCCCCAATAGCTACAACTCTTCTATCTTCTTGAGCTGATTTTCTTAAAAAAGATTTTGAACTTTGTTCCCATTTTTTTGCTTCGAGCGGATGCAACCCAACTGAATAGTAAATTTCATTATATTCATGAGAAATTTTTTTCAACTTTGGAATTTCTGATAATTCACAACAAGCATGAACTAATTTTTTTATTCCTATTGAACGCAACCTTGAAACAACATCTTCAAGATCTTTTTCGAAATTTTCAAATATTAAATGACAGTGAGAGTCTATGAGTTCTATATCGCTCATAATTATGCCCTTGCTTTTTACTTTGTGGTAAGAGTATTTTTTACAAAATTGTTAATTGTTGATTTTTTGTTAGCTCCATTATTTTTGTGAAGAACATTTTTTTTAACTGCTTTATCTATTATGCTAAAAGCCTTATTTAGGCTTGTTTTCAATAAATTTTTATTATCCTCATTCGGGTTTTTTTTATATTTTTCGCAATTCTCCAAAGTTCTTTTGGTTAAAGTCCTAACAGTAGATTTATATGACTTATTTATTAATCGATTTCTTTCGGCAGTTTGTATTCTCTTTTTTGCTGATTTGTTATTGGCCACAGAGGGTACATTAATTAGAAGACCTAATCATAACAAACAAATCGACTACTAATCAATCATATATAATTTATAGAGTTCCTAAATTGGGTTTTGAGCCTTTCAATTTGAAAAAATTAAGCATATGAAGATCATTAATAATAATAAAAAAGAAGCTATTGAAGAATTAAAAAGGATTTCTACTCGAACTAATTCAGAAAACAATAATAATATAAATACAATTGTTGAAGAAATTCTTAATGATGTAAAGATTTCTGGAGATAAAGCAGTAGAAAAATATACAAAAAAATTTGATGGTTTCGACCCTAACCCTATGCAAGTGAGTGCGGATCAAATAAAGAATGCATGGGATGAAATTGATAACAATTTGAAGCGCTCACTTGAGGTAGCTCACAAAAGAATTCAAAAATTCCATGAAAAAGAAATTCCTCAATCATTCACAATAAAAGGAGAATATGGTGATGTAGTCCAAAGAAAATGGAGACCAGTTAAGAATGCAGGTATTTATATTCCTGGAGGAAGAGCTGCTTATCCAAGTACTGTTTTAATGAATGCAATACCTGCAAAAGTGGCAGGAGTAGAAGAAATTATAATGGTATCTCCTGGGAATAAAGAAGGGGAAATAAACAAAGCTGTTTTAGCTGCAGCTCACTTATCAGGGATCAATAAAGTATTTAGAATTGGGGGAGCTCAGGCAATTGGCGCTTTAGCATTTGGCACAACCCAAATCACTAAAGTTGATGTTATTTCAGGACCAGGGAATATCTTTGTTACAACTGCAAAAAAACTCATTTATGGCTCAACTGGGATTGATTCTTTAGCCGGTCCAAGTGAGATATTAATCATTGCAGATGAAACAGCTCAAAGCACTCATATAGCATCTGATCTACTAGCGCAAGCAGAACATGACCCTTTAGCTTCATCAATACTTCTAACTACATCAAAAGACCAGGCAAAAGAAGTTTTAGAAGAACTTTACAAAAAAATAGATGATCATCCAAGAAAAGCAATTTGCATGCAATCAATAAAAAATTGGGGGTTAATTATAATTTGCGAGAATTATGAATCATGTGTTGAACTCAGTAATAACTTTGCCCCTGAACACCTAGAAATTATTACTAAAGATTCAAAAAAAATTCTTGCAGGTATAGAAAATGCAGGAGCAATATTTTTAGGAAAATGGACTCCAGAAGCTGTTGGTGATTATCTTGCTGGACCAAATCATACTTTACCTACATCAGGAAATTCTAGATTTAGTGGTTCTTTGGGGGTTGAAACTTTTATGAAAAATACTTCAATAATAGAATTTAATGAAGAAAGTTTAAAAGTTAATAGCCTTGATATTATCAATCTTGCTAAAAGTGAGGGCTTACATAGCCACGCTAAATCAGTTCAAATAAGATTTGAAGATTAACTAGTTCTTGAAGGTGAGTAAACCACTGGGTTGTTTTTTTCAATTTTACCAACTAATACTTTGTCTGTAAGATCAACAAACAATCCATTTTCTAATACACCTGGAATATTATTAACTGTCATTTCAATGTCTTTTGGATTCTTGATACCATTATCAAATAATACATCTAGGATAAGGTTGCCTTGGTCAGTAACGACTGGGCCAGCTTTTTTAGTAGCCATTCTTAAAGAAGAACTGCCATTCATTTCTGAAATCACTTCCTGAACTTGCTTCCAAGCATTTGGAAGAACTTCTACAGGTAGAGGAAAAGATTGATTTAGATTTTTTACAAGTTTAGTCTCATCAACAACAATCAACAATTGATCAGCTTTAGATGCCACTAACTTTTCTCTAACATGGCATGCTCCCCCTCCTTTTATTAATTGAAATCCTGGATCAACTTCATCTGCTCCATCAATAGCTAAATCAATTTGAGATACAGAAGCTAAATCAATAAGCGGGATATTAAGTTCTAGAGCTAAAACTTCTGATTGAAAAGAAGTTGCAACACCTCTAATGTTTTGAAGTTTTCCAAGGCGAATTTCGTCGGCTAGGCTTTTTATCATTAACGCAGCTGTAGATCCAGATCCTAATCCGAGAATCATGTCACTCTTTACTTCCCTTATTGCAGCATTAGCAACTGCTTGTTTCATTTGAGTTTGTGAATCCAAAATCTTTTTCTCTAATGGTTATAGATTATTAAATTTCAATGGGTGATTTATGTCAAACCTGGGAGAGGTTCTGGCTTGATATTTATCTGTATCTCTTTATTATCTCTCAAAATATTTAAGAGAAATACTTTTCCTACTTGAGCTTTTTCTACTTCATCAAGTAAAGCTTTAGGTTCTTTTATAGAGATATTTTCGGCTGCTATTACTAGATCTCCCCTTCTTAAACCAGCTTTTTCAGCGGGGCTATTAGGTATAACTGATTGAATTAGAGCTCCATTTCTTTCAGGTAATTGAACTAGCGAATTGGGGTCTCGGTTGTATTCTTTAGCAATTCTAGGATTTAAAGAAACCAATTGTACACCTAAATATGGATGAATAACTTCCCCATTTTTTAGAAGTTGATCAGAGACACTTTTAGCTAGATTAATAGGAATCGCAAAACCCAAGCCAGCTCCAGGACCGCTTCTTACTAGTGTATTAATTCCTATTACCTCACCATTGGAATTTATGAGTGGTCCTCCAGAATTTCCTGGATTTATTGCTGCATCAGTCTGAATAAGATCAAGCCTTTTATCAGAAAATCCTAAACTATTAATATCTCTATGTAGGCTGCTAACAATTCCCAAGGTGACTGTTTTTTCAAGACCATATGGAGTACCAAGAGCTATTGCCCAATCCCCAACTTCAAGGTCTTCAGAATTTCCAAGCGGAGCAAAATCAGAATAAGTCTCTTTATCAATTTTTACCAAAGCTAGATCAGTTACTGCATCTGTGCCCAAAACTTGACCATCGCGAATAGATCCATCTGCCAAAGTAACTGAAACATCATCGACTCTTTCAACCACATGAGCGTTTGTAAGAATCAAACCATTCTCATTAATGATCACTCCAGAGCCTTGCCCTCTTTCTCTTTCAGGAGTAATTCCTTGCTCACCAAGTAAATCCCTCAATAAAGGGTCAAGTAAAGTAGGGTCAAATTGTTGCCTCTCCACTAATCGCTCGGTATCAATTTTTACAACTGCAGGGCCAACATTTTTGACTGCGGATGATACAAAATTATGATTTTCAAAGGAAGTTAAAGCTAAAACTTCAGTGTTTTGAAAAAAATTTAAAAAACAAATACATACAATGATGAATTTTTGGATTAAATTTATCAATTTAATCTTGAGAATCTTCATTGAATTAATAGTTTTAATTTTATTAAATTAATCTAATTGAAGAAATTAATTATCGTTGTTTTTTTGTTAACATCCAAAAAATACAAATTTTTAAATTTTTCTATAGAAAAAACTTCTTTATGTGTGAAAATAATTTCAATAGATTTTAAATAAATTTGAATAAAGAAAACAAGAATAAACTAGAAGCTCTATTAAAAAAAGTTGCTTATGAACTAGATTTAGAAATCTACGGTTTAAATATACAAACTAATCAGAATCCAATTATTATTGAAATAATAATAAAAAAAACTAATGGAAATGATATTTCTTTAGATGATTGTGAGCTATTTAATACCCCAGCATCTGACGAAATAGAAAAATCAAATCTTTTAAATTGTTCATATGTGTTAGAAATTAGTAGTCAAGGGGTCAGTGATGAATTAACCTCAGAAAGAGACTTCAAAACTTTTAAGGGTTTTCCAGTTAATGTTGAGTTAAACCAAAAGAATTCAAAAATAAAATTCCTGAATGGTTTACTTTATGAAAAGTCTAATGATTATTTAGCCATTAACATAAAAGGTAGGATAAAGAAAATCCCTTTCGATGAAGTATTAAAAATTAGTCTTTGTACCTTAAAAGATTAATTATTTTCAACCATTATCCATTTCCCCATCATAGATGGCATTAGTTATTCTCCCAGGTTTAAACAATCTAATTGAAGATATTAGTGAGGAAAAAAAGTTACCTCCTAACATCGTAGAAGCTGCCTTACGTGAGGCTTTATTAAAAGGTTACGAAAAATATAGAAAAACTTTTTACATTGGAGTTAACGAAGACCCATTTGATGAAGAATACTTTAGTAATTTTGATGTTGGACTTGATCTAGATGAAGAAGGTTACAGGATCTTATCAAGTAAAATAATTGTAGAAGAAGTTGAAAGCGAAGATCATCAAATATCCTTATTAGAAGTTAAACAAGTAGCTGATGATGCTCAAATAGGAGATACAGTTGTTTTAGACGTTACTCCAGAAAAAGAGGATTTTGGACGAATGGCTGCTGCAACAACAAAGCAAGTTTTAGCCCAAAAATTAAGAGATCAACAAAGAAAAATGATCCAAGAAGAATTTGCAGACTTGGAAGATCCAGTTTTAACTGCAAGAGTTATAAGATTTGAGAGACAATCAGTAATTATGGGAGTTAGTTCGGGTATTGGTAGACCTGAGGTAGAGGCAGAACTTCCAAAAAGAGATCAATTACCAAATGATAATTACAGAGCGAATGCAACTTTTAAAGTATTCTTGAAAGAAGTTAGCGAAATAGCCAGAAAAGGGCCACAACTTTTTGTAAGCAGAGCAAATGCTGGATTAGTCGTTTATTTATTTGAAAATGAAGTACCAGAAATCCAAGAAGGTACAGTAAAAATAGTTGCTGTTTCAAGGGAAGCGAATCCTCCTTCAAGAGCTGTTGGGCCAAGAACAAAAGTAGCTGTTGATAGCGTCGAACAAGAAGTTGATCCTGTAGGTGCCTGCATTGGAGCAAGAGGAGCAAGAATCCAACAAGTAGTAAATGAATTAAGAGGAGAAAAAATCGATGTTATTAAATGGTCATCTGATCCAATACAGTATATTTTAAACTCTTTAAGTCCTGCGAAAGTCGATCTCGTGAGACTTGTTGACCTAGATGGTCAACACGCGCACGTACTAGTTCCTCCTGATCAATTGAGTCT
Source organism: uncultured Prochlorococcus sp. (assembly GCA_902620895.1). Lineage (GTDB taxonomy): Bacteria > Cyanobacteriota > Cyanobacteriia > PCC-6307 > Cyanobiaceae > Prochlorococcus_A. Next base: position 9,101 of record CACNJU010000020.1, read on the forward strand.
CGCAATTGGTAGAGAAGGGCAAAATGTAAGACTTGCGGCAAGGTTAACTGGTTGGAAGATTGATGTTAAAAACTCACATGAATATGATCAGGAAGCAGAAGATGCTGCAGTCTCTGAATTAATCAGTCAAAGAGAAGATGAAGAGAATCTTCAGCGAGAAGCTGAACTCAGATTAGAAGCAGAACAAGCTGAGCGTGCTGCGGAAGATGCAAGATTAAGAGAGCTTTATCCTCTTCCTGAAGATGATGAAGAATATGGACAAGAAACATATGATGAAGAGGCCTTCTCAGATAGTGATCAATTAGAGACTGTTCAAGATAGTGAAATATCCGCTAAAGAGGAGAGAAAACGGTGACACGACAATCTCCTGTTATGCGTATATGCATTTCATGTAGAAAAACATATGACAGGAAACATCTCATAAAGATTACTAAAGATCATAAGCAAGGTATTTTGTTTCAAAAAGGGATGGGCCGATCAGCTTACATTTGTAAGTCAAAAAAATGTTACTCAGATTCCAAGATCAAAAAAAAGCTTCAAAAAGCTTTAAAAACATCTTTAGACCCTGAATTCATTGATATTTTTGAAAAAGAAATTACAAGCTATAATGACTATTCCAATGAGGGAATATAATTAAATTAAATCCTCTTTAATTCCAAAAGGGTACAAATCAGATTAAATGACTAGCAGCGATAAAATCAGAATTTATGAACTTTCCAGAGACTTAAATCTGGAAAATAAAGATATATTGGATGCAGCCCAAAAACTTTCAATTTTAGTAAAAAGTCATAGTAGTTCAATAAGTGCAAAGGAAGCAGAAAAAATAAAAAATCTTATTAGTAAAAAAAATTCAGATAAAAAAATACTTTCTATAAAGAAACCTTCAATCAAAAAAGATATTTACAAACATAAAAATGAAGATAAACCTTCTATTATATCCTCTACAAAAGATAAGTTTCCTAAAGGTAATTCAAATAAAAAGCCATTGTTGACAAAACCTTTTAATAAACCCGAGGGCCTAAAAATAATTTCAAATCCACCTAAAACTCTTAATAAACCGATAAGTACCAACAGTTCACAATCTCAATCAAATCTCACAAATCAAAATAAAAATATTAAAACTTCACAAAACCTCAATCAAGATAAAAGAAATTTCCGAAATAACCCCACCCCACCAGTAAAAAGTCCTGCAAAACCCCCTATTCAACTAATTGCTAAGCCGAAAAATATTAATAATATTAAATCTAACGAATCTTCCCAGTACATCTCCAAGTCGGGGAGGGAAAAACAAATATCAGATAAACCTGAGCAAAATTCGAACAAATCTAAAACAAAAAATATTAATAATAGAACGTCCCCTCCTGAACTCGTAGGAGCTCCAATAAGAAGAGACAGGGCCAATCAACAAAATAATAAGAAAAATATATCTTTTAAACAAACTATCCCCAACAGACCTGGCATGCCCAATAGGCCTGGATTAAGAAACAAACCATCAGATCAAGGCAGACCTGGATCTTTCAATAGACAAGCCAATACAAATAGGCCTGGTACTCCTAACAGACCTGGCATGCCCAATAAGCCTGGATCAAGAAACAAACCATCAGATCAAGGCAGACCTGGATCTTTCAATAGACAAGCCAATACAAATAGGCCTGGTGCTCCTAACAGACCTGGCATGCCCAATAGGCCTGGTCCTAAATTCAATGGTCAAAAATCACCTGGAATCAGAAAGCCAGTATCACCTAATGAACTCTTACAACTTCAAAAAACTAACAAATCTGAGAATGACAAACAAGTTGTAAAGCATAACGAAATAAAAAGTAGCGAGACTACTAAACAGAAGGCGAAAGCTCCAAATAATCGTCCACATACTGCCCCTAATTCAAAAAAACCACCCTACAGAGCATTTTCAAATCATTCTAAAAAACCAGGGAAGACAGACTGGGACGATAGCGCAAAGCTTGAAGCATTAAGAAGCAAAAATACTCAAAAACAAAGACAAAAAGTTCATATTATCGGTGAAAATGATGATTCACTAACTTCCGAAACTAGTGGATATTCAGGCGAAAAATTTTCAATCTTATCGGCCAGTTTAGCGCGTCCAAAGAAAGATAAGTCTGATGAAACCAAATCTCAAAAAACAATAAAACAATTTAAAAAGAAGAAAAAAGAGACTACTAGGCAAAGGCAGAAAAGGAGAGCTATGGAGTTAAAGGCTGCCAAAGAAGCAAAACAAGTAAGGCCTGAAATGATAATAGTACCGGAAGATAATTTAACAGTTCAAGAATTAGCTGATAAATTAAGTCTTGAAAGTTCTGAAATAATCAAATCACTCTTTTTTAAAGGAATAACTGCAACTGTTACTCAATCTCTCGACTTAGCAACTATTGAAACAGTAGCTGAAGAATTTGGTGTACCTGTTTTGCAAGATGATATCCAAGAAGCTGCCGAGAAAACAGTTGATATGATTGGATCAGAAGATCTTGATAATCTAATAAGAAGACCACCTGTGATTACAGTGATGGGGCATGTAGATCATGGCAAAACAAGTCTTTTAGATTCCATCAGAGAATCAAGAGTAGCTTCAGGGGAAGCAGGGGGCATTACCCAACACATCGGAGCTTATCAAGTTGAATTTGAACATGAATCTAAAAAGAAAAAATTAACTTTTCTTGATACCCCTGGTCATGAAGCTTTTACTGCAATGAGAGCAAGGGGTACAAAGGTTACAGATGTAGCTGTTCTTGTAGTTGCTGCAGATGATGGATGCAGACCTCAAACACTTGAGGCTATAAGTCATGCAAGAGCAGCAAAAGTACCAATTGTTGTTGCAATAAATAAAATTGATAAAGAAGGGGCATCTGCAGACAGAGTAAAGCAAGAACTATCAGAAAAAGATTTAATTGCTGAAGATTGGGGAGGCGATACAGTAATGGTTCCAGTAAGTGCTATCAAGAAACAAAACATTGATAAATTGCTCGAAATGATTTTATTAGTTTCCGAAGTAGAAGACCTACAAGCTAATCCTGATAGATTTGCAAAAGGTACTGTAATTGAAGCCCACCTAGACAAAGCCAAAGGGCCTGTAGCTACTTTGTTAGTACAAAATGGAACTTTAAAATCTGGAGATGTTTTAGCCGCAGGTTCAGTTCTCGGAAAAATTAGAGCAATGGTTGATGAGCATGGTAATAGAATCAAAGAAGCAGGCCCATCATTCCCAGTAGAAGCCCTAGGATTCAGTGAAGTACCTACAGCTGGAGATGAATTCGAAGTCTACCCTGATGAGAAAACTGCTCGAGCCATTGTTGGAGAAAGGGCAACAGATGCCAGAGCCACAAAATTAGCTCAGCAAATGGCTTCTAGAAGAGTCAGCTTATCATCCTTATCAACTCAAGCAAATGATGGCGAACTTAAAGAGTTAAACTTAATTCTGAAAGCTGATGTTCAAGGCAGTGTTGAAGCGATATTGGGTTCACTAGAACAATTACCAAAAAATGAAGTTCAAGTCAGAGTTCTACTCTCTGCCCCTGGAGAAATAACTGAAACAGATATAGATCTAGCTGCTGCATCTGGGTCTGTAATCATTGGGTTTAACACCTCATTAGCATCTGGTGCAAAGAGGGCTGCTGATGCTAATGACGTAGATATAAGAGAATATGAAGTAATCTATAAACTCCTAGAAGATATTCAATTGGCAATGGAAGGACTACTTGAACCTGATCTTGTTGAAGAATCTTTAGGAAAAGCCGAAGTTCGAGCAACTTTCTCTGTTGGTAAGGGAGCCATCGCAGGCTGTTACATACAAACTGGTAAATTACAACGGAATTGTTCGCTTAGGGTTATTCGATCAGATAATGTAATTTTTGAAGGAAATTTAGACTCACTAAAAAGGTCTAAAGATGATGTTAAAGAAGTAAATACAGGATTTGAATGTGGAGTTGGGTGCGATAAATTCTCTTCTTGGATTGAAGGAGACATAATTGAAGCATTCAAATTTGTCACCAAAAAGAGGTCATTGTCTCAATAAAATAAATATTTAACTTATAAATCCTTATTCCTATCAAAGAACAATAAGGTTGGGAATAGTATACAAGCACCTAATTGTATTAAAAGATTATTTTGCTGTAATTCTTCCCCACTAGCAATTTTCGAAAGCATTATTAAAAGTCCTAAGAATGCTGAACCACTAAAAGCTATCCACAATATTTTCCTTAATCCCTTGAAGGGAGACTGGGACTCTTTCAATAATTTCTTTTTTAATTCAGGATCTATTTTTGACATTAATAAACTAAGTAATAAAATTAATCTTATATGAAAATATCAATTTTTTGTATTGCCGATATAGCTCAGAGGTGGAGCAACTGTCTCGTAAACAGAAGGTCATTGGTTCAATTCCAATTATCGGCATTTCAAAAGCAAATTAAAATGATACCCAATAAATTGGAAAGTATATTTTTTGAAAGTAATAACACCGATGATACATATTAAATTTTGAGAGAGCTAAAAGAAAATTTCTCAAATTTCCTCAAAATATCTCTTTAAAAACCAACTTCTTATGGTAAGAAAAATGCAAACTTAGAGTAATTGAATACTTCTTAAGGTAAGACCTTCGACATAATTGATAGTGATTTTACTAAAGATATAGATGAGAGTATTGTGGAAATACTAGATTGAACCATGCTTGGTTGAACCATTAATAGGCTTATATTAGATTTACTGAGTAGAACAAAAGTTTTTTCAACAAATTTTTTAAGCTTATGAAAAAAAATATATATTTAGATTCTAATTCTGACACATTTAGAGACTTTAGAATAATATTTAAAGCTGCAAACAATAACATTAAAAGATAAATTATCCTGATGGATATTATGGTACGAAAACTGGGACTAAATCAATTTAAATGGATAAACGGATTAAAAACTTCTCAAACTATGCTGTATTTATATGATTGCTGATGTCTGAATAAAAAAAATTTTGTGATAATTTTCTTAGGATTTTTAATTTCTCCAAATTAGTAATAAAGTAGTTAGATTCTTATGGGAAAGTATTCATTAAATTTCATGACATGAATTTTAATTTGAAGTTTGAAAAATTAAATAAAAAATATTTCCAGAGAAAACACTATGGAAAAATCCTAACTGTGAGACTGCCATGTAACCCAATATTTCCAATCGGACCTATTTATTTAGCAGACCATATTCATAAACTTTTTCCAAATATAGAGCAGCAATTCATTGATCTAGCAATAATTCCCTCTAATAAAGTTCCCAAATATCTGGCTAGAAAAATTGATCAATTTAGACCTCATCTAATCATTTTTTCTTGGAGAGATATACAAATTTATGCACCTGTTGACGGTAGAAGTGGAAATCCACTACAAAACTCTTTTGAAGTTTTCTACTCAAAAAATATCCTAAAAAAAATTAGAGGTTCTTGGGGAGGATTAAAATTAATAGCATCTCATTATGGAGAAATATATAGAAATACTTCTTTAGTCAAGATGGGACTAAAAAGAGCACAAAAATACAACAAAAATGTAACTGTAATTTTAGGAGGTGGGGCCGTTAGTGTCTTCTATGAACAATTGGGAAATCTACTTCCAAAAGGGACTATCATTTCTGTTGGAGAGGGAGAAAATCTCTTAGAGAAAATTATTAGAGGAGATTCTGTAGATGACGAAAGATGTTATTTTGCTGGACAAAAACCTCGGAACAAATTAATACATGAACAACCTTCAGGCACAGTTAAAACTGCCTGCAACTATCAATATATTAAATCAATATGGCCTGAATTTAATTGGTATATAGAAGGAGGAGATTACTATGTAGGAGTACAAACGAAAAGAGGTTGTCCTCATAACTGTTGTTTCTGCGTTTATACAGTGGTAGAGGGTAAACAGGTTCGAGTTAATCCTGTTAACGAAGTAATCAAAGAGATGAAGCAACTATATGATCTGGGTGTAAGAGGATTTTGGTTCACAGATGCACAGTTTATTCCAGCCAAAAAACATATTCAAGATGCAAAAACACTTTTGCAAGCTATAAAGGACCAAGGCTGGGACGATATTAATTGGGCTGCATACATAAGAGCAGATAACATTGATACCGAGCTAGCTCAGCTAATGGTTGATACGGGTATGAGTTATTTTGAAATAGGCATAACTTCAGGATCTCAAGAACTTGTAAGAAAAATGAGATTGGCATATAATCTAGAAACTGTTTTAAATAATTGCAAAAAGCTAGTTCAATCAGGTTTCAAGAATCACGTTTCAGTTAATTATTCATTTAATGTTTTTGATGAAACGCCGAGCACCATAAGACAAACAATTGCTTATCATAGAGAATTAGAAAATATTTTTGGTAAAGGCTCAGTTGATCCAGCTATATTCTTTATTGGTTTGCAACCTCACACTCTTCTTGAGAAGTACGCCTTGGATAATAAAATCTTAAAACCGAATTATAATCCAATGAGTATGATGCCATGGACAGCGAGAAAACTTCTCTGGAATCCAGGCTCATTAGGGAAAAAACTTGGGCAGGTTTGCTTAGAGGCTTTTGATAATACTGAAGATGAATTTGGTAAAACAGTTATCAACATTCTTGAAAGAGAATATGGAAAGTCTTCCTTAAAAGAATCATTAAAAGTCCGTCCCTTATCAGAAAGGAAATTAGCTCAATCTAAATAATAAATTAAGACGTTATTAATCCTCTTTCTCAATCGAACTAGAAATTCCTTTAGCTTTTAATGATTCTGAGTAGAATTCTGCTGGCTCTAAATCACAAACAATTACCAACCCTACACCCGTATTGTGTGCCTCTAACATTATGGCGATAGCGTCCTGTTCACTCAGTTGCGGCACAACTTCTCGCAGTGAAATAGTGACATACTCCATAGAATTAACTGGGTCATTATGAAGTAAAACCTTATATTTTGGAGATTTATTTTTTAATTCAGCAGGTTTTTTTTCAATCACTGCTGAATTATTACTTACACTTTGTTCTGACTTTATAGATAGCATTAAAACTTAGATTCTAAATAGTACTAAACAATTATATCTTAATTATTCTTTCCATCGCATCAATGACGTTTGATCGTGAGTTGAATGCGGACAAACGAAAATAACCCTCTCCTGATAATCCAAATCCGCTACCAGGTGTTCCAACTACGCTAACTTTTTGGAGAAGGAAATCAAAAAAATCCCAAGATGTCATTTGATCAGGAACTTTAATCCAGATATAAGGAGCATTGTCCCCACCATAAACTTTATATCCTGCATTCTGTAGTCTATTTTTCATGATTTTTGCATTTTCCATATAAAAATCAATTAAACCTTTCACCTGTTTCTTCCCTTCAAGAGAATACACAGCCTCTGCTCCTTTTTGAACCACATAACTTACTCCATTGAACTTTGTAGATTGTCGCCTATTCCAAAGAGGCCATAACTCCACTTCCTCATGTGTTGAACTCAAACCTTTGAGATTTTTAGGGATTACTGTAAAAGCACATCTAACTCCAGTGAATCCTGCATTCTTTGAGAAAGATCTAAATTCAATCGCACAATCCTTTGCTCCCTCAATCTCATATATTGAATGTGGAATATCATTATCTTGAATAAATGATTCATAAGCTGCATCAAAAAGTATTAGAGATTTGTTTTGAAGAGCATAGTCAACCCACTTTTTCAATTCTTCTTTATTGATCGTTGCTCCAGTCGGATTATTAGGAAAACAAAGATATAAAATATCAACTTTTTTTTCAGGTAGTTCTGGCAGAAAGTTATTCCCCTCGTTTATAGCGAGATACGTCAATCCTTGATAAGTACCATTTTCAAGAGCATCTCCAGTTCTGCCTGTCATAACGTTACTATCTACATAAACAGGGTAAACAGGATCTGTTACGGCAATTGAATTATCCTTACCAAGAATATCTAAAATATTGCTACTATCGCATTTAGAACCATCTGAAACAAAAATTTCTTCAGGTGAAATTTCACAACCTCTCGAAATAAAATCATGCTCAGATATTTTTTCTCGGAGCCAATAATAACCTTGTTCTGGTCCATAACCTCTAAAACCATCTAATGTCCCCATATCATCTAAAGCTTTACCCATAGCCTTAATGCATGCTTCAGGTAATGGTTCTGTAACATCTCCTATACCAAGCTTAATAATTTCAGCACTCTTATTTGATTGAGAATATATTTTTACCCTTTTGGCAATTTCAGGGAATAAATAGCCTGCTTTGAGTTTTAAATAATTTTCGTTTACTAGAACCACTTTAGATAATAAATTTCACCAATATTAGAATAATGTATCAACGTGCTTTAGTGGTGATTAAATGTTAATATTATTTTAGTTATGATTAATTTAAGAGATAATCATAGCTACGAATTAAATTTCAATTAGTTTGAAAATCGTTTAAAGCTATATAAATAGCATATTTCAATCACTATTAACTTTATTAATTTTAAAAAGTAAATCATAATAGCTATAAAAAAATTGCTTTACTTAAAGATAAGAATCTAATTCCTTAATTTAGATGATTTTCAAAATCCATCCAAATCATTCAGAATCAATAATATGTCTCAACAAATTATCATCGCTGAGCAGGCTAGAATTGCAGCGCTACTCACAGATGATCGAGTTGATGAATTAATCGTCGCACAAGGTCAATATCAAATTGGCGATATTTTTTTAGGAACAGTTGAAAATGTTCTCCCTGGCATTGATGCCGCTTTCATAAATATTGGTGAAAGTGAGAAAAATGGATTCATTCATATTTCAGATTTAGGTCCACTAAGACTCAAAAAAGGGACATTTGGAATTACTGAATTATTAGAACCAAAACAAAAAGTTCTAGTGCAGGTAATAAAGGAACCCACAGGAACTAAAGGGCCTAGACTTACTGGAAGTATTTCGATACCAGGAAAATACTTAATACTTCAGCCATATGGCCAAGGAGTGAATATTTCAAGAAAAATAAATACAGAAACAGAACGAAGCCGTTTGAAAGCTCTTGGGGTTTTAATAAAACCACCTAGCACTGGCTTGTTATTTAGAACAGAGGCTGAAAAGATAAAAGAAGAACTTCTTATTGAAGATTTAGAACATTTAACTCAACAATGGGAAAATGTACTAAAAGTTTCTGAGGCTTCTAACCCTCCAAATTTAGTAAAAAGAGATGATGATTTCTCTCTCAAAATCTTAAGAGATCATGTTAAAGAATCAACTAAAAGCATAGTTATAGATAGTGAATTTTCAGTTGCAAAGGCAAAAGATTTTTTAATAAATTATGAATCTGATATAGATTTTAACTTTCACGATAACAGTTTAAACCATCATATTTTAGAGAAGTATGAAATTAAGAAAACAATTCAAAAAGCCCTCCAGCCCAGAGTAGATTTACCTTCTGGGGGTTACATAATTATTGAACCTACTGAAGCTTTAACAGTTGTCGATGTAAATTCTGGATCATTTACAAGATCTGCCAACTCAAGACAAACCGTTTTGTGGACGAACTGCGAAGCAGCAGTTGAAATCTCCAGACAAATGAAGTTAAGAAATATCGGTGGAGTTATAGTAGTAGATTTTATTGATATGGAATCTAGAAGAGATCAATTTCAATTACTTGAACATTTTACATCAGCGATGAAAGATGATTCTGCCAGGCCTCAAATAGCTCAGCTTACTGAATTAGGCTTAGTGGAGTTAACCAGAAAAAGACAAGGTCAAAATATATATGAATTATTCGGTAAAAAATGTTCTTCTTGCGATGGTACAGGACTTATAGAAAATATATTAAATCAAGAAATTTCTAACTTAAAAATTAAAAATTTTAAAAATAAATCTAATCAATTTAACAATATAAAATCTTTAGACATTGATACTTCTCAATCAACTGATGAGCAGGAAAAAATAATTGATAAGGAATTACTTAACTCTAAAGACTTAAGTAAAGAGAATTCCTCTAATAAAAAAGAACATGATAATGATAATCTAAACCTATCAAATACAAAAGAAAAAAACATAATAACAGTTGATCTTACTAATGAAGAAAAAATTGTTTTCAGTCAATTAGGTATTAATCCACTTATAAAGTTAGGTAAAGAATATCTCACTAGCAATAATTTTGTGCATTTAAGGGACAATAATAAAGAAACTAAAAAACCCTTAGATAATAAAAAAACAAAATCCAAACAAATTAAGAAAATCTCTAAATCTGGAGACGAAAAAATTCAAATAAAAATTGAAGCAAATACAAATTTTAAAGACAAATTAAAGAATAAAACTAATGAAAGTAATGAAGTTGTTTTTACAGATAAAAACGATGAGGTTGAAATTACAGATGAGCTAAATAATGCAAGAAAAAAAAGAAGAAGATCTTCAGCAAGCATTGAATAAAGTACCCGAAGTTGGAATAGATGAAGTTGGAAGGGGATCACTTTTTGGTCCTGTTTTTTCAGCAGTTGTAGTATTAACCGAAAAAAATAAATTTACTTTAAAACAATTTGGCGTAACAGATAGTAAAAAATTAACTCCCAAAAAAAGAAAATTACTTTTACCAAAAATTTTATTACTCGCTTCAGATTATGGCATTGGGCAATCTTCGGTAAGAGAAATAGATAAGTTAGGTATCAGAGTTGCGACAGAACTTTCAATGATAAGAGCTTTAAAAAAATTAAAAGAGAAGCCATCTGAGTTATTAGTTGATGGCTCCTTATTATTAAGGCCATGGAACGGAACTCAGAAAAACATAGTATCTGGTGACTCAAAGTTTATCTCGATAGCTTCTGCAAGCATAGTTGCCAAAGTTTCTCGCGACAATCTAATGGTGAGGTTGGAAAAAAAATACTCAGGATACTTGATATTTAAAAATAAAGGATATGGTACCAGAGAGCATCTTTCATCAATCAAAAAAAATGGAATAACTAAACTTCATAGAAAAAGTTTTTTAAAAAAATCAAATCTTATTTAATTCACACCAATCTAAAAAATCTTTTACTAGTTGCTGTTGAACCCTTGACTTAATACCCAACAAAATCCCATTTAATACTGAATGACCAGTTGATTCCAAAATTTTCTTCGGTACCAGCTTTAGCAGAGGGGGTTGGCTTACAGATACCCCCAGAAGCGCCTCACCTTCTAAACCAATATCAGTTGCTTCCAAATTAGCTTTCAAAATAAGATTAAAATCATCTATCATCCCCAAGCCATCCAATGTACTTTCAAGAGCACTCATTTTTAAAATTCCATCTTTATTTTCTACCGCAATTGAAACAACAGGGTTAATATCTAATTGAAAAACCTTAAAACTTGTTACTGTATACTTATATCTACCTACTCCTTCTGGTACTAATTTTTTGGAGTCAAGCATTGCTCCAACAACTCTTTCTTCTTCCAAAAGATATTTAGAAAGATAATCTTTATTACGTGTTACGGAGAGCTTTAGTTTCTGTTTAGCATCAAAAGACAATAGCATTTTCTATATTCCTCCAATGCTTATTTGATCTCTTTTTTTTTTACGATTAATCATGCGCAAACAAGTTGCATATTTAGGTCCAAAAGGAACATACGCAGAAAAAGCAGCTCATATATTATCGAAGCTTGCCAATTTTCAGACACCTATATTTGTACCATGTAATGGGTTACATTCGGTTATTAAATCATTAGCGTACAACAATTGTGATGCTGCTGTAGTCCCTATAGAAAATTCCGTAGAGGGGGGAGTTACTGCCACTCTAGATGCCCTTTGGAAATTTCCTGAAATTTTTATAAATAAAGCAATAGTTTTACCAATAAAACATGCATTAATTAGTGATGGAGAACTTTCAAACATTTCTGAAGTATTATCTCATCCTCAAGCATTAGCACAATGTTCAGAATGGTTATCTGAAAACCTTCCAAATGCAATACCTCTCCCAACAAATTCAACATCAGAAGCTGTCAATATGGTTAAGGGGAGTAAATTCAGAGCTGCTATCGGTTCAAAATCATTAATTCAAATCGGAGGACTTAAAGAATTAGCCTTTCCTATTAACGATGTTCCGGGAAATTGCACTAGATTTGTCTTATTGAGTAAGGAATCAAATTCAAATTTAGCTAATATTGCCAGTTTTGCTTTTTCATTAATATCAAACAAACCTGGTGCTTTGCTTAAAGCTATAAATAATATTGCAGATTTTGGATTTAACATGAGTAAAATTGAATCTAGACCCTCAAAAAGAGAATTAGGCGAATATATAATTTATATCGATTTAGAAATAAATAATCAAAATAACATTAAAAATTTTCTTGAATTAAAAAATAGGCTAAAGCCACTCTGCAAGAATTTTGTAGATTTTGGAAATTATTTTTCTGAAAATGTTGAACTAGATTAATTTATCCTCTACATTTATAAACTCCAAACTCCATTAAACCTTTCTTAAATGCCCAATTCATGAGAAGTATTGTTGGAATCTCTCTAAAAGACTTAACTATCGCAATTGGGCCAAGTGACAATATTGCTAGAGGCCTTCTAATGCCTTCAATAATGGAGTCGTACCATGATGGGTTAGTATAAGAATTCCAATTTTCAAAAATAACTCTTCCTGAACTATTTTTGTTAGATCTTAGAATATTACCAAATTCTTTAATACTAATAAAATTAGGATGTACCCATTGTTCAAGTAATTGTTTTAGGACTAACTTCTCAAAAAATGATGGAGGGTATGCCTCGAGGTCCCTTGAGTTCCAATCAGCCAATGCCAAATACCCTCCAGGTCTTAGAGTTCTCAACATTTCATCTGCAAACCTAGTTTTATCATTCATGTGTGCACCAGCTTCAACACTCCAGATAGCATCAAATGATCCATCTTCAAATTTCAAATCCAAAGCATCCATAACTTGGAAGTGGCAATTTAGCCCTTGAGGAGTAAGTTCTCTTGCTCTTTTAACTTGTGCCGGACTAATTGTAATGCCAGTCACATTAAACCCATAATATTTTGCAAGAATCCTAGAACTTCCCCCTATTCCACAACCTACATCGAGTATTCTAGATCCCCTCGGCAATTTATCTAAACCACTCCATTTGACTAATTCATGAACAAACTGAACTTTAGCCTTTCTAAAATCAATATTTTTTTTTCCTAAGGGATAAAAACCCAAATGTATATGTTCTCCCCACAATCTCTCGAGTAATTTATCCTGGGTCCAAGAATCATATGCCGAAGCCACTGTACCAGAAGAAATATATTTTCTAGCATTAATTCTCCAGATAATAGATAGGACTAAAAAAAATAAAACTAGTAGAAAAAAAGGGAATAATTTTTCAAACATTTAATTCTCTTTTATATCAGGAAAACTTTCTTTCAATGCAGTTCTTGCTGCAAGTTGTTTTCTTGTATGATCAAGCATTTCATATTCTCTTTGCAAACGAGTCAAAGTATTTCTTTCCTCTAAAAGCCTTTGCTGTTCTTCTGCAACAGGACCTCCTAAATGAGCCCCTATCCAAAATGATAAATCAATTGGATTGTCAGGTAATTTATCAGGTAGTTTTTTCTTAGTATTGGTCAATTTACTTGTTAAGTTAATAACATCACTAAGTGCTTCTTTTACTGAATCTTTTAAAGAATCTAATTTTTGAAAGTCATCAATATTGTCATCACTAATCCAGCTAACCATCGCGGAGCAAAATGGCGTCGAACGCATAATTTCTAAGACTTGAAATCTTTGTTGTCCAAGAGTAATGATGTTACTTCTTCCATCCTCGGCAGTGTGATGTTTTATGATTTGTGCGCAACATCCAATATTAGCCATACTTTTAGTAGTTGGATCCCACTTTATAACCCCAAACATAGAATCACTCTCGAGAACAGATTGAAGCATGATCCTATATCTTGATTCAAAAATATGTAAAGGCAATACTTCTTGAGGAAAAAGGACTACATCTGGCAAAGGAAATAAAGGTAATTCCCTCACTGAGAGTTCTCCCATATAAACCTCATTTTATTGTTTTTATACTAATCAATTTTTGTCGGTTTCGGGATTTGTTAAAGCTTAACTTCTATATCCACACCACTAGGAAGGTCTAATTTCATTAGAGCATCAATAGTTTTTGCAGAAGGACTATAAATATCTATTATTCTGCGATGTGTTCTTGTTTCAAAATGCTCTCTAGAATCTTTATCAACATGTGGTGATCTTAGAACACAATAAATCTTTCTTTTTGTAGGTAAAGGTATTGGACCTATTGCTGAAGCAGAAGTTTTATCAGCAGTTTGGATTATTTTATCGCAAGATAAATCAAGCATTCTTCTATCAAATGCTTTCAGTCTTATTCTTATTTTTTGTTGTGCAATTGATGCAGTCATAGTTTCAAATAACTTCTAGTTTAGGGTCATTGATTAAAATGACCCTTATACCTTTTGTCTATATTAGATGATTGAGGTTAAATTTTTAAAATTCAAATATATTATTTGAGTATTTTAGAAACAACTCCAGCACCGATAGTACGTCCACCTTCACGGATCGCGAATCGCATACCCTGTTCAATAGCTACTGGACAAATTAATTCTCCCGTCATCTTAATTCTGTCACCTGGCATAACCATTTCTACATTAGAACCATCATCAGAAGTAAATGCAGTTATTTGACCAGTCACATCAGTTGTCCTGATGTAAAACTGAGGTCTATATCCTGCAAAGAAGGGTGTATGTCTTCCGCCCTCTTCTTTTTTGAGAACATAAACTTCTCCTTCAAACTGAGTGTGAGGGGTAATAGATCCTTTCTTTACAAGAACCATCCCTCTCTCAATATCTTCTTTCTGGACGCCACGTAAAAGTAACCCAACATTATCACCAGCCATACCTTCATCAAGAAGTTTTCTGAACATTTCTACTCCAGTAACAGTTGTTACTCTTGTGTCTCTTATTCCAACTATTTCGACTTCTTCTCCAACCTTAACTTTACCTCTCTCAATTCTTCCAGTAGCAACAGTTCCTCTACCAGTAATTGAGAAAACGTCTTCAACTGCCATCAAGAATGGTTTATCAACTTCTCTTTCAGGTTCGGGAATGCTAGCATCAACTGCTTTCATTAATTCTTCGATCTTTGATTCCCAAGTAGAATCACCTTCGAGAGCTTTTAAACCTGAAACTTGAACTATAGGAATGTCATCTCCTGGGAAGTCATAACTGT
This sequence comes from uncultured Prochlorococcus sp., assembly GCA_902620895.1. Lineage (GTDB taxonomy): Bacteria > Cyanobacteriota > Cyanobacteriia > PCC-6307 > Cyanobiaceae > Prochlorococcus_A. The sequence continues at coordinate 24,274 of CACNJU010000020.1, forward strand.
CTAACAGTTCTCTAATTTCCATTTCGACAAGTTCAATAATTTCTTCATCATCAACCATGTCGCATTTGTTTAGAGCAACTACAAGAGCAGGTACCCCAACTTGTTTAGCTAGAAGGATATGCTCCTTAGTTTGCGCCATAGGGCCATCTGTAGCAGCACAAACCAGAATAGCTCCATCCATTTGGGCTGCCCCTGTAATCATATTTTTTACATAATCAGCATGTCCTGGGCAATCCACATGAGCATAATGTCTGCCTTCTGTTTCATATTCGACATGAGCTGTGTTAATAGTAATGCCGCGCTCTCTTTCTTCAGGAGCACCATCAATGTCTCCATAGTCTTGAGCTTGAGCTTGACCTTTTTTGGCTAATACGTTTGTAATAGCAGCAGTTAGTGTTGTTTTTCCATGATCAACATGGCCGATTGTACCTATGTTGACATGTGGTTTGTTTCTTTCGAACTTCTCGCGAGCCATTTTGAATTAAAGAATCGAGGGTTTAAGGGTGTTTTAGTTTAGAGATCAGGAATTGCCCTGATTCTTGGAAATGATAGCTTCAGCAACATTACGAGGTACTTCCTCATAATTTGCGAACTCCATTGAAAATATACCCCGACCTTGAGTCATTGATCGGAGTTGAGTGGCATAACCGAACATTTCGGCTAAGGGCACTTTGGCCTGTACCTTAGACAATCCATCATCAACAGATTGTCCTTCTACTTGACCTCTTCTAGAAGAGAGATCACCAATTACAGATCCAAGAAAATCATCGGGGCTTTCGACCTCGACTTTCATCATAGGCTCTAATAGGACAGGATTGCATTTTTTAACCCCATCTTTAAAAGCCATGGAACCTGCAATTTTGAAGGCCATTTCAGATGAGTCTACATCGTGGAATGAACCATCGACTAGTGTTACTTTTACATCAATGAGTGGGTAACCTGCAAGAACACCAGATTCACAGGTTTCTTTCATTCCGTTAGATGCGGGACCAATGAACTCTTTTGGTATAGCACCACCAACAATTTTGTTAACAAATTCAAATCCTTTACCAACTTCAGCAGGTTCCATTTCAATAACTACATGGCCATATTGACCTTTTCCTCCAGTTTGTCTTGCGTATTTACCTTCACCTTTAGAACTAGATCTAATGGTCTCTCTGTATGAAACCTGCGGAGCTCCAATATTAGCTTCAACTTTAAATTCTCTCAACATTCTATCTACAAGGATTTCCAGGTGTAATTCGCCCATTCCAGCGATTACAGTTTGATTTGTCTCGGGATCTGTACTTACCCTGAAGGTTGGATCCTCTTCAGACAAAGCAGTTAGAGCTTTCGATAATTTTTCCATATCCCCTTTAGTTTTTGGCTCAACAGCCACAGATATAACAGGTTCAGGGATGAATAATGTCTCTAGAACTATTGGATCTTCTGTATTACATAAAGTATCACCTGTTGTCGTATTCTTCAGACCTAATACAGCTCCTAAATCTCCAGCCCTTAATTCATCAACCTCTTCTCTTTCATCAGCCTTGAGAATTACTAATCTAGAAATTCTTTCCTTAGCATCTTTAGTTGAATTCATAACATAACTTCCCTTTGAAAGGACACCCGAATACATCCTTACAAAAGTTAATTTCCCATAAGGATCTGACATTACCTTGAAAGCTAGTGCACTGAAAGGAGCATTATCGTCTGAAGGTCTTACATCTTCTTTGCCACTAGGTAGAACACCTTGTATTGGTTTTACATCAACTGGAGCTGGCAAATAATCGACAACTGCGTCTAAAACAAGTTGGACACCTTTATTTTTAAAAGCTGAACCGCACAATACTGGAACTAATCCATGTTTTAAAACCCCTTCCCTAATCCCTTTTTTCAGTTGCTCTTCAGATAATTCTCCTGTTTCGAGAAAAACTTCTATTAACTCTTCATCATTTTCTGCAACACTCTCCATCAATTTAAATCTCCACTCAGCAGCTTCCTCCTCCATTTCAGATGGAATTGGTGCTTCTTCAATATCAGTACCTAAGTCATTTTTATAGAGATATGCTTTATTGGCGACCAAATCAATAATGCCTGTGAGATCACCTTCAGCTCCAATAGGTAGTTGTATTGGGAGAGCATTTGCCTTTAGTCGATCTTTAATTTGTTTATTAACTTTCAGAAAATCTGCACCAGTCCTATCCATTTTATTAACAAAAACCATTCTTGGGA
>CACNJU010000021.1 GCA_902620895.1 uncultured Prochlorococcus sp.
TTTCTGATTTTATTTTTTCAGCCTTTGCTTTAACTTCATCAATATTACCAACTAAGTAAAATGCCTGTTCTGGTAAATCATCTAATTCACCTGACAAAATCATATTGAAACCGGCAATTGTATCTTCTAATTTTACATATTTACCAGACATTCCTGTAAATATTTCTGCTACAAAGAAAGGTTGTGAAAGGAATTTTTCAATTTTTCTGGCCCTGTCAACTGTTAATCTATCTTCTTCAGAAAGCTCATCTAAACCAAGAATTGCAATAATATCTTGAAGTTCTTTATATCTTTGTAAAGTTGATTGGACAGCTCTGGCTGTTTTGTAATGCTCATCGCCAACAACTGATGGTTGTAGCATAGTGCTTGTTGAGTCCAATGGATCAACTGCTGGATAAATCCCCTTAGCTGCAAGAGCTCTAGCAAGCACGGTAGTAGCATCTAAATGGGCAAAAGTTGTAGCTGGAGCTGGGTCTGTTAGGTCATCAGCAGGAACGTAAACGGCTTGAATAGAGGTTATTGATCCTTCTAATGTAGATGTAATTCTTTCTTGCAATTCACCAACATCGGTTCCGAGAGTTGGTTGGTACCCAACAGCTGAAGGCATCCTTCCTAGTAATGCAGATACTTCTGAGCCAGCTTGAACGAATCTAAAAATGTTATCAACAAAAAGTAGAACGTCTTGTTTATTGACATCTCTAAAATGTTCGGCCATTGTGAGTGCAGATAAGCCTACTCTCATTCTTGCACCAGGAGGCTCATTCATCTGTCCAAAACATAAAGCAACTTTTGATTGAGTTAAATCATCTGCATTGATAACGCCAGATTCTTTAAATTCTTCATATAAATCGTTCCCTTCTCTAGTTCTTTCACCTACGCCCCCGAAAACAGAGACTCCACCATGTTCTTTCGCGATATTATTAATTAATTCTTGAATAAGAACCGTCTTCCCAACACCAGCTCCTCCGAATAATCCAACTTTTCCTCCTTGTCTGTAAGGCGCTAAAAGGTCGATCACTTTAATTCCAGTTTCAAAAACTTTGGGCTTAGTTTCTAGGTCTGTTAATTTTGGAGCAGCTCTATGAATTGGAGCAGTATCTTTTGTATTTACTGGACCTTGTTCATCTACTGGTTCGCCTAATACATTAAATATTCTTCCTAAAGTTGCTTCTCCAACAGGTACTGATATTGGCGCCCCTGTGTCGATGGCTTCCATGCCTCTTACAAGGCCGTCAGTGCCACTCATTGCAACTGCTCTTACTCTGTGGTCACCAAGGAGCTGTTGGACCTCTGCTGTAAGGGCTATATCTTGTCCAGCAGGATTTTTAGCTTCTATTCTTAAAGCATTTAATATTTTGGGCAATTTTCCAGCTGGAAATTCTACATCTAGAACTGGACCAATTACCTGACGTACTACGCCTTTTGTTTGTGAAGAAGTTGATGGAGTTGCTACCATTTTTTATTGATTGGTGATGAAAAGCTGATTTTTAAAAGCTTATAATCCGAAAATACTACCACCTAATGGGTAGATTCGTTAAATGGGTTCGGCCACCCGCACAGTTTAAGTATGGTTTAATTGCCACTTTGCAGATTATGTTGTTGAAGATAAGGGTAGAAATTTTCTCTATCCATTTTATGACGTAAAGCGTCTCAATCATGATCCTCCATTAATTTATGGCAGCTGTTTCACTTACAGTCTCTACAGTTAAACCACTGGGAGATAGAATATTTATTAAAGTTTCCGCATCTGAGGAAAAAACTGCTGGGGGCATACTTTTGCCTGATTCAGCTAAAGAAAAACCACAGGTTGGAGAAGTTGCTCAGGTTGGTCCTGGCAAACTTAATGACGATGGTTCCCGACAAACTCCAGAAGTGAGTATTGGCGATAAAGTTTTGTACAGCAAATATGCTGGCACAGACATTAAATTGGGGGGAGATGAATACGTCTTGCTCTCAGAAAAGGATATTTTAGCTGTAGTAAGCTAAAATATTTGTTTCAAAAATTATTAAAACTTATTACTAAATTACTGCCTAAACATGGCTAAAAGAATTATTTACAATGAGCAAGCTCGTAGAGCGCTCGAGAGAGGAATCGATATCCTTGCTGAGTCTGTTGCTGTAACGCTTGGACCAAAAGGAAGAAATGTTGTACTAGAGAAAAAATTTGGTGCTCCACAAATCATCAATGATGGTGTCACAATCGCTAAGGAAATCGAATTAGAGGACCACATTGAAAACACAGGTGTTGCTTTAATTAGACAAGCTGCCTCAAAAACTAACGATGCAGCTGGAGATGGTACTACAACAGCAACTGTTTTAGCCCATGCAATGGTCAAAGCAGGTTTGAGAAACGTTGCTGCAGGAGCTAATGCAATTACCTTGAAAAAAGGAATTGATAAAGCGACTGAATTTCTAGTTGGTAAAATCCAAGAAAATTCTAAACCTATTAGTGATAGTAGTGCTATTGCTCAATGTGGAACTATTGCTGCTGGAAATGACGAAGAAGTTGGCCAAATGATTGCCAATGCTATGGATAAAGTTGGTAAAGAAGGTGTTATCTCCTTAGAAGAAGGAAAATCAATGACTACTGAATTAGAAGTTACTGAAGGGATGAGATTTGATAAGGGCTATATTTCACCTTACTTCGCAACAGATACAGAGAGAATGGAGGCTGTTTTAGATGAACCATATATTCTCCTGACTGATAAAAAAATTGCCTTGGTGCAAGATTTAGTTCCCGTTTTGGAACAAGTAGCTAAAACTGGTAAACCATTGGTCATTATTGCAGAAGATATTGAAAAAGAGGCTTTAGCAACTCTTGTTGTCAATAGATTACGAGGTGTGTTAAATGTTGCTGCAGTAAAAGCTCCTGGATTTGGCGATAGAAGAAAAGCTATGCTTGAAGATATGGCTGTTTTAACTAATGGACAACTTATTACTGAAGATGCAGGCTTGAAATTAGAGAATGCTACCTTAGATATGCTCGGAACTGGTAGAAGAATAACTATCAATAAAGAAACTACAACTATTGTTGCTGAAGGTAATGAGCAAGCAGTTAAAGCTAGATGTGATCAGATTAAGAAGCAAATGGATGAAACAGATTCTTCATATGATAAAGAAAAGCTTCAAGAACGTCTTGCTAAATTAGCTGGAGGTGTAGCAGTGATTAAGGTTGGGGCTGCTACTGAAACTGAGATGAAGGATAAAAAGCTTCGTCTTGAGGATGCTATTAATGCAACAAAAGCAGCTGTTGAAGAAGGAATTGTACCTGGAGGAGGAACAACCTTAGCTCATTTATCTCCTATTCTAAAGGAATGGGCAGATAAAAATTTAGAAGGAGAGGAATTAATTGGAGCTAATATTGTTGAAGCTTCACTTACGGCTCCTCTTATGAGAATTGCTGAGAATGCAGGTTCTAATGGAGCTGTGATCGCTGAAAATGTAAAAACTAAACCATTTAATGATGGCTTCAATGCTGCTACTGGAGAATATGTAGATATGTCCTCTGCTGGTATAGTTGATCCTGCAAAAGTTACACGTTCAGGATTACAAAATGCAGCTTCAATCGCAGGGATGGTTCTAACCACCGAATGCATAGTTGCAGATTTACCTGAGAAAAAAGATTCAGCTGCTCCAGCAGGCGCTCCTGGTATGGGCGGCGACTTTGATTACTAAACTAAACAATAGTTTTCAATAAATCTTTATAAGGGATCATTCAAAATGGTCCCTTTTTTAACTTTTATGAAATCCAACCAGCGCTAAGAATAATTGCCAGAGACAAAAATACCACTAAAAAAGTCCAAGTTATTTTGTTTAGAGAGGCTTCTGCACTACTTGCGCTGTTGAACATAGAGCTTCCACTGGCGGCTATTCCTCCCATTCCATCACCTTTGGGACTATGAAGTAAAACTAATAGGATGAGAAGAACTCCAGAAAATACCCAAATCCAACTAATAATTTGAATCATTGCTTAAAAAACTTTTATTAACTTTAAACGTGTTGAACGACCTTATTATAACCCTTTAATTCAATTTCTTGAATAAGCGTTTTGCCTGTCATTTCGCTTGGTATCGGTAGATTTAATAATTGCAATAAAGTGGGAGCAATATCTGCTAAGCCCGCGTTTTCTCTTAAATTAATTTCATTTCCCATATTTGGTATTTTTCTTTTTTCACCTTCAATCAAAATTAATGGAACTTTATTTGTTGTGTGTGCTGTCCATGGTTCTCCTTCGGATCCTTTCATTACCTCTGCGTTACCATGATCGGCTGTAATAATTATGCTTCCGCCCATTTCTCCAGTAGCATTAACTATTTGACCTACACATTTATCTACTTTTTCTATAGCTTTAATTGTTGCATCCATGTTTCCTGTATGGCCAACCATATCAGGATTAGCAAAATTGATTACAATAAAAGCATAATTTCCGCTTTTAATTGCTTTAGAGCAACTAATAGTTAATTCCTCCGCAGACATTTCGGGTTCCATATCATAAGTTGCGACTCTTGGAGATGGAATCAAGTGTCTCTCTTCTCCAGGTAAAGGAATTTCAACTCCTCCATTGAAAAAGTATGTTACGTGAGGATATTTTTCAGTTTCCGCGGTTCTGTATTGTTTAAGTCCGTTTTCTGAAACTATTTGGCCTATGAAATTATTGAGTGATTCTGGAGGAAATGCAACTTTAACGGGAAAGTTTGGATCATATTGAGTAAAAGTAACAAAATCTAGATTTGGATAATTTTTTCTTTCAAACTCTGAGAATTCCTTGACTGAAAGGGATTTGACTATTTGTCTTGCTCTATCTGGACGAAAGTTAAAGCAAATCAAACTATCCCCATCTTTAAGATAGTTTTCAGACATTCTTATGGGCTCTATAAATTCATCGGTTATGTTTTTGGCATAACTTTTTTCTATATAATCCTTGGGAGAAATATTTGTTATTTGAATATCAGGATCAGTCAAATTAGAATATGCTTTTTCTGTTCTATCCCATAAAAGATTTCTATCCATTATCCAGTATCTTCCGCATATGGAAGCTATTTCGCCTACGTTAAATTTTTTTATACATGACTCTATTTGAGTTAGATATTTCGAGGCACTTTTTGCAGGAGTGTCTCTTCCATCAGTAATGATATGGATTGCAACTTTTTTAAGTTTATTATCAGATGCCCATTTAATTAAGCCTAATAAATGATCGATATGACTATGAACTCCTCCATCGGAACATAATCCCGTGATATGCAAAGTAGAATTATTTTTCTTTAATGAATCAGCCAACTCTCCTAACTCATTTACCAAGCCTAATTGATTATTTTTTACAATATTTGAAATCCTTACAAGTTCTTGTTGTATTATTCTTCCCGAGCCAATGGTAAGGTGCCCTACCTCTGAATTGCCCATTTGACCATCTGGGAGGCCTACATCAGATCCGCTAGCACCTATAAGGGTGTGAGGGTAGGCATGCCACAATGAGTCAATGATTGGTGTGTTGGCACTTTTTATAGCATTATCTGATTTTTCTTTTCGATATCCCCATCCATCTAGTATTGCAAGAACTACAGGGCTCTGAGGAACACTTAATCTTTTAATATTTTTGCTGCTAATCTTTGACATATTTAGATCAAATTCATTGTTAACTGATCCAACCTTAAATTTAGCTTTAAACGTTACTCTTTAACAATTTATATTTAACATAGTTAGCTTTTGCTAATTTATTAAAATATTAGATTAATTTTATTTCTTGTTAAATCATGTCCAAGAAGACAAAGAAGATCGTAATACTTACTGAAGTTGAGCTTAGAAAAACTATTTCGCGTTTAACTTGCGAAATTATTGAAAAAGTAAAAAAACTGGATAACCTTCTATTGGTTGGCATCCCGACTAGAGGAATTGAGCTGACCGAAGTGCTAGAAAAAGAATTATTCTCTAGAACAGGTTTTAGAGTTAGAAAAGGAACAATTGATCCAACTTTTTATAGAGATGACCAAAATAGAGTTGGAACTCGTCTAATACAAGCTGCAGATATTCCAACTCCTATTGAGAAACAGGAAATTCTTTTAATAGATGATGTAATTTATACTGGTAGAACAATTAGAGCTGCAATGGATGCTTTATATTCATGGGGCAGACCTCAAAGAGTGATGTTATTAGTAATGATAGATAGAGGTCATAGAGAATTACCTATTCAACCAGATTTTTGTGGTAAAAAAGTGCCAACTAGTAAAATTGAAAATATAAGTTTACGTTTAAATAATGTTGATAATGAAGAAGGAGTTTTTCTTGAATAAATATTTTTTAGAAGATATTTCCTAAATTATATTCTCCCAAAAATTCATCTTTGATATCAAAACATTGAACAAATAAATCAGCACTTTTCGTAATTTTAAAAAAAAGTTTTAAGTTGTCTTCTCCAATAATTGATTTATTTTTTAATACTATTTGAAGTGGTTTTTTATCCCATTTAATAATTTCTTCTTCATTTTGAACCTCTGATAACTTTGGTAATCCATTTTCGAAAATAACATCATATGCTCTTTCTTTTTGTGTCTCTCCAATTATTATTTCGAAAATTTTCTGATTTTTTCTACTGGCTTGAAGGATCAGTGTAAATGGTTTTTCTGTTGGCCATGTTTGACCTTTGCAAAAAATAGGATGCCAAAAGTGTTTTTGTTCTCTTTTATTGAATAATCTTATAGATAAGCCTTTGTTTAATATGTCTTTAATTTTTACCCCAGGGGTCATTGATAAAGCTCCTAAAGCTATTGATTCGATGGGAGGTGGAGACTTTATTTGAATTTTTGAAATTTTTTTTGTTATCCATTCTCTAATTAATGGGATTTGCGTTCCTCCACCAACAAAAATAATTGCATTTAAATCTTCAACTGTGCAAAATTTGCCTCTTGCCTGATTTAATAAATCTTTGAGTAAAGAGTTAAGGTGATTAAGAAGATTATTTTTAATAAGTATTTTCTCAAATATTTCTTTACTGAGGTAAAATTCTTTTTCTTGATTTTGTTCAATAAATAATTTTATTGGATATTTATTTTCATATTTGATTGCAGATGAACTGAGTTTACATTTTATTTCTTCTGCCTTTAAAAGATTACTAACATAATTATTACCTGGAATAAAATAATCAACTATCCATTGATCAATATCTTTACCACCAATTTTTGATCCTGTTTTCCCAATTATTTCGGCACACCTTAATTTTTGTTTTGAAATTGAGCTTACATCATTACCTCTAAATTTTAATAGTTCAGCTATTGGACCAGATTTTCCTTCTCCTCCTTCTATTTTGACTATATTCATATCGACTGTGCTTCCTCCAATATCTAATGTCATAATTTTTGAGCCAAATGGTACATTTATTCCTAAACTTGCCGCAGTAGGCTCATCAACTAGGGCTATTTCTTCTACCGATATTTCCTTACATAGGTCAACTAACCATTTTCTGTAACCCTTATACGTATCTATTGGAGCAGTTAAAATTAGTCTTTTGATCTCATATTTGTGAGGAATGCTAGCCCACAAAATTTGAAAAAATTTTTCGCCACATTCATTAGGGTTTAAAATATTTTTTTGGTTAAAATTTTCAATAGAATTTCCAATTAATCTTTTAAAATTTGAATGAAAAAACAAATCAGAATTTAAATTGTTCCTCATCTTTAGAGCACTGACACCAATTTTAGAAATCTTCGAATGTTCCTCGAACCAAACTACTGTAGGAATAACTCCTGGAGATGAAGTAATATTCGGTATTTCGACTAAAACAGAGTTTATATCTTTTTGACCTTGAAAAGCTATTACGGTATTTGTGTTCCCTAAATCAATAGCAAGTGTTCCTGATAACTTTTCTTTCATATGTAATTATTTGAATCAATTAAGTTCTTTTTGTAATTTATGTTTTTAAACGGGCGAATAAATTGTAAAATACATTTTATAGTAAAAAATCTTTTTTAATGAACATATCTAATAATGCAGGAATCGATTCTAATGATCTTGCCAAAAGAGGTGAGAGCTTAATAAGAAAATCAACTAATAGATACTTAACTACAGTAAAAATTGCTTTCAGAGCTAAACAAAGGCGTTTTGATGATTTTGATGGTCTACTAGAGGAGTCAACTATTAAACCCGTTCAAAGGTCAATTATTGAATTAAGCGATGAACAAGATCAACCAGATTTACTTCCCGGCTAATTTTGGTAAAAAACCAAAAAGGATGGAGATTACTAAAAGATTTAAAAAGAGGCAAATTTTGCTTTTTGATTGGTGTTGATAGTTGGTCAATCGAGTTACAAAAAAGTGAATTTTATTCACTATATCTTCTACTCTCAAAAATTAATGAACAACTATTAGTTATCAAAGATGAACTGATGGATGAAGAATCTATCACTTTAGAATTAGAACAATCTCCTTGGTATATTGAGTTAGAAGGAAAAAAGAATGAATGGAGTTTAAGGTTTGTTTTTGAAAGTCAAGATCAAACAAGATCATTTGAAATGTATTGGCCTATACCAATTGCACAAAATTTATTTTTTGAAATAAAAAAAATGTGGGAATCAATGGATTAAAAGATAAATAAAATTGGAAATTTTAGAAAACATTTCCCCCTTAAAGAAAAATTTTTTCACAGATTTTCCACAACATTTTTTAAAAAAATATCTGATCAACTAAATTATGTGGAAAACTTCAGATTTCATATAAAACTTTATATTTAAGTAAAACTTAATTTTATAAAATTAATTTCAATGACACCTACTGTTATGACAAGATTCTCATTATTCTATAATCTGAGACTGCTTCTTAATGTAACTTGTTGACGAATTAGTAATTTTGAAGAAAACTACATTTTATAGTTTTAAATTTTAAAAAGTCTTTGAATATGAAAGAATTAGATTACAACGAAAATTCAAAAGTTTTAAATCAAAAAGATGAAGTAATAAGTTTCAAATGTGAACTACAAGAAAATCTTCAAATGGCTATGAAAGATTTTGTTGAGAAACACCCTAATTGGGATCAATACAGGATACTACAAGCTGCTATTGCTGGATTTTTGATGCAAAAGGGTTTTCAAAATAGGGATTTAACGAGACTCTATGTTGGAAATATGTTTTCAATGAATTTTAAGGACTAAAAATTTTTATATTTTTTCTAATAGGATTTCTGCAATGTTGTTCCTGACAGGTAATATCGATAACCTATTTCCTTTTTTTACAACTAGTAACTCATCCTCATTAAATAAAATTTTTAATTCAGTTAAACTTAAAATATTTTTTGACTTATATTTATATTTTACTTTTACACAATCCCATCTAGGATTATCAGGTTTTGATTTTGGATCAAAATATTTTGAATTCTTATCAAATTGAGTTGGATCAACAATATTTAGATCTATTACCTCCATAAGTCCCACAATGCCAGGGGGTTTGCAATTTGAGTGATAGAAAAAAACTTTATCTCCTTTATTCATTTTTCTCATAAAATTTCGAGCCTGATAATTTCTTATTCCGTCCCATAAAGTTACACCGTCATTTCTTAAAGTATCTATGCTGTAAGCATCAGGCTCACTTTTCATTAGCCAAAACTTTTCTTCAGTCATATCAATGGATTTGGGCGAAAATATAGGGTTTGAATAAAGTTTGGATAACTTATTCAGATATGAAGTTATTATCCACTAAAGTGCATATTTAGGAAAGTAAGTAGTACACGAAATATATGTTGAAAAAATAAAAAACTATATAATAATTAAAACCTCTTGGTATATGGATTTTTTTTTATTTCTCAGTCCAATTTGTGTTTGTTTAAGTAGCTTTTTTGTTATTTATACAATTCGCTTTTTCGATATAGTTGAAAAGGAACCTTTAAAACCAATACTTTTTGCATTCATATTGGGGATAGCTTCAGCTTTTTCAACTGGGATTTTAATTAGTTACATACCTACACCTACATTTTTGTTAGCTGTACTTTTAAATCTTGGTGAAGGAACTTATGAGAATCTTTATACTTTTATTGATGCCCCATTAATAGAGGAATTATTAAAATTTGTAGGTTTAATAATCGCATATAAATTTTTTAAAAGAGATTTTCATACACTCACAGACTTCATAATATATGGCTGCGTTGTAGCAGCTGGATTTCAATTTTTAGAAAATCTTCAGTACTTAGTTGGTTCTGTTTATGAAAAAGATTTTGTTTACTCATGGAATTCAATGTTAAGTGGAAGAGTAATTACAAATGGATACATGCATCTTTTATGGACATCGTGGTCTGGAGTAGGACTGTGGGTTTGGGAAAGAACAACTTTGAAATTTTCAAAAACGATTTTATTTGTTTTTATTTCTATCCTTTTGCATTCATTTAATAATTTGGCTTCTGTTATTTCTGGTTTATTTTATAGCCCTAATGAAAATTTGAATTCATTTTATTACTTAGGAGAATTCTTATATCCAGTAATTCGCTCTATATCATTGGCTGGTTTTTTATCAATAATTGGATTTGCTTTAATTAGAGATGTAAATCTTTTAAATGAGTTCGAATTCAAAATTTATAATAATAATTCATTATCTGAATTAGAAATTAGTAATCTAAAAAAACTAGCAAATCCAATATCAAATATATTCGCAAGATATAAATGGAGTTGGAGATTGTTCAACAAATATGAAAAGACAGTAATAGATAGGGAATCATATAATTCTTTCTCAAGATATGCCTTATCTTTTTCTAATGAATACGTAGGAAATGATGAGGATAAAAAAAGGGTTTATTTAGAAAAAGCTGTTAATCTTTTAGCTTCTTTGTGAATAGCAAATTATTTAAAGATTTCAAAAATGATATTAAAAAAATTTAATTAAACCCTTTAATCAATTTTTTAATAGAATTTGCTTTTTAAATTTTATAAAGAATAATGAGATAAAATTTCTCACTAAATAAATATATATGCAATTTAAAAAAAGTTATAAAAATGACTTTGAAAATTTTAATAGAAGGAAAAAAACATTTAATTTTTCCTTATCTTTGATTTCTTTATTATGTGTTTTTTCTTTATATATTTTGGTCTTTGCTGTAAATGACCTGATTTCTTTATCTAAAAATCCGATTGAAGCTTCATATTATCAATCTGCATATGATCTATATGATGATAATCTTGAAAAGAAAGTCGAGGAATATAGAGATATTTATGCTAAAGAATATTCTTATATAGATAAAGAGGATTTCGAAAATTATAACTATCCTAAACCAGTCTCAGTAAAATTAAGAGTTAATAGAGTTTATGACTTGGATGAGATAACTCAAACATTTATTGCTTCTGGAACTATTGAGGCAAGATGGGATAATGGAGCAATTCAAAAATTCGATATAGATGATAATGATTATAGAATTCATGAATTAGCTGAAAAAGATGTTCTTGCAGATGCTCAACTAAATTTTTTTAATGCTGAAGATCAAATTTATAAAAAGGTTAATCTTGTAAATAATCCTGAAGGCGATGGGGATTCATATAACAATTTTTCAAAATATAAATTTAAGGGGAGGTTTAGGATGGATAGAGATATGAGAAAATTTCCGTTTGATACGGCTTACTTAAGAATAAGGCTTAGACATGAATTATTAGCTCCAGACCTATGGCTAATGGCTGATAGAGATAGCATTTCATTGGAACCAAACTACAGGTTAAATGCCTATGTATATAAGCCTGAAAAATGTTATGAAGATGTTAAAGATGATAATGGTAAATTCTTATATAATCCTGTCTCATATTCTTGTACTTACGATGAGATTGAACCACTATTTTCAGTAGGGGAAGAATTTAAAGAATCATCTGAGGTGAGTGATAAATTTATGGATCTTTGGGAAGAACTTGATTACGGTCCTGCAATACTTATTAGATCTAAAATGGTTAGATCAGTCTCTTCGAGTTTCTTCAGATATTTGTTACCCCTTTTATTTGGGATAGTTGTCTTAACGTTTAATGAGTTTATAAGTAATCAATTTAAAGAAATCCGTATAGCAACGCCTCCAACAATTTTATTGACTTTTATCTTTATGCAAAGTGGTTTCCATTCTGAAATCCCACAAATATCTTATGTGACTTTTTTAGATAGAGTTTATTTTTTATGTTACTTACTATCGGTTATTTCAATGGTAAACGCCGTACTAGCTGGAACTAAAAGGAATAAAATGAGAAGATATTTTTACAAAATTTTTCATACGCCTTTAAGTGTAGTTTTAAGAAAAATATATTTTTTGATAGCTATATTTGGACCTGGTGCAGCATATTTTATACCTTAAATTTTAATTAGCTCTTTCACAAGTTAGTCAAAATAATTTTCATTAGCTAATAATATTCTCAATCATTTACTGGTCAATTTTTAACTCTTTTATTTTTAATGACCCGTATTTTTTAGCTTGCGATATTCCAGCCTTTGCTAAAAACGGTGTTGCTAATATAGCAAAAGCATCAGATACTTCTTCTGGAGCAAAAAATCCTATTATGAAAGCCCCTATAAATATGTATAAAAAGGGAGTAATTGTTCGTCTTGATGCTGCGTAATAAATCGGAACCAAGGGGATAATATGGGCTACAGCATATCCCCAACCTGAGTCTTTTTGTCTAAGTTCCCAACCTTCTTTCTTAGTATTTGCTTTCCCGACTTTCATTATCATAAGAAATAGGCATTTTTATTATTTTAGAAGACTTGTCAATAAAGAAAAAGTTTGGATAAAGTTTGGATAGAAAATTACGATTCCTTGAGATCCAAGTAATAGCTAGTCGGATGTACTTTTCATTAGCCAGTAATTAATTTCAGTCATATCAATTAGTTATAAGAAAATTACAATGTGTGAACGGTGTGTGAACAGAATACTGAAAATGCTCAATTCTAGGTTCATTATCCATCAAATTTCCTTTTTAGGAAAGTGATAGGTGGTGTGGGAAAACTTCATTATTTTTTAGATAATTATCCTAATCTGAGATATTTGATGATTTGATAATTTCCCATGCTTCAGATGCAGTGTCTGCATATTCAAAAAGATTTAAGTCCTCATCTGAAATTAATCCAAGATCAGCTAGATATTCGAAGTTAATTATCTTATCCCAATATTCTTTTCCAAAAAGTATTATTGGAATTTTATTTTTCATTCCTGTTTGACGCAGTGTTAATAGTTCAAATAATTCATCTAATGTTCCAAAACCCCCAGGAAAAAAAACAGCTCCTATTGATCGCATGACGAAATGGATCTTTCTTAATGCAAAATAATTAAATTTAAAGCATAGACCTGGAGTTATAAAAGCATTGGGGATTTGTTCATTGGGAAGACTGATATTTAATCCTATAGATTTACAATTTGCTTCAAAAGCACCTCTATTAGCAGCTTCCATAATCCCTGGACCTCCACCCGTCACAATCACGTGAGAATTACAGGATTTATTTTGATTATTAATTGAAGCAAGTTTAGAAAACTCCCTTGCGGATTGATAATAGTGACTCATTGATAGCAAATTTTCTAATCTATTTAAATTTCGTTTAAGCAAAACCAATGAAGGATTTTTTTTAATTAGCTTTTTTATGTCGTTAATTTTCTCTTTTGTTTTTGATTCTTCTGCAATACTAGCGCCTCCAAAAATTATTATTGTTGAAAGAATTTTATTTTCTTCTAGGATTAAATCTGGTTTAGTAATTTCAAGCAGCATTCTGACTCCGCGCATTTCGTTTCGGTTGAGCAAACCAATATCTTCATAAGCCAATTTATATGTATCAGAATTAATAATTAAATTTAGATTTTTTGAATTATTAATTTTGGTTGAAATACCTTTTTGTGTTTTGTTCATATTAAGCAAGGGTCTTAATTTTTCGTTCTAGGGGTTTAAACCCAAATCTCTTAATTTGATCATTTTCCCAAACCCAATAAACAGGTGGAGTTTTTCTTGCCTGTATTAAACTTATTTGGTCTAATTTTTGGGGGACGAATTCTTTAGCTGGATCAAAAAATTTATCTCTTGTGGGTTGATTTAAAACAATACTCCCTTCTTTTCCTGAGATTGATCTGTGATAAGTTCCAATAGGAATTTCTAATGCTCCCATAGATCTATTTAAATAAATCACATGATGAGGTTCATCCCATGCAGGATTTATTAAAACAAATGTTCTTTCCCCAGTAATAACTAAGTTGTGATCAATTTGATGATTGTGAACGTAATATTGTTCAACTTTAGAATCATCTGGAGGAGATACAGCTTCTTCAGAGTGAATTACCACATCGCAACCATTAGATGCTCCCAATCCTGCATCAAAGAATGTCACTTTTGGGGTTTCTCTAAAAATTGTTGTTGGTATGAATTTTAATTTCATAGTTAAACCTCTCCTTAAAAATTTATGAATATTTTTAAAATTTATAAGCTATAAAAACGATTAATTAATAGTCAGTTGCAACAAACTAAACAATCTTCTTTAGTTGGGTAATCTTGATATTCTCTCTTAAAAGTTTCTTCTAAAACTTCTACTTTATTGACATAATCAAGATCTCGCAGATCTTTGTTTGGAACTGTGAATTGTGTTTGAAGCTTCATTTTACCCTCCTAATTAATACTGTTTTTTGAAGCCATCCCAGGTTATAGAAAATCTTAATCCTAGATAAGAAACTAAAATTGCCCAAAATAGAATCTCTATAGTTAAATTAGTCATTTGCTTTTCCTCCTTTCTATCTGACTATGCTTTAGTACGGATGATATATAAAAATCAAGCGTAAGAATACTTAAAAAGTTCGAGTATTAATCACATAAAATTTTGCAATGGTTATTACTGGGATAATGTTCGCATTCTTTATTCCAGTAAGCTTCAAGTTCTTCCGCCTTAATATCGTATGAAAGATCTTTTGTATCCAAGTCTATCTCTTGGATGGTGAATGTGTCGTTTAGTGCCATAAGACTTACCTCTTGACTACACTTTTGTTCTAATTCATTTGAATAGTTAATTTCCAGTTTTATGTGTGCGGTTAGAGGAACAAAATTGTACGGATTAAGGATCAAAAAAACTCTCAAAGTAAAAATATGGACCAGAAAAGTATCTTTAACGGTATTAATTTCAAATTTAAAAAAGTTTGGGTAAATTTTGGATAAAAAACCTTTTATACTTGAGTTCCCAGTAATATCTAGACAAGTTAACTTTTCATTAGTCAGTAAAAAATTATTGTCATATCAATGATTCAGAAGAAAGCTAAAATGTTTAAGGGAAGTTAAACAAAAAAAACGATAGCGAAAAAAAAAGAAGGTTTTATCCTTCTTTTTTTAAGTAAACTTTTAAACAAATCGATTTATTCTTCAGGATTCAAAGTAGGTATACCCTCTGCTGAAGCCACAGATACCCACATAACTGCTGAAGAATTACCACTATTTGCCATTGTATGAGCAGGAGTATTCGCTGATAGAACAAATGAATCTCCTTCCTTAAAGGTTTTACTAATACCTTTATTTTCAGTAAGCGTTAATTCACCACTTTCAATATGACCTAGTAAAGGTACAGGATGCGAATGCATTGGTATGGTTGCTCCATTTTTAACTTCTACTCTAATCAAACGCATTTCAGCCTTTCCTTTTGGATAATTAAAATTATCTCCATCAATATTTTCTGAAGAGGTGAAGATTTCTTGTACATCAACAGGAGATTCTGCAGCTATTGAAATGCTTGGGTTTATAAGCATTAATGCAAAAGCTAAAGCTATGAAAAATTTTTTGATCATGAATTTGAATTTCTAGAAAATTATTTAAACTTATAATATTTATTTTTTAAAAAAATGTCAGTACTTGATTTATCTATTAATTTATTTTAATCGATTGAAAAGTATATTTTATTTAATGTTTTTTTATAAATTAAATCTTAAATTAGCTAGAGAAACTTATATAGAAGTTAATTATGTATAAGTTATATAAATAAATTTAAGTAGTCGTTATTACAAATTGAACAAACCTGTTTTTAAATGAATATTTTTGTCCTTACAAACCTCCTAAAAACAACTTTTTCTTGAAATAAAGATTGACATGACATTCATAAAAAAAACTTCTATAAGTTATTAGCTTCTTTTATGAATATGTTTTTAAGCAACAATTCTCGTTTAAAAATTAAGGATATTGTTAAGAGGATTTCACTAGATGAACCTGTTACATTGGATGAAAGAATTTATGTAGAAAAGTTTTCAAAACATAATTCAACTATTTGGACATGGCTAAAGAAAGCTAACAGCTTGAGAAGGTATGGTAAACAAAATTCGGACGGAATAAATGGCCTAATTCAGAATCTTGGTCTTGATGGTTTAGAAAATGAAAATCATTTTGATCCTAAAAATGATGATCTCGCTGATTGGTTTAGTGGGTCTCCTGATTGGGTTAGGAGGAGCTAATTGCCTCTTAGTTCAAGATGATAACTTTTATGGTTAACTAAAAATTTGTAAAATTTCTCAATAAATAAATTTACATCCCTAATAAAAATAGGGACTTCTCTAAATTGCCTTTGAGAATAATTTCAAATACCGACTAAATTTTGAAATTTATTTTTAATTGTATTTCCGCATCTCATAACTAACTACTTTGTTGCAAAAACTTATTCACTATGTCTTATAAGGAAGAATAAAGTGTTTTAATTTTTAAAACATAAATTATAACTTTAGTAAGATTTAGTAAAAGATAATTTACTTAAATATCTATTTTTATGAGATGCACAAAGTCGTAATATTGCCTGAATTTATTTTTTCATCTATTAAATCAAATATATGCAAAATTAGTATTTTGTATTTAAATAAATTAAAACATAAAACATTGGCATTTTATAAATTTTTGAAAATAAACAATCAACAAATACTTAGATTTATTCTATCTGGTGTGATTGCATCAATTTTTAATTTTATATCTTATAGATCTTTATATTTGATTTTCAACAATCTACTAATTGCTTCCGTATCAGGTTATTTCACAGGAATGTTAGTTTCATTTATTTTTGCAAAAGCATGGGTTTTCAAAAGTAGTAATAGTCAACCTTTAGTAAAATCTTTATCTTTATTTTGCTTGATATACTTTTTGGGAGGAATAGAAATGTCATTAGTAATTTTATTTATTAATCAATTAATAGATAACTATAGAATCGCTTGGATATTTGGAGCTTTGATTGGAGCAATAAATAATTACTTAGGATCTAAATACCTTTCATTTAAGAAATGAATTTAAATAAATATTTTTTTAGATTCATTTCTTCTAATAATTTCATAGAAATTAAGAATTTGTTCAAAGATAAATTCAAGGAATAATTTATTTTAAATATCTGAAACTAAATAAATTAGGCATACTTTGAGAAGTTTTAATCCATCAATCCAACGTGATATATTTGGTGAACCTGATTGTCTAGCATAATATCTTACTGGATAATTAAGTATTTTTATGTTGTTGTTAGCTGCTTCAAAGATAATTGTAAAATCGCCAAATGGATCAGATTTAGAATCCCAACTTCCATTTTCTTTCATAAGGTTAAAAAACTTCCTTGAAAATACTTTTGTTCCACAAAGGGAATCAGAAACTGGCTTATTAATAAGAATTGATATAAATATAGCAAAACATCTGTTGCCAATATAATTTGCCCATCTCATTGCATTTTTTTCCATTGGGAACGTTGTCCTGGAGCAATTAATTAGTATATTTTCATTTTTCTTTGACTCCATTATTGCAGCAATGCTGTCATCTATATCTACAGTAAAATCACTATCTATTATCGCTAATGTCTCACCTGAGGAAATATTGCAACCCTCTACTACAGCATTCTTCTTGCCTTTACCACTTTGCCTTAAAAGAAAAATTTTTAAAGAATCAGAGAAACTTGCTTTTAAATCTTCTAGCATAGAAAAAGTATTATCCTTACTGTTACCTTCAACAAAAATAATCTCAAGTTTACTAGAAAATTTTTTTAATTTTTTTAGTGCTTTTATGAAAAGCTTCTTATTACCTTCTTCATTTCTTGCGGGAATAATTATTGAAATTAAATGATCAGAATGATTTTCAATATATTTATAAAAAATTATCTCTAACTCATATGCTAAATGCTTGATTATAGGTAATTTACGAAAAATGTTTTTTAATGTTTTTGGGATTTTTTGTGTTGGTATAGGGGTTAATTTTTTTGCTTTCCATCTGATGGATCTGTAGTTATAAATTTCTGCTAAAGATTCGATATCACATAATGTAATTCTTGGGCTATTTGTTGTTCCCTTGAAAATTCTAGAGTCTAATCTTAGCCATCTTGATATTGGTTCCCAAGTATTACCTCTCACTTTAATAGAAATAAATTGGTTGTTATCTTTGAATAATTGGTGTAGTTGATTATTTGTTAAATTCCAAGTATTGAAAGACTTCATTAAACTGTATTATTTCAAGAATAAATTTTATTATAGCTAGATCACCTTTTTAAAATTAATTTCCAAGGTTTTAAAGTATCACTTTTATATAAAATATCGTATGAATCATCTTTGATTCTTTTATTCGAATAGTCGCTAGACCAAGCTAGTTCCCCTGGATTTAAATCACTAATGTTATTAAAACCCTCTCCAAGATTAGGAGTTAATATAGAGATTTTGATGATTTTTGAGTGAGAATCTTCGTTCGTTATTCCACTTTTATCAACTTTGATATTTTGATTTTTCACAATATCAAGAGATGAAATTTCTTTCATAGTTTCTCTTAACTCTCTTGACCTATCAGTGAATAATCCCGATCCCAGGAGAAATGAAGTAAGTAGATACGGACCAATTATCATAATTATTAAACCATTTTTGAAATTAGTTTTATTATTAAGAAATGACCAACTTAATCCAAATAAAATAAATCCTAAAAATATATATGTATTTTCCTTAAAATTAAGACTGGTTATATTTTTAAAGAAAAAATAGTATAAGAAAGATATTAAAATTAAAAATAGTGGAATTATCTTTGAGGTTATAAAAATAAAAATTGACTTATATATTTTAGAGTTAAATAAATATTTGACACCTAAAAAACTATTTAGAGTCAATATTGAGGATATTGGTAAGGGGTAGTATGGCGTTTTTGTAGAGAAAAGGCTTATTATAAAAATGAAAGTTAAAGGGAAAAAAGTTAGGATAAATTTCTGATCACTATTGTCAGATCTATGAAATATTATTCCAATTATTGAGAAAATACTCCATGGCAAGAATGTTGCTGGAATGTTCCAAAAATAATAATAGAAAGGATTGGTAAAGTTATTTTTATTTGAGAGAATAGTGAATTTTTCAAATAAATGAAAAATAATATTCTGATCTAAATATGGGTCTATAGATATAGTCCAAATTAAATAAGGAATAAAACCTATTAGTAATCCCAACCAGAAAAATTTTGTTAGTAAAAAATTTTTTTTGATATACAAATAGGGCAATAAAGATATTAGCGGTACAGCAATTAAGAAAGTTTTCATCATAAAAGCTAAACCGATCCAAATTCCAAAAAGTAATATATAAATATGGTTATTTGTTCTTTTAATCTTTGCTATGGAGAATATCCCAATAGTAACTAAACTGGAAAAAATAATATCTTGTGTAGCCAAGTGTGAATAGTCAAACCATACATAGGTAGTTGCAAGTATTAGTGGAGACACAAGTGCATATTTTTTACCAAGTAACTCTTCATGTAATTTATAAGTTACAAATAACATTACTATTGCAGCAATAGTTGTTGGTAAATATGCCCAAAATATGTTTTTCCCAAAGATTTCTTGGGATTTCGCGATTAAAAACTGCAATCCTATTGTTCTGTCCAAAATGTAGTCGTCAAACCATAAAGGTATCGTCCAATTACCCTTATCTAGTATCCACCTTGCTTGAAGGGCGTAAAATCCTTCATCATAAGCTATGTAACTTCTTTCGCCAAAATAAAAAATTATAGGAATAAAAATAAATAGTTTAAAAAAAAGTTTGAATTTTGAAATTATATTGATCATTTTTTCTCAACTTAAATTAAGCATTAAGTTAATTGTAATTTATCAAACTACGTTTGTTTGCCTCCATCATTTATCTAAAAACTTTTTCCATTATTCTTTAGCTTTATCAATCTTTAGTTCTTCTCTTGTGTTAATAACTAGATGTTGTTATTCAAATACATCAGTCATTTTTTCATAATCAATAAACATATATTGAAAGAATTTATCTTTGTTATGCTTGTTTTTGTGTAATCTTTCTACTTTTGACCTGTTTGAATTTATTAACTAATATTTTTTATCCATCTAATCTATCTGCGTATTCTCTTAAAATCTCAGCTATCTTATGAGGTGGAATTTCTTGTTGATATTCTCTACATAAATCAAAAATTTATCTAAGAAATCTTTCATTGAAGAGGACATAAAAATTAGCGTTTCATTTTAAAAGTAAAGTATACAAACCCACCAAGCAATAAAAGACTCATAACCCCATAAGTAATCGCTATGCCGTACATGTAAGTCATTTATTTATAAAGACATAAGCAGAATATAAATAAACTAAGAAAATTCCAATAGCAATTAAACTTCCATAATTAAGAAAGTTCCAAAATCTATATAATTTAGGTTTTTTAAATTCTTTTTCTTCTTTTTTAGTAATCATTTATTTTCTTTTTCTTTTCTGGCATCATTACCTTTTGCTCTTAATACCAAAGTTATCGTAAGGGCAGCGCTTAATATCACAGCATCAATTAATAGATGTGGGGAAATATTCATCAGCTGAAAAGAGAAATAATAAGAGTCATTATCTTTTCATAAATAAATCTATTAATCATTAAAAAAGAAGGGTTTAACCCTCTAAGTTTAGATCGACTGTCAACAACAGTCTATTTTAGCTTTTTAGCTTCTCTGAAAAAACAGTATTTTATTTAGCCAGAGCAAGATAAGGCACCTGCAAGTATATTTTTGAAAATTGGTGCTTGACCCAAGGCATATAAAAAGAAAGTTGATGATGCGAGAGTAATAGCTATTTTAGAAGCCCTGTTAACTTTCAAATTTGAGACTTTTGCAAATGTAGAATTCATTTTTTTAATTGTATTATTTGAATATATTAGCTAAATAGTTAAAATGTTCAGCATCAATATTTACCAAAGATTAATTTTATTGCTCCTTTTTCTCAGCTTGCATTTTTATTAGCTCAAATTCTTTTTTAGAAACTATTCTCATTTTGTATGCTGGATATCTTGTCTTCCACCATTTATTGATCGAAATAGCTACTCCTTCTAAATTTTGGGGACAAATATTGACCCATAGAGTTTTAGTTTCAACTTCTTTGTAAAATCCCCAACTTGTAGGTGAAGCCATTAAAAATCGCAAATGAAAAAATTCAATAAATTATGGGAAATTGTCCATAAGCTAAAACTTTTGTTTTTTTTAAAAAGAGGATTTAGTTGAATATTTAGAGTTTTCATTAAGTGATAATAAAAAACTTTTAACAAAAGATTTAAATCACTTTCGCCTTCTAGGAAAGTATTACTTTAATTTTATAACGAGTTTCAATTAAAAAATATCTCTGCAAAGAAGGGGCCAAAAATTGACCCCTCTTGGTGAAACTCTTCCAAAGAAACACCATTAAAATCTTACTCTGAAAGTTGCAAAGTTAAACAAATTAACAAAATCAAGATTAACAATTTATGCGGCCTTTTTAAAAGGGTTCATATTCCTTAAAAAGTTATTACTTTTGCGGGTACTAATTTTTCTATATCTTTGATTTATATCCAGGATATACTTTCTAGCTTTCTTGTCATTTTCAATTTTCTTATTTCGAATACGTAAAGCCCTTAAATCCTCTATGGACATGAGGCCATCATCTTCATTGAAATTTAAATGATCAAATTGCATCAGTTTAAGAAATTAAGTTTCTTCTTTAAGTGCAAGATTAACAACCTTATCTTTATTTGCAATAGAGATAATTAACCAACTTAACTCAAATTAGTTATTCAATTTTCAGAAAGCTATGAATTTAAGTATTAAAAACTTTATAAAATCAAGAAAAACTTTTGATTGAATTAGATGGAACTTCTACAGATACAAATGATTCTCCATAATGAGATTCGGCTGATCTTATCAGTAACCAGTAAAAGAAATTTACTAAAGCTTTCTCCACGAGGATTTAGTAACTTATTTAAATAAGCTCATCATTTTTGTAATAGCAATATACAAAATAAATTTATTGCGCAATCAAGATATTTACCTTATAAAGCATAGTTGCATATTAATTAAGAAAAATTTGGACTCTCAGGCTTTAGGCAGCGGACTAAATCCTCGCAGAGTATTGGACTTTAGCCCGCTCTATTTTTTTAGAAAAAGAAAAATAGCACTGCAAGGTAACTAGGTCTCCAATTATTATATTTAATTCTGAATAAGCCTTTATTGGTTAATTGATCAAGAGTATCTGAGCAAATGCAAGAGCTGTTTATTGTATAATAATGTTACAAACATTAGTTGTATCAATGGATTCAGTATTTTTGCTCATTGATATATTCATTCTAAGAATAATATTATTATTGATGCTTGAAGAGGGTTTAATTGTGAAAAAAATAATTAAATTTTTTAAACTACTTAAGAGAAGAATTGATATTTATAATTCAGAGGTTGAATTAAAATTTATATTGGAAAATAAATAATGGGATTCCCACATTGCCCTATTTGTGTAGTTTTAGCATTTGTTTCAGTTTTTATGGGAGTTACTCGTAGTTATATGTTCTATATTCTTTTTAGGCTGTTTGTGAAAGCAGAATCTAGTTTTAAATTGAAGTTTAGTTTCTATTAATTGTTGACATCTAAGTATAAATACTTTATAAATGGATTGTAGTAAATACTACAAAATCGTCCGATCTACCATCTGATAGACCGCAGTACGACTCAAGCCATAGGACGGGGACTTGAGCAAGTTCAGGAGCTGCATCATGGTAAACATGTATTTCAATGGAAAGTCATTTGTATATTGTAGAAAACAAGAAGAAAAGATAATAAAGCTCACTTATAGAGGATCTATTTACTTGAAATAAGATTTCAAATTTCTTTTTTTAAAAGTATGGACATTTGTTGAAGTTTTGAACTCAGTATTTATTAATACGTTATAAGAAAAACTTATTGTGAAGATATTATTTACCTATTTAAAAATTCATATATTCGTATATTTAGTAACGCGAAATTAATATTAAAATAACTAATTTGTAGTCAGATTTTTAAAAGGTTATGCAGCCTATTTCTGAAGAACTTTACAAAAAAATAGTTGAGAGTTCTAAAAAATGAGTAAGTTACTAATCGCTTTATTAGCTTTAGATATAGGAGTTAGTCTGTCTAAAGTTTTTATTTTTACCTAGAATCAAATATTTAACAAAAAAAGAAGCAATTGTTTTCTAAAACAAGAAATAGATACTGGGTATTCTTTATTTGATCTCTTTATTTTATAAAATAAAAAATTAAACCAACAAAAGAACTACTTACAAGTAGTAGCACCATTAAAAAAGCTATTAACTTTGCTAATCCCATAAAGATAAATCCGAATTTCCTGTAGATCGTTGCATCCAGTGAATTTTCCAAACATTATTTACTTTTTTAAAAATTGACGTAACTGTTGGTAAGTCATCATTAGATGTCCCTTTATAAGTAAATTTTGAACCTAGTGTAAAAATGCACATTGCTATTGTTTCGCTTAAAAATTCCAATCTGTGAATTTTTGTTATTTCTGCCTTTTCTTGAACTATATCACCAGTAATCATTTGTTCGAACCCTTTTGCATCTATAGGATTACCACTGGGTCTTATGAATAAGAAATTTGGAGTAGCATTATCAACAAAAAATGAGGCCATTTTTTTTGGATTAGCAAACTCATTTAATAATGAAATTATTGTTTCTTTATCATTCATAAAAAAAGGACGTGACCCTTCTAGTTTAGATCTACTGTTTAAAATGTACAAATCGGAATGGAATAATTTAAAAAAAAATTCGTTAGGATGTTTGTAATAATTAGATTTTTAATGTAAATCATGATCAATTCATTAAACAAATTATTGCCCTTTGGCAAAAAGGTCAAAAAATATTTGCCTTTCTTTATTGGATTTAAATTACTTACATTTACTGGCTTTCTTACTTATTTAATGAATCGCTAATTGATATAACCTTAATAATAAAGTTTAACTAAATTAAAATCTAGTGAATAAAGAAGAACGAACTAAAAGATTTAAGTCTATGTCAAGTATACAAAGACAGGAACTAATATTAAAGAAGATGAAAGAGAAAGGCATAGAGGTCGGAAGTGGAATTCCAAATAAAAAATACGATAGCAAAGAGGTTTATGAATTAATTCATATTGCGAATTGCTTCCCAGAATTAAGAGAGAAAAAATAAAAAATATTTAGGTTTCTTTAATTAAGTAATTTATTTTGGTTGCCTTATTGCAGTAATAATTAATCCACCTATCAATGCGAGATTCATAAATACTGCTCTTTGATGAAAAGGAAATACATGAAAAATTATTGTTGTTGGAATAATAAATAGTAACAAAAAGACTGAACCGATTTTTTGATTTTCTCCAAATATAAAAAATCCAGAACCCAAGATAAGACATATAATTGCTCCCACTAGAAGAATAGATGAAATTGGTTCAGGAATACCTTTTGAAGAAATATATTCAACTGTTCTCTCAAAATCATTTATTTTGCCTGGTATTGCCGAGATAAATATTGCTGAAATTGATAATC
>CACNJU010000022.1 GCA_902620895.1 uncultured Prochlorococcus sp.
AAAAACAATCAGCAGAAAAATTATCAGAAGAGATAACCAATGCACTTCCATATATTAAAGATGGAAGCCTAATTTCAATCAAAGCTCCCCAAATTAAAAGGAAAATTGTTCCAGGATTAATTTGTAAGAAAATATATGAATCCCAAAAAATTAAGAGTTTATTGTGTTTGACAATTGATAATTTATTTATTCTTATAAAACCCTCATACATAGTAAGTATTTTTAATGATTTGGATGTAATTGATGTCTTGGGACTTGAAGTGCCAAAGATGTATTTTTCTGGAGAGGTATTTAGGGGAGATGATATGTCGCAGTGTTATGTGGATCGAATTTTAGAAGTTTCTAAAAAAAATGATTTACAAACTCCACAATATGATTTGACAACGGAAGTTTTGGCACAAAAGCAACAAATTAATAATTTAGAAGAAACAGTTACTGATCATCCTGCACACAGATTTGGAGACTCCAAGAAATTAAAGAAATATAGAAAAAGAATTATTGATGTTGAACAAGAAATAAATATTAGAAAAAAACTTCTTGAGGATAAAGAAAATCATAACTGGAGAACTTTTACTGATTTGATTACAATTTTGAATCATTTTGGTTGTTTAAATGATTTGGAATTGACAGAAGTTGGACAAACAGTTGGTGCAATAAGAAGTGAAAATGAATTATGGATTGGTCTTGTTTTAGTTAGTGGTTATTTAGACGATTTAGATCCTCCTGAAATAGCTGCAATTATTCAAGCTATATGTGTTGATGTAAGGAGGCCTAATCTTTGGTGTAATTTCAAGCCTTCTTTAAAGGTAATAGATGTTTTTAATGAATTAGATGGTTTAAGAAAATTAGTCTCTTTTCAACAAAATAAGTTTCATATTGAAATTCCTATCTATTTAGAAATAGAGTTGACTGGAATTATTTCTGAGTGGGCCAGAGGAAAAAAATGGAAAGATTTGGTTTTTAATACTTCATTAGACGAAGGTGATGTAGTGAGGATTATTAGAAGATCAATTGATGTCCTTTCTCAAGTGCAATACTGTATTGGTGTTAGTAATAAATTAAAAAGCAAAGCTAAGCTTGCATTAAAAGCTATTAATCGTTTTCCTGTTTCTGAATCTAATGATCTTATAAAAGTCTCTGAAGATATTAATCCTGCAACAAAAAGAATTGACAATAATTTTTAAATTTTTTTAATCAAATCATTGAATTGATATTCATTGCCTCATCAAATTCATCTTCGTTTAAATAACCTAATTTAATTGTTGCCTCTTTTAAATTTAATGATTCTTTGAAGGCAAGGTTAGCAATTTCAGCTGCTTTTTCATAACCAACTTTTGGCACTATGGCTGTAACCAACATTAGTGAATTTTCTAAATTTAACTTCATTCTCTTTTTATTAGGTTCCATCCCATCAACTAATTTTATTCTGAAGTTTTCTATTACATTTTTAAGTAATTTTAAACTTGTGAGAATATTAAATCCAATAAGAGGCTTATATTCATTCATCTGTAAAGTGCCGCTAGAATTTGCCATTGAGACTGCATATTCAAAACCCATTATCTGAGTACAAACCATTGATAAGGCTTCGCATTGAGTTGGATTCACTTTACCCGGCATAATAGAACTTCCAGGTTCATTTTGAGGAATAATTAGTTCATATATTCCTGATCTTGGACCAGAAGATAGAATTTTTATATCATTTGAAATTTTAAATAATGCACCTGCTAATATTTTTATCTGACTCATTACTTGAGCAAGACGATCATGCGAGGCCATGATAGAAAAATTATTTTTTGATTTATAGAACATTAGATTAGTATCATCGGAAATTGATTTTATAGACTCTTCACAAAATCCTTTTGGACAATTAATCCCTGTACCAATCGCAGTTCCTCCTAGAGGTAAGAAATACAATTCATTCAGACTCATAATAATTGCATTCTCAGCATCTTTAAGTTGCTCTGACCATCCTGATATTTCTTGCCCAAAAGTAAGGGGAACTGCATCTTGAAAATGGGTTCTTCCTATCTTTATAAGGTCTTTCCATTCTTCACTTTTTTTATCAAGGACCTTAGTAAGTTCTCTGATCGTTGGAACTAAATTTTTAATTATTTCATTAACGACAGATATTTGAATAGCAGCAGGAAAAGTGTCATTAGTTGACTGAGATTTATTTACATCATCATTCGGATGAATTGGTTGATGACTACCAAGCTCTGAATTGGTTTTTAAAGCTGCAATATTTGAAATTACCTCATTAACATTCATGTTTGTTTGCGTGCCACTCCCTGTTTGCCAAATCTTTAAGGGGAACTGTGAATCGTGAAGCCCATCAAGTATTTCCGTACATGCCTCTACAATCAAATCTTTTTTCCTTTTATCTATTAAACCTAAATTGAAATTTGCAATTGAAGCAGCTTTTTTTATGAGAGTCAGTGAATAAATTAACTCAATTGGAATTAATTCTTCTCCAATAGAAAAATTTATTATCGATCTTTGTGTTTGAGCACCCCACAAAGCTTCCATGGGAACCTCTATTGTTCCCATACTATCTTTTTCAATCCTAAAGTTTTTGGTCATTATTCCTCTGAAAACACTGGTTTAACTTAGATAAGGTTTTCAGTAATCCTAGATACCTAACTTCTCCCATATTACACTTAAATTATTAAGATGAATTGAAGGATTAAAACATTCTTCTAAGTCACTTTGATCAATAAAATCCATAATTTCATTATCTCTCTCAATATTTTGTTTGAAATTCCCATTCTGAGTATTCCAGGCCTGATGCGCATTTTTTTGTACTAAGCTATAAGCTTTTTCTCTAGACAATCCCTTCTCTACAAGCAAAAGTAAAACTTTCTGACTAAAGATTACACCACCATATATATTTAAATTTTTGAGCATATTTTTTGGATAAACTTCTAAATTCCTTACTATATCTTGCATTTCCCTTAGCATAAAATGCAAGCAGATTGATACGTCAGGAAGCATGATACGTTCATTTGAACTATGGCTTATATCTCTTTCGTGCCAAAGTGGAACATTTTCAAGTGCTGTTAAGACATAACTCCTCAAAATTCTTGCTAAACCACTTACTCTTTCACTTCGAATGGGATTTCTTTTATGAGGCATGGCAGAACTTCCTTTTTGCCCTTTTGTAAAGCCCTCCTCAACTTCTAAAACATCAGTTCTTTGTAAATTTCTTATTTCAGTTGCGAATCTATCTAAAGAAGCGCCGACTAGTGCAATAGTTTGCACATATTCTGCGTGTCTGTCTCTCGATATAACCTGCGTACTTGCTGTATCAGGTTTTAAGCCGAGTAAATCACAAGTTATTTGTTCTACTTTAGGATTCGTATTAGCGTAAGTTCCCATTGCACCACTTATTTGTCCAATTGCAACAGAATCTTTCAGAGTTAACAATCTTTTTTTGTTCCTTATTATTTCTGCTAACCATCCAGCAAGTTTAAAACCGAAGGAAATTGGCTCCCCATGAATTGCATGAGATCTGCCAATCATTAATGTATTTTTATGCTTCCTTGCTAGCAATCTGACCTCATTTTCTAGGCCCTCAATTTCTTCTAATAACAATTCGCAAGAATTTACTAACTGAAGAGATAAGCCAGTATCAAGTACATCACTACTGGTCATACCAACATGTATGTATCTTCCTGAATCTCCTACAAATTCATTAACGCTTGTAAGAAATGCTATGACATCATGTTTAACTTCTTTCTCAATTTCTGTAATTCTAGATTCATCAAACTTTGCATTTAAACGTATCTCTTTCATGGCATTCTCAGGGATTTTCCCGAGGGAAAAATTTGCTTCACATGCAGCTATTTCAACCTTAAGCCAACTCTGGAATTTTGCGCTTTCAGTCCAGATTTTCCCCATTTCGGGTAATGTGTAACGCTCGATCACAATTTTTATTTATTATCAATTTAAACTCTATAACAAAATCGAATTATTGCCCTATGCCTTTAAAGATGTACTTGCCATTGAACATATTTGACTGATTATTATTTTCCTATGTAACATGCTTCTGGCTTATAAAGAAAGCTTAAATATAAAAATGTTTGCATATATTCCTTCCTTAATTATGGGTAATTTTTTAGTTCTAATTTAAAATTGAAGGGTATTAAAGAATTTGGATCTTAATCTTATAGAAGTTCATTATTCAGTCTTTTTTTATTGATTAATATATGGTTAAAAAAAGTAGATTAGATCTTTATCTTCTAAATAAAGGTTTATGTGAAACTCGTCAAAAAGCCCAAGGTTTAATTCTTGCGGGAAAAGTTAGAGATATCAATGGGAAAGTATTTGATAAACCTGGACAACAAGTATTAATTGGATCTGAGTTTTTTATTGATTCCGCGCCTATTTTTGTATCAAGGGGCGGCGAAAAATTATTGGAGGCATTTAAAAAACTCGAAATTAAAGTAAAAGACAAAATATGTATTGACGCAGGAATCTCTACTGGGGGATTTACTGATTGCTTATTGCAACAAGGCGCAAAGTTAGTTTATGGGATAGATGTTGGTTATGGACAAACTGCATGGAAGATTAGAAATAACCCAAAAGTTATACTTTTTGAACGAACTAATATTCGAAATTTAAAACCTAATGATCTTTTATCTAGAAATAATGAATTACCAAATTTCGTTGTTGCTGATTTGTCTTTTATTTCATTAAAGTTAGTTTTTAAATCTATCCGTAATTTATTAGAAGGTGATTGCATTGAGGGAATATTTTTAATTAAACCCCAATTTGAGGTAGGTAAAGATAAAGTCAGTAAAGGAGGTGTTGTTCGCAATCCTAAATTTCATATTGAGGCTATAGAGTCTGTTATCTATGCTGCTGAGAATTTCCAATGGAATATAAAGAATTTGATAGCTTCTCCGCTGGTAGGTCCTGCTGGGAATCATGAATATCTAGCTTGGATGACCTTAGGAAGTCAATCAAATAAAAGTATTAATGGTGAATATATACAAAATTTAGTAAAAGAAACTCTTTGAATTAAAGAGCTTCTTCGTCTTTGTCTCCAGTTCTAATTCTTACAACTGAATCAATTGATGTGATGAATATTTTTCCGTCACCTATCTCTCCAGTTTTTGCTGCTTCAGCAATCGCATCTATGACTGAATTAACCTTTTCATCTTCTACGACAACTTCTACTTTAAGTTTTTGAAGGAATTCAACAGTAAATTCGGAACCTCTATATCTTTCAACTTGTCCTTTTTGCCTTCCAAAACCTCTAACTTCACTAACTGTCATTCCAACAATACCGGAATTTACTAATGCAATTTTTACATCCTCCAACTTAAATGGACGTATGATTGCTTCAATTTTCTTCATGATTAAAGATTGAACATTCCTATTTTAATTGTTTTTTGGGAAAACATCCAACATTGAAATATCAGAAAAACATTCAACATTAAGGCCTGCATTCTTGGCGTCTTCAATTAATAGTTGGGAATTTTCTTGAGAAATTACTACTGTACTATTTGACAACGCTTCCCACTGATCATTCTCAAAGTGTGTTTGAAGCCATAACATTCCAATTGCAGTTTTTGGTTGAAGGGATTTATTTAAATTGTTATCGATAGTTATCAAACAAATGTCCATTAATTTTTTATTGAACTAAACACATATAAACCTTTCGGCGGACATTGTGAATGTTACTGTTGATACAAAAATAAGATTTAATATCTTTTGACTTAGTTATTTGTAATACTTAGATTTGTTGATACTTTTGCGAATTTTTATCTTTATATATATTTTTTATATAGGTTTAGTAAAAAAGTTCTACTAAAAATGAGTACAGCTAAATTAGAAGATTCGACTCAAAGACCGCTATATGGTGAAAGAATTATTGAAGAATCAAAAATAATTTGCTTCGATAATCCAAATAAGAAAAGAATTTATGAAATTTCTATTCAGTTACCTGAATTTACCTGTAAGTGCCCCTTTTCTGGTTATCCAGATTTTGCAAAGCTAAATATTATTTATCAACCTAATTTGAAAGTCTATGAGTTGAAGTCTTTGAAGCTTTATATTAATAATTTTAGAGATATCAAAATATCACATGAGGAAGTTGTGAATAGAATTATGGATGATTTAGTGAATGAAGGTTCACCTCACTGGATACATTTAAATGCTGCATTTAACCCCAGAGGGAATGTTTCTATGCAGTTAGATATTTTTAGTGGGCAGAAAAGAAATTAAAAATTTTTTATTTCGTCTGATAATTTAAAAAATTCTTTTTTAAAACCAACTAGATTTTTATTACTAAGGCCCCCAATAGATAACTTTTGTGATTCTTTATTTACCAGAATCCATAATTGGTTAGTTGGTATAAGACTTAGTATTGTTCCAAAAATTATTAAGATAAAGGAAAAGTAAATAAATGGAATAGACGGATCATTTTTAATTATTAATCCACTGCTGGGGATTATTTTTTTCAGAGATACTTTTGAAGAGTTAACTTCTACAGGATCGTTATTGATATAGAGATTATTCCCGGAAAAATTTTCTATATTCGAAATTTTAAGTGGACCATTTTCATTATCTATTGTTAAAAGGAAATTCTTTTTAGTCTTCGATCCTAATTCAACTAAAACTCCCCAAACTTGATTACCGATTTCTGGAATCTCCTTTAATTGTAATTGATAAAGGATATTATCTATTTCTAAAACAACATTCGATATTGCCCAATCTGCTTGATAAATAGTTAATCCTTTAAACCTGATTGGGTGATTAACTTTGGTTGTTTTTATTTCATTTAAATTTAGATCTTCAGAAGAAAAATTTAATTTTGAAATAAACTGTTTGGGCACACCATCACTTTCACGTTCTATAGAAAAATCGACTAATTTAACATTGGCTTTTGAGTTTGTGCTCTCATTAACAAGATCTAAAGTTTCTCCAGGCAGTAAATATTGTTCTTTTGATTGACTTGTAAAACTTCCATATGCTGAACCTATGAGTAAGACTATTAATCCGATATGTACAACTAAAGGACCGATTTTTCCAATTAACCCCTTTCTTGCAGAAATATGACTATTAAATTTGTATGTTTTCCATCCTTTTTTTTTAAGTAATAAATCTACTTTTGATATATGTTCTCCATCTTGATTGATTGGATGACTTGTAGTTAGTTGTAGTTTGCTAAATTTTTTTTCGCTCTTATATTCAATCCATTTTAATGAAGCTTTTAATGAAGGAATTTGCCTCCTGAAACTACAAGCTGCAAGAGAAATGCAAAGAAGAATTAATGTAAATAAAAACCAAAAGCTTGTATATATATGATCCAATTGAAGTTTTAAGACTTTTTCTCCATTTAAAAATCCAAAAATGGGAGCTCTATCGAAATTATCAATATAAAATTTATTATTATTCTCTTGAGGTATAAAAGTACCTATGCCACTGGCAATAGCTATGAAGATTATCAGTGATATTGCAAATCTTAAACTTGATATTTTTAAAATTAGATTCTTAAAAATAATCATTTAAATCCAATTTGAAAATAAATTTAATAATCCTAGCGCTACTAAAAATATCCCACTTAAGGTAGGAATTATTTGACTAAATTTTCTAAGCTCTAAAAATTTTTTTAAGTTTTCTGTAGTGGCTCCCGCAATAATTAGTGGAGTGACTTGCCCTATTCCAAAGAAAAATAAAAAAATAATTGAGATTATTGGGTTTTTAGCTTGCGAAACCCAAGCTAGGAGAGTTGCTAAAACTGGAGTAATGCAAGGTGAAGAGGCTAGTCCAAAAGTAGTTCCTATCGCAAAAGGTGCTATGAGGGATGGTATCTTGTCCTCTATTTTTTTTAGATCAGGTCCATTCGGGAACTGAAACTTAAAAATTCCTAGTAAATTTAAACCCATCATTATTGCTATCAAGGCAACAATCGAAGTGTAATAAGCTGGAATTTGCCCATATATTTTACCTAAGAATCCACTCGCAGCCCCCAACGCAACAAGAGAAAAAACTACTCCTCCTGAAAAACTAATAAGTTTAAATTTATTTTTCTCTGTTCCTCCTATATAAGCAATTGTCACTGGAAGTAATGATAATGAGCATGGTCCAAGACTTGTTAAAAGTCCTGCGCTGAAAACCAAAAATATAGTAAATGGACCAGGACTATTAAGACCATTTTGCATAAGCAGATTACCCTTTTGAGATAATTCTGAGATAATTAAATTAAATGATTCGATAGCTTAGGTTTAATCTTTTAAATTCTAACTAATTAAGAGTCTTTCGTGTACTAATCATGCCAATCAATCCTGTTGACTCTAATGAACATCTCACTAACATCCCTGCAATAAAAAAAGACGCTATTAATGAATTACCACCATAACTAATGAAAGGTAGTGGTAGGCCTGTAGTAGGCATTGAACCTGTTGCTACTGCAATATGCATTATTGATTGACCTGTTAACAAGACACCACATCCAATAGCAACTAATTTTGTATAGTTGTTCCTGCACTTAATACTAATTCTTAGGCTTATATAAGAAAATACTGCTAAAAATCCTAAGAATAAAGTACACCCCAATAAACCAAATTCTTCGGCAAAAATGGCAAAAATAAAATCTGTATACATAAAAGGCAGATACTGTAATTTTTGTATAGATAGTCCAAAACCTTGGCCGAATAGACCACCTGAACCTATGGCTAATAAACTCTGAATCAATTGAAATCCATTTTCTTGTTGATCTTTCCAAGGATTTATAAATGAAGTAACCCTCAGTTTTTGATATTCATTATTAAGGATACTGATACATCCAGTAATGAATCCTATTGAAGCAAATGAGCAAAGAGAGCTAAGTTTTACTCCTCCACATAAACCCATTACCCAAAGAAGAATTCCAGTTAATGATGCAGTACTTAAATTAGGCTGTTTTAGTATTAATAAAATTAATAAACCAAAGGACATTATTGAAATTAATTTTTTATCATTCTTTACTAGATTCCAATGTGCGAAAAGATTAGAAGCTTCTAGAATTAGAAAAGGTTTAATTAATTCAGATGGCTGCACACGTAAATTGCCAAGCACTAACCATCTTGAAGATCCATTAACTGTAATTCCAGTAAAATTGGTAAGAAAAATCAAAAAAAATAAAATATAAAAAATAATTCTCGAAAACTTTAAAAGATTTCTAATTTTTGTATTAAGAACGAAATAAAATAGACCAATTCCTGGAATTGTCCAAATGATTTGTTTTTTTAAGAAGTAAGCCCAATTTCCCATTTCCCTACTAGCAACCCACCAACTAGATGATCCTAGTATGCATAATCCTAATATTGACCAAATTCCAATGAGCACTATTAGAATTTTTGCCTCATAAGGCCATATCGTCCAATGCAAGGGAAATATAGACTCTGTTAAATTGTTTAAATTTTTTTTGTAATTAGAACTAAAGGTTTTTTTTCTTTTAGAAATTCTTTTATATTTTATTTTTTCTTGACTTATCTCCAATTTTTTAGATGTATATGTACTATTGAGACGTTTAATTGAGATTTTGCCAAGTCTTTTATTAACGTTTTAAAGTGTTAAAGCAATTAATAACGATGACTCTGAATAAATTTTATTTTTGAAGTACAAAGTAAAAAATGGTCTACAGATGCATCATAAATCTTAAGAATTAATTTTTTATAGAAAAAAACTAGCTAAAAGGCACCTCTCCGTGATAGATTCCGTGAGTTTATATACTTACTTCAAACCATTAAGAGGGGGTTTCTAAAATATGTTCACATCAGTGGACTCAAATAGA
The DNA here is from genome assembly GCA_902620895.1 of uncultured Prochlorococcus sp. Lineage (GTDB taxonomy): Bacteria > Cyanobacteriota > Cyanobacteriia > PCC-6307 > Cyanobiaceae > Prochlorococcus_A. The sequence goes on from CACNJU010000022.1 coordinate 9,782, forward strand.
AAAAAACTTGAGCATCCTTCTAATAAGAATGTTCAATTTCCTCAATCCCTGAATAATTCAATCATCAAAGAAAGTAAATCTGGCATTGCCAATCAAATAGATCATTTGCTTTCAATAAATGATGAATACACAAAATTGCAATTAACAATTTTTGGAATTACAGTTATTGCCTCTATTTTATTGGCATTAGTAACTGGAATTTTTCTAGGCTTTACTTTTGGTTTTAGTATTTTTATAGGTGCAATTGCCGGTATTTTTTACCTCCGTTTGCTTGCCAAAAGTATTGGAAAACTTGGTAAAGAATCATCAGGTGTATCAAAATTGCAACTATTAGTTCCAGTTTGCCTCTTTATTTTTGCGAGCAAGCTAGGATCTTTGGATATTTTTCCTGCGATGATAGGTTTTTTTATTTATAAGCCTTCACTCATTCTTTATTTTTCACGTTTTTAAGTAAATTTTTTTATTCAAAACAAATGTTTTTAAATTCCTTGCTAACAAATTTTGCAGCATTAGAAGTTGGTCAACATCTTTATTGGCAAATTGGAAATATCAGACTTCATGGACAGGTATTTTTAACATCTTGGATTTTATTAGGAGCTTTATTAGTTTTTATTTCTTTAGGAACTAAAAAGATGGAAAATGATCCTAAAGGCCTTCAAAACTTGCTTGAGTTCCTCTGGGATTACATAAGAGATCTAGCTAGGACCCAAATAGGTGAAAAAGTATATAGAGATTGGATGCCATTTATAGGTACTTTATTTTTATTCGTCTTTGTTAGTAATTGGGGAGGAGCTTTAATTCCTTGGAGATTGATTAAGTTACCAAGTGGAGAATTAGGAGCACCTACTGCAGATATCAATACAACTATAGCCTTGGCTTTATTGGTTTCATTATCTTATTTCTATGCAGGTTTAAGTAATAAGGGTTGGAGATACTTCGAATATTATGTTCACCCAACTCCTATTATGCTTCCTTTCAAAATTCTAGAAGATTTTACGAAACCTTTATCACTCTCTTTTAGGCTATTTGGAAATATTTTGGCTGATGAACTTGTTGTTGGTGTTCTAGTGTTTTTAGTCCCGCTAATTCTCCCAATACCTGTTATGTTCCTAGGCTTATTTACTAGTGCAATTCAGGCATTGATTTTCGCAACTTTAGCGGCCTATTACATTGGAGAAGCTGTTGAAGAACATCATTAGCTTTCTTCTTATACCTTCAAACGCTTTTACAAAGGGTCTGTAATCTGGCAAAATATCTAATCGCGTAGGTCTGAAAATATCAGACCCATTCTTAAAAGAAAGGATGTCCAAGCGTGTATGACAACAAAGATTATCACAAGCATTAAGCTTTTTATTTCAAAATTATGGATTCGATTACTTCCGCTGCATCAGTTGTAGCTGCTGGTTTAGCAGTTGGTCTAGGTGCTATTGGCCCAGGTCTTGGACAAGGTAACGCAGCTCAAGGTGCTGTTGAGGGTATTGCCCGTCAACCAGAAGCTGAAGGTAAAATCAGAGGAACTCTTCTTTTATCTTTCGCTTTCATGGAGTCATTAACAATTTACGGATTAGTTGTGGCTTTGGTACTACTTTTTGCGAATCCTTTTTCCTAAAAGTTAATATTGCTTCTAATCCTTATTAGCAATATTTAAATTTAATTTTTTAACTTCAACTGAATCATATGTTGGCCTTTAATTTTTTTGGTGCTACAGAAGGTGGATTATTTGATATAAATGCCACTTTGCCTCTAATGGCGATACAAGTAGTTGCGCTTACTTACATATTAAATTCTCTCTTTTTTAAGCCTGTAGGCAATGTTGTAGAAAAAAGAGAAAAGTTTGTAAGTAATAATATTATTGAGGCCAAAAATAAACTTTCTGAGGTTAAAAAATTAGAAGCTGATTTATTAACTCAGCTTCAAAGTGCTCGTACAGAAGCCCAAAGAATTGTGAGCGAAGCTGAGGATGAGTCTGACAAGCTTTATAAAGAAGCACTAGAACTTGCTAACAATGAAGCAAATGCTTCAAAAGAAAAAGCAAGACTAGAAATTGAAAGTCAGACATCTGCTGCTCGTGATCAACTTTCTAAACAGGCTGATGATTTAAGCGAACTTATTGTTAATAGATTGATTCTAGAAAAATGAATTTAACTCTTTTAGCTACAGAAGGTTTTGGATTAAATTTCAATTTATTCGAAACGAATATCCTTAATTGGGCTGTAGTTGTTTTCGGTCTTTATAAATTTTTGCCTGGTTTTCTAGGGAAAATGCTTCAAAAAAGGAGAGAAGGAATCCTTCTTGAATTAAAAGATGCTGAAGATCGACTCCTAAATGCAACTCAAGCTTTAGAAAAAGCGAAGAAAGATTTATCTTCAGCAGAAGAAAAAGCTTCTCAAATAAAAGCAGATTCCCTTAAAAGATCCGAATCAATCAGAATGGAAAGTGAGAAAAAAGCGATAGAGGAGATGGCACGAATTAAACAAAGTGCAATCTCTGATGAGAGCTCTGAAGCATCCAGAGCAATTTCTCAACTTCGAAAAGAAGCGATTGAACTGGCAATTAAGAAAGCTTTAGATTCTCTCCCAAATCGACTTGATAAAACAACACAAGAAAATTTGGTAACTCAATCAATTAATAATATTGAGGTGAACTAATGCCACTTTTAAATTCAGTTACTACGCCATACGCAGAGGCATTACTTCAAGTTGTGAACGAAAATTCACAAACTGAAGAGATTGTTTCTGAGGTTAAACAACTCTTGGAATTAATAAATGATTCCCCTGAATTGGAGAAGGCACTATCCTCTCCCATTTTAGAGACAGATGCTAAGAAGAAAATCATTATTGAAATTTTTTCAAATAAGGTTAATTCTTCTTTACTGAATTTCTTAAAATTATTAGCCGATAGGCAAAGAATTGGAATCCTAAAGTCAATTCTTGATAGGTTTTTAGAGATTTACAGGGAAAATAGTAATATTGCTTTGGCAACTGTTACTTCTGCCGTCGAGCTTACTGATGAACAGAAAGGTTTAATTACCAAAAAGATCATCAATATTGCTGGAACAGAAAAATTAGAACTTGTAACTAAAATCGATCCATCTCTTATTGGTGGTTTCGTCGCCAGTGTAGGATCAAAAGTAATTGATGCTTCCCTCGCTTCACAAATTAGAAAACTTGGCTTAACTCTGTCCAAGTAACTTTTAAATCAACCTTAAATTCTTAAATCCATGGTATCTATACGCCCTGATGAAATCAGTTCAATCTTAAAACAACAAATAACTGATTATGACCAATCTGTAAGTGTTAGCAATGTAGGAACTGTTCTGCAAATCGGTGATGGCATTGCAAGAATATATGGCTTAGATCAGGTCATGGCAGGAGAGTTGTTGGAATTTGAGGATGGTACCGAAGGTATAGCTTTAAATCTTGAAGACGATAATGTTGGAGCTGTTTTAATGGGAGAGGCACTTGGTGTCCAAGAAGGAAGTAACGTTAAGTCCACAGGTAAAATCGCATCTGTTCCAGTTGGTGAAGCAATGCAGGGTAGAGTTGTTAACCCTCTCGGACAACCAATAGATGGAAAAGGTGAAATTCCAACAAGTGATACTAGGTTGATTGAAGAAATGGCTCCTGGAATAATCAAGAGAAGATCAGTTCATGAACCAATGCAAACAGGTATCACTTCTATTGATGCAATGATTCCTGTTGGGAGAGGTCAAAGAGAGTTAATTATTGGTGATAGACAAACCGGAAAATCTGCGATTGCTATCGACACTATAATCAATCAAAAAGGTCAAGACGTAGTTTGTGTTTATGTAGCTATTGGTCAGAAGTCAGCATCAGTAGCAAACATCGTAGAGGTATTAAGAGAGAGAGGAGCTTTAGATTATACAGTTGTAGTTAGTGCAGGAGCTTCAGAACCAGCTGCCTTACAGTATTTAGCTCCTTATACTGGTGCAGCAATTGCTGAACATTTTATGTATCAGGGTAAGGCAACACTTGTTATTTATGATGATCTAACAAAACAAGCTCAGGCTTATAGACAAATGTCTCTCCTTTTAAAAAGACCACCGGGAAGAGAGGCTTATCCTGGAGACGTGTTTTACTTACATAGTAGATTACTAGAAAGGGCAGCAAAACTTTCTGATGCAATGGGAGGGGGTTCTATGACAGCTCTCCCAATTATTGAAACTCAGGCAGGGGACGTTTCGGCTTATATTCCAACCAATGTTATTTCAATTACAGATGGACAAATATTCTTGAGTGCAGATTTATTTAACTCAGGATTAAGACCAGCTATTAATGTTGGTATTTCTGTTAGCCGTGTTGGAGGAGCCGCTCAGACAAAAGCAATTAAAAAAATTGCAGGAACTTTAAAATTAGAACTCGCACAGTTTGATGAACTAGCTGCCTTTTCTCAATTTGCATCTGATCTTGATGAAGCAACTCAGCAACAACTTGAAAGAGGCAAAAGACTAAGAGAGTTATTAAAGCAACCTCAATTCTCTCCACTAAACCTTGCAGAACAAGTTGCAGTTGTTTATGCAGGAGTTAAAGGTCTGATTGATGAAGTTCCTGTTGAAGATGTTACTAAATTTGCAACTGAACTTAGGGAATACTTAAAGTTAAATAAAGCAGAATTTATAGAAGAGATTCTTAAAGAAAAGAAACTAAATGATGGATTAGAAGCGACACTAAAAGAGGTGATAAATGAAGTTAAATCATCAATGCTTGCCACAGTTTAAATTTATTTAGGAGATACAATGGCAAATCTTAAAGAGATTAGAGATCGAATCGTTTCTGTTAAAAATACAAGAAAAATAACGGAGGCCATGAGACTTGTTGCAGCTGCAAAAGTTAGGAGAGCTCAAGATCAAGTTCTTAAGAGTAGACCTTTTGCAGATAAGCTTGCAAGGGTCTTAGAAAATATTCAATCTAGAGTACAATTTGAAGCTGTCGATTCTCCTCTATTATCCAAGAGAGATGTGAAGACCATCAGCTTGGTTTGCATAACTGCGGATAGAGGTTTATGCGGTGGTTACAATACAAACATAATAAAAAAGGTAGAAATAAGATATGCAGAATTAGTCAAACAAGGTTATCAGCCAAATTTAATTTTGGTAGGCAAGAAAGCTATTGGATATTTTCAAAATAGAAAGGATAGATATGTTATTAAAAATACTTTCAAAGAACTTGAACAGGTGCCCACAGTCAAGGACTCTGAAGGAATTACAAATGAGATTTTAGCTGAATTTCTTTCAGAAAATTCTGATAGGGTGGAAATTATTTACACGAAATTCATCACTCTAGTTAGTTGCGCCCCTGTCGTTCAAACACTATTGCCACTTGACCCTCAAGGAATTGCTGAGGAAAATGATGAAATTTTTAGGTTGACTACAAAAGATAGTAAGTTACTTGTTGAAAAATCAAATATTGAAAAAAGTGATTCAGAGAAGTTGCCATCAGATATTGTTTTTGAACAAAGTCCTGATCAACTATTAGATTCATTATTACCATTATATTTACAGAACCAGGTACTTAGAGCTCTTCAAGAGTCGGCAGCCTCAGAACTCGCTTGCAGGATGACTGCGATGAATAATGCGAGTGATAACGCTAAAGAATTAGCAAGTACTTTGAATCTAACCTATAACAAAGCCAGACAAGCAGCTATTACTCAAGAAATATTAGAAGTTGTAGGAGGTTCAGCAGTTTAGCGGTCAGATTTAAGGATATGCCTGAATACAATATCAAAGTTCATTATGAGCAAAAGACTTTTAGTTTTTTATGTTCTGAAGATCAAGATATTATTTCAGCGGCAAAAATGAATGGAATTGATTTACCAAGTAGTTGTTGTTCGGGAGTTTGTACAGATTGTGCATCTATGATATTGGAAGGATCTGTAGATCAAGAAGATGCTATGGGATTAAATGATGATTTGAGGGAAAAGGGCTTTGCACTTTTATGTGTGGCATATCCCAAGTCAGATTTAAATATTGTTATTGGTAAAGAAGTCGAAGATGATTTATATAATGATCAATTTGGTAAATATCAAAAATGAAATTAATTTCAGTTGATTATTATTTAGATTGGCCAGTTTCAATAAAATTAAAAAATTTAAGGGGATTTATTATTTCAAATTTAGAAAAAAAAGGTAATTTAATTCGATGGTCAATTGTTGATATTCAAAATTCTATTGACTCTTTTGGAACAAAAAAACTTAAAATTAAAGCTGTATTATCTAATTAAAAAATATAAATTACAATATTTTTAGTAATGGAAAATTCACCAACAATATTCATTGTCCCCACTGGTATTGGTTGTGAGATAGGGGGTTTTGCCGGGGATGCACTTCCTACTGCTAAATTATTAGCATCGGCAAGTGGATGTTTAATTACTCATCCAAATGTTATGAATGGCGGTACTCTTAGTGAAAAAGATAAAAATATTTTTTATGTTGAGGGTTATAGTTTAGACCGACTTGCTAAAGGAGAAATCGCTTTAAAAAGGGTAAAGCAACAGAGAATTGGGATAATTTTTGATTCAGCCATAGAAAAAAAAATATTAGTGAGACATTTACAAGTTGCTGATGCATGTGTTTCTACTTTAGGGATTAATGTTCATTCTTATATGATTACAAAAAAGCCATTAAACATAGTTATTGATTCTGATTCTTCAAAAATCAGTGGTGGCACAATTGAAAATCCTGATGCTCTAATAGAGGCTGGAAAATGTTTAATAGAAAAAGGAGTTACTGCAATAGCAATTGTGGCAAAATTTCCAGATGATTCAGATTCTTTAGAAACAAATATCTATCGAGAGGGCAAAGGGGTTGATCCTATTTCTGGCGTCGAAGCAGTTATAAGTCATTTAATTAGCAAATTTTTAAAAGTTCCCTGTGCTCACGCACCTGCTTTAAATCCCATTGAATTGAATGAAAATTTAGATCCTCGTGCAGCTGCAGAAGAAATAGGATTTACGTTTTTACCCTCAGTGCTGATTGGGCTAAGCAATGCACCTGACATTGTTGAATTGCCCGCTAAAAATGAATCAATCTCACTACACCCTGATCAGATTGAATCTATTGTTGTTCCTAATGGTGCACTAGGTGGAGAAGCAGTACTAGCAGGGATTGAAAAAGGTTTAAATATTATCGCTGTAAAAAATAAAAATACATTAAAAGTGACAAATGAGTTTTATGATTATCCCAATCTTTTTGAAGTGGATAATTATTTAGAAGCTTCAGGCATAATTCTTGCTATCAAAAAAGGTATCAACCTTGATTCAGTTAAACGGCCTTTAAAAAAAATCCAACAGTGTTCTTATAGTGATTAATAAGATATTGCTATGGGTACTCTCCAGTCACTTCCTAGTGATTGACTGCTTAGTTTTAGGATTGGAGGAGCCTGCTTTCTTTTGAATTCTGCTTTTTTTATGAGTGAGATAATTTTTAAAATTAATTCTTCTTTATAACCATCTTCTTTTAGTTGAAGTAAATCTTTTTTCTCTTCAATAATTCCTTTAAGAATATTATCTAAAATGGAATAAGGTGGGAGAGAATCAGTATCTAATTGATCAGGACCTAATTCTGCACTTGGAGCTTTCGTACGTATATTTTCTCCAATTAAATCTACACTAGTATCTAACATATATGATTTTCTATGATTAATTGAATCTTCACTATCAAGCCAATTGCATAATTTAAAAACATTAGTTTTATATAAATCCCCAATTACCGATAATCCCCCATTCATATCACCATAAAGTGTGCAATATCCTACAGCTAGCTCTGATTTGTTTCCTGTTGAAAGTAATAAATGCTTTTCTTGATTTGCTAAAGCCATAAGAAGAGTTCCTCTGATTCTTGATTGAATATTTTGATTTGTTATTTCAGCCATCTCGAAAGATATGGTTTTTATAAAAGATTCTTCAAAACAGCTCATCAAGTTTTCAATTGGGATGCTATCGAAATTTATATTTAATCTTCTCGCTAAATCTTTTGCATCACTTTTTGAATGTGATGAGCTCCACTTAGAGGGCATTGAGACGCAATAAATATTATTACTGCCAAGAGCAGCTGTCGCAATTGCTGAAACTAGTGCTGAATCAATTCCACCACTTAGTCCAATTAAAGCTGTTTTAAAACCGCATTTTTGAGCATAATCCCTAACTCCAAGGACTAATGCATCAAAAATTGATGACATCACAGACTTTTCAAATTTATTTTTTTGAGGCTTTGTTTGCTTAACGTCCCAACTGGAGAAGTCTTCTGAAAAAGATTTTAATTGCTTAATTTTAGATCCATTCTTATCAAGAATAAAACTATTTCCATCAAAAATTAAATTATCATTTGCCCCAATTTGGTTTACATATATCAGCGGTACTTGAAGATATTGAGCAGCAAAACTGGAAACTTTGAATCTTAGCTCTAACTTTTTGAAAGTATATGGTGAGGCGGATAAATTCACTAAGATATCAACTTTTTTTTTCTTTAAATCAATAATAGGATTCTTTTTATGAATTCCTCTACCTTCTATATTTTTGTTGACCCACAAATCCTCACATATAGTAAAGCCAAGTCGCCAAGTTTTATTATTAATTTCTTTTGTTAATACGGAAACTTTTTCTTCTGATCTAAAATATCTTTTCTCATCAAATACTTCATAGGTAGGAAGAATAATTTTACGAGCAATTATTTTCCATTCTCCGCTCTCAAGCAATGCAATTGAATTATAAAGATTTGGAAAAAATGAATCATTTATTATTTCGGCTATCCCAACTGTGATACTCAAGTTTCTATATTTTTTATTAATGTTTAAAGCTAATTGGTCAAGAATTTGATATTGATTGTTGATTAAATTTTTTTTTAGAAGTAGGTCATTTGCTGGATATCCCCATAATGATAATTCTGGAG
>CACNJU010000023.1 GCA_902620895.1 uncultured Prochlorococcus sp.
TATTTTCTATATAATTCTTAGAAATATTTAATATTAAAATGCTTAGAGTGTGATATAAAATTCTTTTATTTCTTCTATATTTTGCAATTAGATATTTATTTTTTTTAACAAAACAAATAATAAAAATTTAACGATTTTTTGAGATTTTCAAGATTATATCTTTTAAAAAACTAATTATTTTTTCAATAATTTTTTATACAAATTTTGATATTGTTTATTAGCTATTGAAATATCAAAGTAGTTTTCTGCTATTTTTCTGGAATTTATGGAAACAAATGGATCTTTTATTTTTCCTAATATCTTTTTTAATTTATTTTCAGAAAGATTTTTTTCAAAATTTATCTCATCTAAAATATCAAATGAATTTGGCTCTTTTTTAGATAATCGATTAATAACTTCAATCCCTGATAAAGAAACGATATGTAGACCAGCTGCTAAGTATTCACCTAATTTTGTAGGGGAACTCATTTTTCTCCAATCTCCAGATGTATTGAATATTAGCCCGCTATGATAGTTAACTAAATATGAAGGGACCTCTTTTTGAGGTAAAGAAAAAATATCGCAATTTTTAACTGGTAAATTTAATTCGCTGCAAAGTTTTCTAATATAGTCTTGATCCCTTTCATTTATAAAATCTATCTTACAATCTATATTATTTTCTAAAAGTTTACTTATAAAAATTAATGCTAGATCTGGTCTATATGGAAATCTAGCACCTCCTAAAAAAACAAATTTATAAAATTCTTTTTCTCTGCTTTCAAATCTTTTTTCTGATATTGGGAATTTTTTAATATCGGTGCAAGTCGGGATAACTTTAATTTCTCCTTTAAATCTCCTAAATTTTTGTTTTAAGAATAATAATCCAGATTTATCTAAAACTACAATACCTGAGGCTAATTGGATTAAAAATTTCTCAAATAAAATAAGTGCATAGGCAAAAATGGAATTTGATCTCACCCTTTTACAATCAATATATTCGCCTGCGAAAGCTCTTATATCATATATAAGTGGACATTTTAATCTACAAATGAAATAGATAACAGCGGTTAGAATTCCTCTTGTATGAAATAAGACAATATTTTTGTTTTCTAAAGCTTTGTTCAATATAAAACAACTTTTTAAAATCCTTCTAAAATAACCAAAAAATTGTCTCTTAAAAGGTAAATATATCCATTTTATATCTTTTAACTTTAATTTTTTACTTAATTCATCAATTGATTTTTTTTCTCTATCAGTTTTTTCAAAGCTTAAAACAATTAATTTATATCCTGCATCTGAAATACCTTCTAAATATGGCAAAATTTGAGAACTACCAAGTGGATCTAATAGCCCATCATAGGAAACGTATAAGCAATATTGATTAATTGTGTTAGTCAATTTTTAATATTAAACAGAACTTATCATAATAAATAACTTTGAAAAATCATTTTTAAATTAAAAATATTAAATCTAATACTTTAAGTTTGTATCCAAAGTAATTTATATTGTTGTGAAAACAAAAAAACCATATAAGATACTCAAGACTATTTAATTATTTATAAGAAAATCATAAGATTCATAATATCAAACTAATTTAAAGAAGATAATTTATTAAGTTATGATTTTGTTATTCTTGAAAAACCAAATTTGTTTTTTGTAAATGAACTATAGCTGTGATTTTTTAATAGTTGGTGGTGGTGTTGTAGGTTTAACAATTGCTCATCAACTTTTAGAAAGGAAAATCTCAAATAAGATAATCATTTTAGATAAAGAAGTTGAGTTAGGTCTTCATAGTTCAGGAAGAAATAGCGGTGTTATTCATGCTGGAATATATTATGAACCCGATTCAGTTAAGGCTAAAGTTTGTGTCTCGGGAGCAAAACGTCTAAAAGAATGGTCAATTGAAAATGGAATAAATATAAAAAATTGTGGGAAATTGATAATACCTCAAAAATCTGATTTGGATCCTCAACTCGATGTCTTATATGAAAGAGGCAAAAAAAATGGAGCGGGTTTGAATTTTATTGGAGCTAAAGAAATTGAAAAATTGGCACCTCAAGCAAACATAACAACAGGTAGGGCTTTGTGGAGCCCAAATACTGCTGTAATAGATCCATTAAGCGTCATCTATATGTTGCGAAAAAAACTGGAATCACGAGGAGTTCAAATTATTAATTCAGCCAGAGATTGGCAACTTTATCAAAAAACAAATCAAGTAGTATTAAAAAAAGGCATAGCAATAAAGTATGGATACTTAATTAATTCTGCTGGACTTCAGGCAGATAAAATTGCCCATAAATTTGATGTTGGTTTGGATTACAAAATAATACCTTTTAAAGGAATTTATTGGCAGTTAAGGAAAAATTCTCCATTTAATATAAAGTTAAATCTTTATCCAGTTCCAGATTTAAACGTACCATTTTTAGGTGTACACTTTACTCCGACCGCAAATGATAATTCTGTGATTATTGGTCCAACAGCTATACCTTCATTAGGCAGAGAAAATTATAAATTATTTGAAAATATTGAGATCCAAAATTCAATTAATGATTTTGCATTCTTAGCAAAACAATATTTTTTTAATATCGATGGATTTAGGAAGTATGCCCGAGAACAAGCTTTTTTAGGAATACCATCATTTTTTTTAAGATCTGCTCAAGATTTGATTCCTAGATTAAATCAAAGTCACATAGAAAGGAGTTCTAAGGTCGGAATTAGAGCACAGTTATTTAACCTGAAAACAAATAAAATAGTTAAGGATTTCTTATGCCTAAAAGGTGATAAAAGTCTTCATATAGTAAGTGCAATTTCCCCAGCATTTACTGCTAGCTTTTCTTTCGCAGATTTAATAATTGACAATTATTTAATTCAAGATATTAATAAATGATGAAAAAAACTAGAGCCCTTTTACTTTCTGCGGGGTTAGGAACTCGTCTAAGACCATTAACTTTAAAAACCCCAAAATGTCTTGTAGAGATAGGCAATAAACCAATTCTAGAATATTGGATAGATAAGCTAGAAAATGTTTCTGTAGATCAAATTATCGTGAATACCCACTATTTGTCTAATAAAGTTGACCTTTTTTTAGAACAGCAAAAAAGAAAAGATATTAAAATTTTAAATTTTTATGAAGAAAAACTATTAGGTACAGCAGGAACGTTAATCGCTAATTATGAATTCTTCTCTAATTCGTTGGGCATATTAATTCACGCAGATAATTTTACTAATATGGATTTAAAAGATTTGATTGAGAGTCACAGAAATAGACCACCAGACTGTTTATTAACTATGCTCACTTTTAATACTTCGAATCCTGAAAGTTGTGGAATTGTAGAGGTTGATTCAAATAAAGTGGTGCAGAAATTTTACGAAAAGCAATCTAATCCACCAGGGAATATAGCTAATGCAGCTGTTTATTTATTCGAAGATGATTTTTTGGAATGGCTTATTAATAATTATCCTCAAGCAACTGATTTTAGTATTCATATCTTGCCTAATCTTCTGGGTAGAATTTATACCTTTCATACTAAAATGACCTATATTGATATAGGAACCAAGAAATCTCTTGATAAAGCTAGAGAAATTGCAAAGGAAACTGGAGAATATTTATGAATCAAATAAGTCAAAATTTTTACAAAGTATCCTGTAATTATTTAGATGCTCTTCACTCTTCATTTAATAAAGATATCTTAATAAAAATAGAAAAGTTGGCTTTTCACTTAAGGAAGATTTGGGAAGAGGGTAAAAATATTTATATATGTGGTAACGGGGGAAGCGGTGCTAATGCGATACATTTAGCAAATGATCTTCATTACGGTGCAGGAGCTTGTGGGGAGGCGCCAGTCATTAAAGGACTAAAAGTTGAAGCTTTAACTGCTAATTCTGCAGTTATTACTTGTCTTGGAAACGATATTGGGTACGAAAATATATTTTCCCATCAATTAAAAAATAAAGCCTCTGAAGGAGACTTATTGATCGTATTGTCAGGAAGTGGAAACTCTCAAAATATTTTAAATGCCCTTGAAACGGCTAGGGAAATAGGTCTATTTTCTTATGCAATTTTGGGTTATTCAGGAGGGAAATGCCTTTCTTTGGCAGATTGTCCTATTCATTTCTTGGTTAATGATATGCAAATAGCTGAAGATACTCAACTTATTGTTGGACATCTATGTATGCAATGGTTAACAAAAAACAAACCTTATTTAGAATATTAAAAATGAAAGTTATAAAATTATTGATTAATCATAGTTTTATAAATCAAGATTATTGTTATGCCTTATAGTAATGAACGGAAGCTTCATTAGATCAAATTATAATCTCATATGTCTAATCTCTTAAAAAAACAAAAGTCTTTTAATGAGTTGGAAGAAATAGCTAATGAGTTGAGAAAAAGAATTATTGAAACTGGAGCTAATTCTAAAATACCTCATATAGGTTCCTGTTTATCCTGTATTGATTTGTTGGTATACATCTATTGGAATGAGTTAGAAATAGATCCATTAGAACCTAATGATGTCGATAGGGATAGGTTTTTACTCAGTAAAGGACATGGAGCACCTGCACTTTTTCAGGTTTTAGCGGAAAGAGGTTTTTTTGATAAAGAAAGATTACTTGAGTTTGGCAAGCCAGGCAGTGTTTTTCATGAACACCCTCCTAAACCTGGCCTAATCCCTGGGATTGAGGCAGCTACTGGATCACTTGGACATGGATTTTCAATGGCTCTTGGGATGGCTGTTTCTTCAAAGATAACTGCTAAAAATTACAGGACTTATGTAATGTTAAGTGATGGAGAATGCAATGAAGGTTCAATATGGGAAGCTGCTTTATTGGCCCCTACTTTAAATTTGCACAATTTAACGGTAATTATAGATTTTAATAAGTGGCAAGCAACAGGTAGAAGTGAAGAAATAATGACATTACAACCTCTTAATTTAAAATGGGAAGCTTTTGGATGGCATGTACAAGAAATTGATGGTCATAATTTTAATGAAATGGATGAAGCCTTTAATAATGCCAAACAAAAAAAAAATAAGCCCAGCGTGATTGTCTCAAATACTATTAAAGGCAAAGGAGTTTCATTTATGGAAGACGATAATAATTGGCATTATAGAATCCCTAACAAAGAGGAATTAAAATTAGCTTTAAAGGAATTAGGTTTTGAATCATGAGAGACGCTTTTGCTAAAGAAATGAAGTCTCTAGTAGAGAGAAAAAATAATGTAGTTTTACTTTCAGGAGATATCGGTAATAGGATGTTCGATGGATTAAAAAATTCTAGGCCAGAACAATTTATTAATTGTGGTATCGCAGAGGCAAATATGATGAGTATGGCGGCTGGAATGGCACTTTCAGGAATGAGGCCAGTGATTTATACTATTACCCCTTTTACAACTTTGAGGTGCCTGGAACAAATTAGGATTGGAGTTGCTTATCATGAATCCCCAGTTGTTATTGTAGGAACTGGCTCAGGATTATCTTATTCAGAATTAGGTCCTACGCATCATTCTTTAGAAGACATGGCAATATTAAGAACTATTCCTAATATTAATGTTTTAGCTCCTGCTGACAAAATTGAATTAGTCTTCCAATTGCGAGAGGCGATTGAGTCTCCTAATCCCACTTATATTAGAATTGGTAAGAAAGGTGAACCAGATTTATGTAAATTCAATCCTAATTATGTAATAGGAAAAGCAAATGTCATTAGGAGTGGTACAAAATATCTTTTGTTGGGAGTTGGTCCAATCTTGGGTGAAGCTTTGAAAGCTGCTGAAATGCTTGAATTAGAGGGAGTTAATCTATGTGTTGCAAGCATGGGAGGAGTCTATCCAATAGATGTTGATTTTCTTACAAAAATGATATCGGAAGGTTTTACTAACTGGATTACTTTAGAAGAACATGGAATAGTAGGAGGATTAGGAACTGCCATAATTGAATGGCTTTCTGATTCAAATAATTCAAAAATTATTAATGTGAAAAGATTAGGAGTGCCTAAGCAATTTATTAATAAACTTGGCAATCAAGAATATACTAGAAAGCAGTTTGGATTAGATCCTATTGGGATTAAGAAACAAATACTTGAATTATGATTAAATTAGGAATCGATTTTGATAATACTCTAATAACATATGATGCTCTTTTTAAAAAAACTGCTTTAGAAAAAAATCTTATTCCAGTCAATTTCCCAGAAAGTAAGCACTTAATTAGGAATTATCTAAGAGAAAGAAACCAAGAGAAATTATTTACAATTCTTCAAGGTGAAGTTTATGGCTCTAGAATTTTTGAGGCTACTCAATCAGAGGGTATGTATGACTCTTTAATGAGAGCTAAAAATAATGGGATAGAGTTATTTATTGTTAGCCACAAAACAAAGACACCATATGATGGCCCAAAATATAACCTACATAATGCAGCCTCTAATTGGTTAGAAAAAAATTTATTTTTTGAAAAATCTGGAATTAATATCTCTAGAAAAAATGTCTATTTTGAAGTAACTAAAGCAAAAAAAATAAATAGGATTCAAAGCTTAGGATGTACACATTTTATAGATGATCTGCCTGAAATACTTGATATGATTAATCCAAAGATAAAAAAAATTTTGTACGATCCTGAATCCAATTATGTGAAAAAAAATGCTTACATTAATATGGGGAATTGGTCTGAATTGTTAAACATAATTGATTGATGCATGAAATAAAAAAAATTATAAATGAAATAGAGCTAAGCGGATATAAGGTGAGGAATTTTTCAAATCTTACTAAGGGAATAAATAGCTCAACTTTTAAGATAGAAGGCTATGAAGAAAAATATCTACTTAAAATTTATAATTCAAGTAAAATAAATCCTATTGATAGGCTTAAACATGAAAGTAAATTCTTAACTTTTTTAAAAGATTGTAATTTTGAAAATATTCCTCAAAAAATATTAAGTAATACAAAGGATAATTGGCTCCTAATGAGTTGGATAGAGGGTAAGAGAATAAATAAAGTAAATCATAAATTATGTAAAAAATATTTAGAATTTTTAGTTAGTATTCAAAAATTTAGAGGATTAAATAGTGCGAAAAATATTTCGCCAGCATCTGAAGCATATTTTCATCTTAAGGGCCACATCAAATCACTTAATAATAGGTTCTTATTGTTAGAAAAAAAAAATAAAGAATTATTGATTATGAATGAGGATCTTTCTGGAATATTGAAGAATTTATTGAATAAAGTTAAATTCGAGATTAATTGTTTGATGCTTTTTAAAAATGATAAGAATATAGATATTGAGTATATATTGCCTGAAGAAAATAGAATAATATCTCAATCAGATGTTGGATTTCATAACATGCTTGTGGGAACAAATAACGTTTATTTTTTAGATTTTGAATATTCCGGATGGGACGATCCAGGTAAATTGATTTCTGATTTGTTATTGCAACCTGATAATAATGTGCCACTAAAATATTTCAACGTATTAGATATTTATTTAAAAGATTTTATTTTTGATAAAAATTATCAAGAAGATAGATTGATATTTATGCTTAAATTAATCAGAATAAAGTGGTCCTTAATTATCCTTAATCCAATATTTAATAGCAAAGATATGTCTAAAAATGATTTTTCAAATTCATTGAAAATGAGAATTGAAAAGTCCCTAATTTATCTTGATAATAGTCTTTTAACCATAAAAATTATTCAACAAAAGCTTAAAGGGTTAATTCATTAATATTCTATTTTCTGGATTATAAGGGCCTTCAATTATTTCTAAGAAAATCGAATGTGATTCTGATATTGATATTGTTTCTCGATACATATATCTAGGTATTTTATAAATTTCTTTTTGACAAATAATTTTACTTTCAATTATTTTGTGATCAGTTACGTTGTATGTGTTTATTTTTAATTTACCTTCTAAAACTACAAATGTTATGCTTCCCTTTTCCTTATCAGCAATTGGGGGATATCTATTTTTTTCTTTAAAGACAATACACATGAGCTGAATATTTTGAGAATTTTTTTCATGAAGAATTATTCTTTCACTATTACTAAGTCCATTCGTAATTTTCTTTTTTAAATTATTTAGTGTTTGTTCTGATATAAACATAGATAATTCAATATTTTTAAATCGTTATTTTATTATGCCATCAAAGAAATAGTAAGTACAAAAAAATTATTTTATAAATTAATTTATATGAGTTCGAATTTATTAAATGAAATTTAGTTTTTTAAAATTTTAATTGTAATTAATTGTCTTGTAAATCATAATTTTGAATTTTAATTAATATTTTTTTGAACTTAAATTTCTTAGAGAATTAGAAATACAAATCTAAGATATTATATAATTCAAATAATTATTTGATTTGATTTATAAATGAAATTTCTAATCTTGGGTTGTGGCTCATTCGCAGGTCAGGCGTTGTATTCGGATTTTATTAAAAAAGGTTATAAAGTTTATGGGATCAACAGAAGTAAGCCAAAAGATTCATTTTTTTGGGAATGGAGAAAAGAAATTAACTCTCCATTAAATTGGCAACAATTTAATATATATTCAGATACGGAAGAATTAGTAAATCAGATAAAAAAAATTTCACCAACTCACATAATTGATTTCATGGGGCAAGGAATGGTAGCTCCGAGCTGGGAGGATCCTTCTCTTTGGTATGAGACAAATATAGGAAGAAAATCCTTTGTATTAGAAACAATCAGAAATCTAGATAGTCTTGAAAAATATGTAAAATCAAGTACTCCTGAAGTTTTTGGAAGTGTCGATAACTTAATAAGTGAAAATGATAGTTTTAATCCTTCTACTCCTTATGCAGTCTCCCAAAGTGCTATAGATTTTCATATAAGATGTTTAGGTAAAACCTACGACTTCCCTTATGTAATTGGACGATTTGCTAATTTCTATGGAGAGGGACAACAACTTTATAGAGTTATCCCGAGGGCAGTATTATCATGCATTACAAAAACAAAATTTACTCTTGATGGCAAAGGAGAATCTACAAGAAGATTTATTTACTCTAGCGATATAATAACTGCTATGGAAGCTTTGCTTTTTAAATCTGACTTTAAAAAAGAATATAATTTTAGTGATGATGAAGATATAACAATAAAAGATTTATTAAAACTTGTTTGTAGATTAACTTCAACAGATTTTGAGGAGATAATATCATACGGTCCTGAGAGAAAGGGGAAAGATATGGTCTATAAGTTAAACTGCCATAATGCACGAAATGAATTGGATTGGAAAGCAAAAACAAATCTTAATGAAGGCATAAAGAAAGTAGTTACTTGGATTGATAGAAATAAAGAATCCCTTTCTAAGCAATCATGGCAATATATACACTCGAAATAAATTATTAAAATTTAGATGATTACTTTTGATAATAGGTAAAAAATATAAATCATTTAATTTAAAGTCAAAAGCCAATTAGCAAATAGTTTATATCCATAACAATTTGAATGAACATCTGTTAGAGAATAACGAGCAACTTTTATACCTTTATCGATAAAAGGTAAATAACCATTATGTATAGTAATTCTATATTTTTTATTCATATAACCTTGAAAGTGAAGAAATGATTGATAGAGCCTTGAGTTAATGTTTATATTTTCTACATTAGGAAAGAATGCATATTGTACTTCGCAACTTTCTTTAATACAAAGATTTCTAATATCATTCAATATATGTCCAACGAGCTTCAATTGAGTAGAATTTCCATTCCAAATTGTTGCATAACCAGATCTACCACTTGTTCTTAAACCTGATTGTAAAATAATTCTACCAATAACTTCTTCAAGTAAAGTATAAACATAGTTACCAACAATACGACGCATAAATTGCGATTTTGATCTAATGATCTCAAAATTATTATTTAAATCAATATAGTTATTATTTTTTTTTGCTTGAGTACAGATCTCATTCATAAATTCTTTTTCCTTTGAATTTAGTATGTTCAAGTCATTTTTATTTTCGAAATAATAATTACAGGTCTGATTATCTATTAAGATATCATTAGAATATAAGACGATATAAACTTTTTCACCTTTTAGCTTGTTACTAAGTGATCTTTGTGATCCTAAGTATTTACTTAACCTGTCATGATAGATTGCAGGAGTTGCGCCTCCTTTAGAAAGATTCACTATATGTTTACTAGTTAAATCACCTAAGCATCCAGCAATATTATTGTCGTTACCACATCTTTGGCCAACACCAAAACTATCTCCAACTAACAAAATAGTATCTCTACCTTTTGATTTTATTGAATATTCTTTTGGGTGAGCTACATTATCAATAAAATCTCCATTTGGAAGAACTCTATCGGAGCTATAAAACTCCGCTAAAGGCCTATCATCAAATTTTAGATATTGATTTATAACTCTTAAACCTATTAATATTGAAATAAAAATAAGAAAGTATGAAGAAAAAAATGTAGTAATATTATTCTTAAAATTCATTTTCTTTAAGTTAAAAGTGAAAATTAGGTTTTAGGCAAAAATAATTTTTAATACCTCAAAAATTTTATTATTTTTCTTTATGAAGGAAAGCATAATGAGGAGAATAGGATTCATTATTAATAAATAATATATATCAATTAGTACTTCCTATAGCGAATAATTCCTTTAATATAGTGATCTTATAAATTAATAAATTATTATTCTGCAATCGCACTGATTTAATAACTGTAGTTGAATATAAAAATCATTTTTCTCAAATTGTTTTATTTTTTTGAAGGTTATACAAATATTAAGTGTTGAGATATGGTTGGCTTTCATGCATTCATGAAATAAACTTTGAGAAGACTTATCCTATTAAGGATTTAAATTTAGTTATCTTTAAAAATTATAATGGCAAAAAAAAGTTAATTTTGGAAGAAATCCAATTAGAAGAAGTGATATTAATGTGATTTAATTATTAAAAAACGTTATTTATATTGAAGAGTTAATTTTCATCAAGGACATGGCAATATCTATTAAATTTAAACGTTAAATCGTGCAACTTATTAAACTCCCGTTTTAAAAAACTTGCTCAAAGAGTAATAAATTTAATTAAAGTCAGAATATATAAAGTAAGTGAGTTAAGAAATTTATTACTCTTGAAAATCATCCAAAGGTTAATGCACATTGGTAAAAGTGGGTGATCCTAAAAAATTTTTTTTTAGAAACTTATTGTGATAATCTTTAGATAACAAAGAGATTTAAAAATATGCCGGAAGTTGATTTCATGAGTGTTTTGCACAAAAGTACATCTAGAGACTACTTGGCAAGAGTTAATGATAAAGATTTCCCAAAGGCCGAAGCAGCAAAATTAGCCAAAAAATGGGATTTTGATTATTGGGACGGAGATAGAAGAATTAATTATGGAGGATATAAATATATTGATGGTAGATGGGAGAAAGTAGCTAATGCAATTTTTAAACATTATGATCTACCCCCTAATTCAAAAATATTAGACATAGGTTGTGGGAAAGGGTTTTTGATGTTTGATATGCTAAAAATGAGGCCTGATTTAGAAGTATATGGACTAGATATTTCTAAGTACGCTATTGAGAACTCAAAAGAAGAAATAAGAGAAAATATAGTTTTGGGAAATTCAAATAATCTACCTTGGCCTGATAATTATTTTGACCTAGTTATATCAATTACAACTTTACATAATTTGTATAATTTTGATCTTTTTAAATCATTAAAAGAGATTGAGAGAGTATCAAGTTCACATAAATACATTTGCGTTGAAAGTTATAGAAACGAACACGAGAAGGCAAATTTGCTTTATTGGCAAGTTACTTGTGAAGCTTTTAATACTCCAAAAGAATGGGAGTGGATATTCAATCAGGCAGGCTATTCAGGGGATTATTCTTTCATATATTTTGAATAAATATTAATATGAATATCCCAAAAACCATGAAGGCTGCAATCCTGGTAAAACAAGATTTTGAACTTGTTGTAGATGAAGTTGAACTTCCAACAATTCTTAATATTGGACAGGTTTTGGTTAAATTAAGTGTAAGTGGAATATGCGGTTCTCAATTAGGTGAAATAGAAGGCAAAAAAGGGATAGATCCCTATCTTCCGCATCTTATGGGCCATGAAGGATGTGGCGAGGTTTTGAAAATAGGTCCAGGCGTTAATACAGTTTCAGTGGGAGATAAAGTAGTACTTCATTGGAAAAAGGGAAGTGGAATTCAGTCTGAAACTCCCAAATATAAATGGCGCGGTAAAAAACTTAATGCAGGATGGGTTACTACTTTTAATGAATATGCGATTGTTAGTGAGAATCGTTGTACAACTATTCCAAAAAATATCAATAATGATGATGCAGCTTTATTTGGGTGTGCTGTCACTACAGGATTTGGGGTCGTTGAAAATAATGCTAAATTGAAGTTTGGAGAATCAGTACTAGTTTTTGGTGCAGGAGGAATAGGTTTAAATATAATTCAGGCAGCTAAGTTAGTATCGGCATGGCCAATTATTGCAGTTGATATACATGATAATAGACTTAAACTAGCTAAAAAGTGTGGTGCTTCTCATATAATAAATTCGAAAAAAGAAAATGTAGAACTAGCTGTAAATAATATAATCAATGAAAAAACACTGGATGTTTTTATTGATAATACTGGAATCCCAGAAATTATTGAAAAAGGTTATGAATTAACTCATAGTAAAGGAAGAGTGATATTGGTAGGAGTACCACCTAAAGATTCAAACATAAGAATTTACTCATTGCCTCTACATTTTGGGAAAATAATTTTAGGTTCACATGGAGGAGAATGTGAACCGGATTTAGATATTCCAAGATATTTGAAACTTTTGATTAACAAAAAAATTAATTTTGAAGGATTAATTACTAGTCGTTATTCACTCAATGATATAAATATTGCTATCAATACTATGAGGTCAGGTTCATCTTCAGGAAGAATAATGATTGATTTATGAGTATTCCAATTTTTACTATTGAAAGTTGTCCTAATATTGAGGAGGCTTCACTTGCTTATGGCCATTTTAATTCGGTACATCCTGGTCATATAAGGTATTTAAAAAATGCAGCTTCTCAATGTAAGTCTTTAATTGTTGCACTCCTTCCTGATACTGATAAAGGCACTAGTAGAGAATATAAATTTACACAGAAGGAGAGAGCAGAGGGTTTGGCATCTTTAAATATTATCAATGGTATTATCCTTTTAAATGACGAAAAATTCTCTCTTGTTAATGCAATAAATACTCTAAAACCTAGATTCTTATTTTTAGGAAAAGAATTTGAATATAGTAATGATCCAGAGATTATTGAAGCTATTAAAGTTATGAAAAAATATGGACTAAAGGTACAGTTTCATGCTGGTGAAGTTCAATATGCTAGCACAGCATTATTAGAAAAATCTGAAAGTAATTTACAAGAAGAAAATAAAATAAAATTCAAAATAGCCTGTAAAAAGCAAAACATTAATAAAAAGGACTTAATAAAGTATGTTGATTCTTGGGCAAATACAAAGTTACTTGTTATTGGGGATTCAATATTAGATCAATATGCTGGATGTGAGGCTTTAGGAATGAGTGCAGAAGCTCCAGTACTAGTTGTAAGGGAGCTGCAAAAAAAGAATTTTATTGGAGGAGCATCGATAGTCGCCTCTCATATTAAATCTTTAGGTGCTGAATGTAATTTTTTATCAGTATTAGGTAAAGATGATACAGGACAGATCATCAAAAAAGAACTTTCTAACAAAGGGATTGTATGCGAATTCATTGAAGATGAATCTAGACCAACAACCTTTAAAAAAAGATACATAGTTGAAAATCAAAAGTTGTTTAGAGTTAGTAGATTAAATGATCATTTTTTGGATAAAACAATCGAAAAGGAATTTATTGATAAACTTGAGCAAATAGTCCCAAACGTGCACGGGATTGTAATATCAGATTTTGTTTATGGCGTTATTACTCAAAGAATAATTAGCAAAGTTGTCGAACTCGCTCTTAAATATAATTTGAGGATATTTGGTGATACCCAGTGCAGTAGTCAGATAGGACTGGTTACAAAATTTAAGAACTTTACATTATTATGTCCTAATGAAAGAGAAGCTAGAATCGCTTTACAAGATAAGGAATCTGGATTGGAAAGCTTATGCAAGAATTTAATATCAATTACGAAAAGCGAAATGTTAATTATGAAATTAGGGGCACAAGGTTTTGTAGCATTTGATCCCAATTTAGAGGGGATTACAAGTCAATCCTTTCCAGCATTATCTTCAAATCCAGTAGATGTCTCAGGCGCCGGTGACTCTCTCTTGGCCGTTATGGCCACCGCTTTAAGTACAGAAAAGAAGTTTATGTTTGCGGCAGCATTAGGATGTTGTATGTCTGCAATCGCAGTTGAGAATATGGGTAACAATCCTATTTCTGCTTTGCAACTAAAGGAATTTCTAAACAATCTTTTATAAATTCACTACTCTAGAGACTTTATAATGACGTCAATAATTAGTGATTTTTATTTCTTCTTTAAAATTTAAATTTTTAGACTAAGTGTGAAATCCTAGAAGTATCTATAATTTTATTATAAAAGGAGAAATTGCTTGGATTAAAGATGGTTATGAATTACTATAAAATTTGGTTTTAGTATCTTGAAATTATGAATATTCTTGTAACTGGAGGTTCTGGATATAAAGGATCAGTTTTAATACCGGAATTATTAAAAGATGGTCATAAAGTTGTAAGTGTTGATACTGAATGGTTTGGTGATAATTTAACTAGACATCCTAACTTAACAAAAATAAAAACTGATATAAGAGATATTGATTCTATCCCTTTAAATGGAATAGATTCCATAATTCATCTTGCAAATATTGCTAATGATCCAGCTGTTGAGCTTAGTCCTAATTTAAGTTGGGAGGTAAATGTCCTTTCCAGTTACCAGATTGCTGATAAGGCAGTTAGAAATGGTGTAAGGCAGATTATTTATGCAAGTTCAGGAAGTGTATACGGTATCAAGGAGGAGGAAAGAGTAACCGAAAATTTGCCCTTAGTTCCAGTCTCTGTATATAACAAAACAAAAATGGTAGCAGAGCGGGTATTTCTTTCTTTCAAGGATCAATTAGATATCAAGTGCGTGAGGCCTGCAACAGTTTGCGGATTCTCACCAAGAATGAGACTTGATGTCAGTGTAAATATGTTGACCTATCAAGCGCTTAAAAATGGAAAGATTACTGTTTTTGGCGGTAATCAGACAAGGCCAAATATCCATATTAAAGATATGGTTAGTGTCTATAAACATTTTTTAAAAAATAAAGAAATCCCTTCAGGTTGTTATAATGCTGGATTTGAAAATATAAGCATAATAGAAATAGCAAAACAAGTTTCAAAATCTATTGATGCTGAAATCTTAGTTTCGGAATCTAATGACCCAAGATCTTACAGACAAGATTCAACTAAACTTTTGAAAACAGGTTTTGAACCAAAATATAAAATATCTGATGCTATTGATGAAATTATAAAAAATTATCATGAAGGTCTTATTGATGGCTCAGATAGTAAATATACTGTAAAGTGGATGAAGAAATTAGGATTATCCGAGAGTTGATTTTAATAAGTGATCAAAACAAAAATCTTTTAAGTTTTTTTTATTTAAAAAGGCATTAGATATTCATTATGTGCGGCATTAGTGGATTATGGTCTAATTTCGGGACAGAAGAAGATCATAAAATATCTATCAGATCAATGAATGATGCACTTCATCATCGTGGTCCTGATGGTTTTGGAGTATGGAACGATTCTGAAGAAATGTTTTTTTTAGGTCATACACGATTATCTATTTTAGATTTAAGTCTATTTGGTTCTCAACCTATGAAAAGTCATGATGAAAGATATGTGATTTCATTTAATGGAGAAATTTATAATCACCTAGAATTAAAGAAAGAACAAGAAAAATTAAATGGAAATATAAGATGGCGGGGACATTCTGATACTGAGATTTTATTAGAGATGATAAGTTCCAATGGATTAGAAAATACTCTCCCAAAATGTATAGGGATGTTTTCTTTGGCTTTATGGGATAGAGAGGAAAAAACTTTAAAATTGGCTAGAGATAGAATTGGAGAGAAGCCACTATACTATGGTTTTTGCGGAAATGGAGTAAATAAAAAATTTATTTTTGGATCTGAATTGTCCTCATTTAAGGCTTTAAAGCATTTCAATAATGGGATTAATGCTAGAGCACTTTCGCAACTAATAAATTATGGTTCAATTTCTGCACCAGATTCTATTTTTGAAGATATTTTTCAACTAATTCCTGGAAGCATATTAACTTTAAATTCTACAAATAAAGAAGAATTATCAAATCTAAAAAGGTGGTGGAGTTTAAATTCCGAAATAGAAAAATCATTTTCTAATCAAATTCATTCTGAAGAGGAGGCAATATTAATTTTGGAAGAAGTTCTTAAACAAAGTATAAAATTGCAAAGTGTTGCTGATGTACCTTTAGGAACATTTCTTTCGGGAGGTATAGATTCTTCTCTGATAACTTCTTTATTGCAATCTCAATCTGAAAGGAAAGTTAAGACTTTTACTATAGGATTTGAAGATGAGAAGTTTAATGAGGCGCCTTTCTCCAAGGAGGTTGCTAGATATTTGGAGACAGATCATACAGAAATCTATTTGACATCCAAAGATGTTCAAAATCTAATTCCTAAATTGAATACTATTTATTCAGAACCTTTTGCTGACCCGTCTCAAATACCTACACATTTATTGTGTAGAGAAGTAAGAAATAACGGCCTAAAAATTGCACTTAGCGGAGATGGAGGTGATGAGCTTTTTGGAGGATATAATAGATATTTTTTAGGTGAAGATATATGGAAAAGTATGGGTTTAGTACCCTTTAAGTTGAGAAAATTTATTGGAGACTTTGCATTAAATATTTCAAGTGAATCATTAGATAAGATTTCTCCTTTAGTAGGAGTTAATCAATTTGGAATGAAATTTCATAAATTAGCTAAGAGATTAAAGTATGTTAGGAATGAGGAAGACTTTTATTATTCATTGATTTCTATATGGGAAGACCAAAGCATCATATTTTGTGATGATCTTAAATATTCTTATTTTCATTCAAGACCAGATTCAATAACTTGTGATTTACCAAAAGAAATTTCTACAAACCTTACTTATAAAATGATGTTTTATGATTCGTTAAATTATTTGCCTAACGATATACTTACAAAAGTTGATAGAGCTGCTATGGCTTCAAGCTTGGAAACAAGAGCTCCTTTTTTAGATAAAAATGTTATCTCCACTGCTTGGAAATTAAATATAGATTTAAAAATTAATACTAATTTAAAGAAAAATAAAGGCAAGTTTATACTAAAAAAATTGTTGCAGAAACATCTCCCACCAAAATTTTTTAATAGGCCAAAAGTTGGGTTTGGAATCCCACTAGATGATTGGCTAAGAGGTCCATTAAAATCA
>CACNJU010000024.1 GCA_902620895.1 uncultured Prochlorococcus sp.
CCACTAATTAAGTGTTCAACTTTTTCAACTATTTGATGTGGTTGGATTATTGTCAAATTCTCAAGATTTCCATTATAAGGAGTTGGAATATCCTGACTAGATAATCTAATTGGTCGGGCATCAAGATCATCAAAACACTCTTCTGTTATCAAGGCAATTAATTCTGCACCAATACCTCCAGTCTTCATACATTCTTCAACAATAATTACTTTATTTGTTTTTCTTATTGATTTTGAGATTGTTTCCATATCAAATGGTTTTAAACTTATTAAATCTATTAACTCAACATCTATTCCTTTTTTTTCTAATTCTTCAACAGATTTAAGACAGTGATGTCTCATTCTTGAATAAGTCAATAAAGTAATATCTTTACCTTCTTTTACAACGTCAGCCTGATCTAAGGCACAAGTATAGTCACCTTCAGGTAATTCTTCAGACAAGTTGTATAGAAGAACATGTTCAAAAAATAGAACCGGATTATCATCTCTTATAGCTGCTTTCATTAAACCTTTAGCATTTGTAGGTGTACTACATGCCACAATCTTTATACCAGGAACTGCATGAAAATAGGCTTCAAGTCTTTGACTATGTTCAGCACCAAGTTGACGACCAACTCCTCCAGGTCCTCGAACTACTGCTGGTATTTTATAATTTCCGCCGCTTGTATATCTAAGCATCCCCATATTATTTGATATCTGATTAAAAGCTAAAAGCAAAAAACCCATATTCATTCCTTCTACTATTGGTCTTAAGCCAGTCATTGCTGCACCTACAGCCATTCCCGTAAAACTATTCTCTGCAATTGGAGTATCTAAGACTCTTAACTCTCCATATTTCTCATATAAATCCTTAGTAACCTTATAAGATCCTCCATATTGACCAACATCTTCCCCCATAACGCAAACATTTACATCATTTGCCATTTCTTCATCAATTGCCTCTTTCAAAGCATTAAATAATAATGTTCCAGCCACAATTAATTACCTAATTAATCACATATATAATCCTACCACTTTGATTAATTTAACCACCTTCAGCAAATGTTATAAGTAGTAATATTGACAAAATCATTCCTGGTGAAAGCAAAAGTATTAAAAGTCCTAAGTCATGTAAAGACATTCAAAGAAAGTGTTTTCTTAATGATATGCCCAATTCAACTTTTCTTCAGAAAAAAACTTCGAATAAATACAATAAAAAGTCCCATACCTATAAAAGCAAATGAAAAAGTTAGCAAAAAAGATAACCCAATTATTAAGGTATTAATACTTGAAGAAATATTTTGGACTATTTCAGAAGAATTAGATGGTTTATGTATTGAAAAATAAATTGCAATTTTATTACTTAAAAAATAAAAAAATATAAATAATAAAAAACTGGTTAATGATCCTACAATAAAATTTAATGGCCCTTTTTCGGGAATATTTTTTTCAATATTCTCATTACTGTTATCAGCCACAATAAATTATTATATAAAAAAATTTAAATGAATGTTATTCCCTTTTCAAGGAAAGTGCAAACCCATGAATCGTAACCATAATCCTTAAATAATTTAGAATTTGCAGTTAATTCTTTTTTAGCAGTCTCTATATCTTTAAAAAGGGCAAAACATGTGGGGCCTGATCCACTCATTGAAAATGACAGACTATTCTCTAATTTAGAAAGTAAATATAATGCCTGCTTTACAGAATGATTGTCATTTTCAACAACTAACTGCAAATCATTTTTTATAGTTAAATGTTGATTATCAAAATTTAAGTTATTTAAACCACTATCTCTTAAATTTTTTCTTATTTTCTCAATCACTTCTCTATTAGTAAGATATTGATCACAAAATCTATTACTATATTTTTTATAAGTTTCAGCAGTAGATACTGATACATTAGGATTTTTTAAAAGAATTACTCCATATTCAAAGTTTGAATCTAATTTCTCCAAAATTTCGCCTCTTCCAAAACATAATTGAATCCCTCCATTTATAAAAAAGGGAATATCAGATCCTAAGGTAGATGCTAATGAAAATAATGTTTCTTGATCTAAGTTCAAATTCCATAATTTATTAAGACCAATTAACGTTGCTGCTGCATTACTCGATCCACCAGCTAATCCTGCACCAATTGGAATATTTTTTCTTAAAAATATATTCGCACCGAAATCTATATTTAATTTTTTCCTTAAGAGATTTGCCGATTTAACAATTAAGTTATCACTAGATAAGCTTAAATCATTACAATCAGAATCAAGTTTAATTAAACCTTCATTGTTAATTTGAAATTCTAAATAATCAGAAAGATCAATATTTTGCATAATCATTGCTAACTCATGGAATCCATCCTCTCTTTTACCAATAACTTCAAGGTGTAAATT
This sequence comes from uncultured Prochlorococcus sp., assembly GCA_902620895.1. Classification (GTDB taxonomy): domain Bacteria; phylum Cyanobacteriota; class Cyanobacteriia; order PCC-6307; family Cyanobiaceae; genus Prochlorococcus_A. The sequence continues at coordinate 2,365 of CACNJU010000024.1, forward strand.
TATTTTGGCAGGAGATTTTATAGTAATTTTCGTTTTAGCTAAATCTTGCATATACTAAATTTTTATTTTTTAATTTTAATACAATTTTCTGCAAGCTTAATCCATTGGTCAATTGAAATATCTTGTGGTCTTAAATTAAAACAAACTTTTGAATATTTAGATAATTCACTTATCTCTTCATTTGAAAGTATTGAATTAAGTGTATTTCTAAGCTTTTTTCTTCTTGAATTAAATGAAATTCGAAGAAGTTTATCTATATATTTTTCTAAACTAATATCTAATCTTAAATCATTTTTAATTGGTTCGAAAACTACTATAGAAGAAATAACTTTTGGAGGCGGACTAAACGATGAAGGCGGAACATCGCAAATTTTTTTTATTTTTGATAATAGTTGCATTCTTACACTAAGAGCTCCAGAATTGGGACTTCCTTCTTTTGACAAAATCCTATCTACAACGTCTTTCTGCATTAAAAAAATTATTTTTTCGTAATTATAGTTTCTTATAATGCCCAATCGACCTATGAAAATATCCAATATTGGTCCAGTTATATTGTAAGGAATATTTGCAATCACTTTTGTAATCTTCTTATTAATCGAATCTAAATTTACAGTAAGAATATCTCCCTGCTGAAGTGAAAACTTATCATTATTATTGAATTTATCGTTTAATAAATTTATTAAATCTTTATCTAATTCAATTGCATGTAATTTTTTAATTTCTGAATCTAATAATTTAGATGTTAAAGCTCCTTTACCTGGACCAATTTCTAAAATAAAGTCATTTTCATTGAGAAAAGCAATTTCTTTAATTTTTTCTAATATTTTTTTATTTACCAACCAGTGTTGTCCAAATCTTTTTTTTTGATGATAGTTTTTCGAATTCATCTAAAAGATAAATAATATGTTTAAATTGGAATATGAATTTATTTAATACTTTATATCATGAGCTTATCAAAAAAAAATATAGATAAACTCAATAATTTTAAAAAAAATAAAACTTTAAATAACGAACGTAAAAATATAAGTAATTACATAAATATATCTAACAATGATAATTTAAGCTCTAATCCACTTGATTCAGAAGATCCCAATAAAATTTTTTATTCATTAATTGATAATTCAGAATCCTTAGAAGATACTTCTAACGTTAATAATAAACTAAGAAAAAGTGAGCTTAATCAAATTAATATGAATTCTAGAAAAGCTAATTTTTCTAAGAAATTAACAACCGAAGAGGAACTATATGATGAATTTAATTATCTTCTCGATGAATAATTAGTTTTAATATTTACTTATGCTTCAGAGTAATAGATTAACAATTTATGCTATTGGCAAAATAAAGAAACTTTGGATTAGAGAGGGAATTAATCAATACAAAAAAAGAATGCCTGAACTTATCATTAATGAGTTAAAGACTTTTAATTTAAATAATCTTAGATCTAATAACAATATTATTATCTGCCTAAGTGAAGAAGGAAAGCAGTTTAACTCAGTTGAACTATGTTCTTTTCTTTTAAGTTTTAAAAATAAAAAAATCAATTTCTTAATCGGTGATACTGATGGAATAACTTCAGATATAAAAAAAAATTCAGATCTTATACTAAGTTTGTCTCCTTTAACTTTTCCTCATGAATTAGCTAGATTAATTCTAATCGAGCAAATCTATAGAGCTGTTGCTATATCTACTAACTCCCCTTACCATCGTTCTTAAAAAGATTAGATTTAATCTAAAATTAATCTATCAAACTTTAATAACTAACTATTTTTTAATTTTTATTATATAGTACATATATACTATTAATTTAAGTCTTGGATTCTTTTGATTCAGCTATTAAAAGGTTCAGAATCCCCTTGCTAAATGATTCGGTATCCGCGGGATTTCCTTCCCCCGCAGATGACTATACGGAAGAAAATATTGATTTAAATGAACATTTAATATCTAATCCGTTTAGCACTTTTTTTCTTAGAGTTAAAGGTGAATCAATGATAAACGCAGGAATTAAAGATAAAGATTTAATAATAGTAGACAAGAGTTTAATAGCCAAGCCAGGAGATATTGTCATTGCAATGATAGACGGGGAATTTACAATAAAAAGATTATCTATAAAAAATGATGAATTATATTTAAAAGCAGAAAATCATAATTATCCTGATTTTAGCTTTAAAAACCATATTGATGTACAGATATGGGGAGTGGTTATTTATTCAATACATAGCTATTTATGAGAATTTCAAGTAATGATGCTATAGCTCTTATAGATGCTAATAATTTTTATGCGTCATGTGAACAAAATATTAATCCTAATTTGAGAAATAAACCAGTAGTAATTTTATCTAATAATGATGGATGTATCATTGCGAGAAGTCCTGAAGCGCGAGCTTTAAAAATTAAAATGGGAACTCCTTATTTTAAGATCAAAGAAAAATTAAATAAATTAGATGTAGCAGTCTTAAGCTCAAACTACTCGCTTTACGGCGATATGAGCAGAAGACTAATGAATTTACTAAAAAACTACTGTGAAGAAATAGAAATTTATTCTATTGATGAAGCATTTGTCTCAATTTCTAGACCTAATGATAAAAATCTATATCCTTGGGCAAGAAACATAAGATCATTAATATATCAGAATATAGGGATTACCATAACAGTAGGAATAGGAGAAAATAAAGTAAGAGCAAAAATTGCTAATAAATTAGCTAAAAATATTGATTATTCAGCTGGAATATTTGATTTAGCTAGAACTAGAAATGAGAATAATTATTTAAAAAGAATTAGTGTAGATAAGATATGGGGAGTCGGTAAACAAACCTCTAATTGGTTGCAAAGTAAAGGTATTAAGAATGCGAAAGAATTAAGAGATATGGATGAAAATGAAATCATCAAGAAACTAGGCATAGTAGGAAAAAGATTGCAATTAGAACTGAAAGGTTATAAATGTCTGCCTATAGAAAAAAACAAGAAATCAAAAAAAGAAATTCAGGTAAGCAGGAGTTTCGGTACTCCTGTCACAAAATTAGAAGACTTAACTCAAGCATTAGCGATTCACGCAATAAAAGCATCTGAAAAAATGAGAAGTCAGAATTTGCAATCATCTAATATTAGAGTATTTGCAAGAACCAGTAAATATTCAAGTCAAAATTATCAAAGAAGTGCTCATAGAAAACTTATAAATGCAACAGACGACACAAACAGCATTTTAAAAATAGTAGTTGAACTATCTAAAGAAATTTATAATCCCGAATATAAATTTTCAAAAGCTGGTGTGTTAATGCAGGATTTAACTAATAGCAAATATTTACAGCAATCAGTTATTAATTACAAATCTCAAAAAGACCTAAAAAAATCAGCAATTCTCATGAGAACTATTGATTTATTAAATAAACGATTTAATAACAATGCAATTACATGGGCTATTACAAAAACGCCAAAAAGTTGGACAATGAATAAAAATTTCTTAAGTCGCTCATCTACAACTGATATAGAACACATCCCAACTATAGTAAAGTAAAAAATAAAATGGAATTTATTATATTTTTAAGCAAATTAGATAAGGAGATTCTTGACTTATTAATAAAAGCAAACTATGAAGTAGAAGAAAATAAAATTGAATGTCTCTTAAATAAAGAAATAAAAGGACTACATAATTTTGTAGAAAATAAAATAATAATATGTACTGAAAATGCAAAAAGGAAAACAAATTATAGAAATGAAAAGCAGAACCCACATAAAGACAACTTCAAAACAAAATTGGCAATAAGAAAAGCATTAAGACATGAAGCTACTCATGCTATACAAAAATGTAACAACAATAAGACAGTAGGGGATATAAAAAATTTAGAAGCTAAATTACATCAAGGTAAGAGGAGATCATTAGAGTTCTCTACCTCCAATTTTTCTGGTACCTATGCAAAAGAAGTAGAAGCTTATATTCTTGAAGACAAGCCCAAAAAGGTAAAAAATATGATTAAAAAATACTGCCTATAAATTTAAATAAAAATTGTTAGCTAGCAATAAAATTACCACAGCGTTGTTTATCTAAAAAACTTATATGTTGTCTTTCTACGTAATATAATTCCTGAAATTTAATCGCATCTGAGTTTAAATCCTTAAAGAGATCATCTATCTCTTTATTAGTCTCTGAGGAACCTGAAGAAGAATTATCAATTAAAATAGAAATACAATTTTCTAAAGTTTTTAATCTTTGTGCACCCCAAGATTCAATCAAGTGTCTACATCTTTTTAAAGAATTATATTTTTCAAGAAGTGATAAAGTTCCAAGTAAATTATCTTTAGGATTACTAAGCAATGTTAAAAACAACTCATTTGGATTAACAAAATTATTAATATTATTTGATAGTTCAGGATTATAAAGTGTTAAGTGATCAGTAAGTAGTGAAATTAAGTCAATAGCAAAAAACTCTTTTTGAAGGTTTTGACTATTAGATTCTTTTAATTCATTTAAATAATCTAAACCTAAATTATTTTCTTCAATTTTTGAAATAGCTTCCCATAAATTTTGAATATGATTAGTATTAAAACCATTAATTTCTCTTTTGAGAAATTCATCGCGAATAAATAACCGCAGATCAGGACAATGTAAATAATAAAAGATTATTTCAGATTCATTTTTCTCACGCCGAGAAATTTCATTTGGTTGTTCAAATTTTTTTGATCTACCATGCCAACGAAATCCCTTAACTTGATTTCTTAAATCTTGTTCAAACTGTATCGCTAACCTTGCTTGTCCCTTACTCAATCGTTCGGAAACTTTTTGTAAGTAATGAGTTCTTGTTGATGATTGAGGTAATTTGCTCAACAATTTTACCAATGAAGAAATAACACTCTGGAAATTTTCAGACTTAGTTAAATCTTTATCTTTAAAGATCTGATCAATCTCCCAATCAATCCAATAGGATGAATTATCAATTAGATTAAAATAATCTTCAGGAGTATTACTATTCAAAAATTCGTCTGGATCTTTAAAATCATTAAGTTGAAGGATCTTAAGATTAATTTGATCATGGAGAGATAAGCTTTCAACTTCTTTTATTACTCTTTTTGTAGCTAATATTCCTGCACTATCAGAATCGAAATTCAATATTATATTTTTATTATCTGTACATCTACATAGTTGAGAAATTTGATATTTATTTAATGCGGTGCCTAGGGAAGCAACAGAATTAGTTATACCTTTTGAATGAAGTGATATTACATCAAAATATCCTTCAACAATAATAGCTTTATCTCTTTTTCTTATATTGCTCGATGCTTTTTCAAATGCAAACAACATTTTCCCTTTTTCAAATATCTCTGATTCAGGAGAATTAAGATATTTGGGTTCCTGTCCATCTAGTGATCTTCCCCCAAAGGCAACTACACGTCCTTGCATATCAAATATTGGAACGATTAATCTATTTCTAAAACGATCATAAATCTTGTCAGAATTATCCTTAGAAATTACAAGACCTGAAGCCAATATTAGATTAATAGGAAATTTTTCAACATTGGATAGATAGTTAAATAAATCATTCCATGAATTTGGGGCAAAACCTAATTCAAAATCATCAATAATTCTATTACTCAAGTTTCTCTTATTTATTAAATATTTCATAGCTTCAACACCTAGAGAATTATTTAATTGAGACTTAAACCAATTCTTTGTGACTCTTAATATTTTATAAAGCTCCTCCTTTCTAGATAATTGTTTTTTATAAGCTTCTACTTGGGGACCCTCAAGATTTTCAACATTAATATTATTCTTCTTAGCAAGAGAAAGTACAACATCAGAAAAATTCGCACGAGTAAATTCCATTAAAAATTTAATAGAGTTACCACCAGCACCACAAGAAAAACAATAATAGAATTGTTTACTTGGTGATACAGTCATTGATGGCTTAGTATCATCATGAAAAGGACAAATCCCAACAAATTCTTTACCTTTCTTCTTAAGAACAATATGTTCAGATATGACGTCAACAATATCTGCTTTTTCCTTAACCTCTTGAATAGTTCTTGGGTGTATAGAATGAACCATTGAGATTTTTGTCAAAAAATAAGTAATGATTTATTTGTTATAGGTCAAAATCAAATAAGAATCTACTTAATTTCACAAAAAAACTATTTTTTAGAATGATAAATATCGAAGAATTAGAAAAAACATTTAATTCATTAAAAAAGTATAATTTGGTATTTGCTTCATTCTTCTTCAGTTTGATGACCTTATGCGTAAAAAATATTGATAAAAGGATTCCTATTTACGAATTAGTTTTATTCAGATCATTGTTAAGTTTAATAATTACATTATCCATAATTAATATAAAAAATATAAATCCATGGGGCAAAAATAGACCATTACTTATCTTAAGAGGTATTTTAGGAACTTTAGCTTTAGTTTGTATTTTTTATGCGATAAGAAATATGCCTCTCAGTATATCTACGGTCATTCAGTACACATATCCTATTTTTATATCTATATTTGCTGGCATATTTATAAACGAAAAAATAACTCGTAATATATTTTTTGCTTTAATTATTGGCTGGATAGGGATATTAGTAATATTGAATCCAAGCCAATTATCAAATATAAACGTTGAAATTGAAATTATTTCGATTTTGATAGCATTTCTTGGAGCAATCTGCACCGCATTGGCTTACGTTACAGTTAAGAAACTTTCATTTACTGAAGATATTTATGTAATTATTGAATATTTTCCACTTGTTTCTTTTATAACTCTATTACCAATTGTATTAATTAATTGGGTTACGCCAAATTGGAGTGAATTAGTTTGGATAATAGGAATTGGATTATTTACTCAATTAGGTCAGACTTTCTTAACTATAGGATTAAAAAATTTACCTGCTTCTCAAGCATCAACAATTAATTATTTACAAGTTTTATTTGGTTCAATTTGGGGGATTTTGTTTTTTAGTGAAATAATAAACATAAATTTTTTATTAGGCGCTTCATTAGTTTTATTAGGAACTATTATATCTACTACCAAAATAATCAAAAGGACATAGAATATTATTAGAGTAAAAAAAAATGATGAAATTTTTCTATTTAGCTTTATTATTTTGTTTTTCTCCTATTGTTCAAGTTAAGGCAACAACCCCAAAATCAGTAACTTGCACAAGAACTGAATATAGAGAAGAGTACATTCCTGGAACGAAATCAAACCCAGGCTACGTAAAAAGTTATGAAGTGGACGTTGAAATTCCTTGTGGAGGTCATAGCAAAGCTGAAAAAATAGATGATAATGACTGTAGTGAAGGCTCTGTTATAGGTGGTCTTCTTGGTGCTGGAATAGCACTATCCTCATCTAGAGGAAAAGACAGGTTTTGGGCCGTACCTGCTGGCGGTACTGCAGGTGCACTGATTGGATGTCAGGTGGATGGTGGTTAATTGATTAGTTGGATAAATGGAGATTTAGTTGATTTATGGCAAACTAATCAAAAATTTTTTGTTTTAATAAATTGTCAAGGATTAGGATACGAAATTCAAATACTAGAATCTTTTTTTCTCAAATTAAAAACAAATCAAATATCTTATAAAAAAATCACTCTTTGGATAAAACATATTAAAAAAGAAGATTCAGATTTTTTATTTGGTTTTACATCAAAGGAACAAAAGAATTTTTTTATTGAAATTTTAAGTATTAGAGGTGTTGGATCTCAAATTGGTATGGGGATATTAAATAAATTCTCTATTAGTGAAGTTATAAATGCAATAAAAACACAAAACAAAAAATTAATTTGTTCAGTACCTGGTATCGGACAAAAAATGAGTGATCGGTTAGTTTTAGAATTAAAAAGTAAATTTAAAGATGAAAAACTATTTCAAGAAGAAAAGAACAAATATGTATTTAATATTAAGGATCCTGAAATTAATAAAATGATTGAGGAGCTTCAGTTAACTCTACAATCATTAAATTACAAAAATAAAGAAATAAAGACTATATTGCCAATTATTTTTAAGGAAGTGGATCTCCTATCTAAAAAAGAAAATAATTTATCATTTGAAAATTTATTGAAGACAGCTATGAATTATCTAGATAATGATAGTAGTAATTTAGCTTGATGAAGTAGTATTATAGGATAAAAGAAAAATAAATTTTATGTCATTAGATACAGCTGAAAAACAGGCGCTGATTGAAACTCATCAAGTACATCCAACTGATACAGGTTCAGTTGAAATTCAGGTAGCAATGCTCTCTAAAAGAATATCGAAATTAAGTGACCACCTCCAAGGAAATATTCATGATTTCGCCTCAAGGCAAGGTTTATTGAAAATGATTGGGAAAAGGAAAAGATTACTTTCTTACATAAAAGACAAAAACGTTCAGAGATATCAAGAACTAGTAAAGAAAATTGGAATCAGGGGATGATTTCAATTAATGAAAAAGAAACAATCTAAAAAAAAGACACAAATTAAAAAGAAAAAAAATAATACTGAAAAAACTGCGTTTGCTAATATAGAAAAAAAATCTAATAGCGAAATTCCCTTAAAGCGATCATCAAGTGGAATACCTAAATACGTCGCTGATAGAATGGCAAGAAGAATATTTTTTACAGCAGGAATACCGACAATATTAGGAATGTCAGTTTTTGTTGTTAGCTACATTATCGTTACAAGAAATATTGCTGAAATACCTCCTTCCTCAACAATCGCAATTTCTGCGTTGTTTTTTTTATTAGGTCTCGCAGGATTAAGTTTTGGGATATTATCAGCCAGTTGGGATAAGGAGCCTGGATCTTTTTTCGGTATTGAAAATATTCCTATGAATATACAACGAGCAAAAGAAGCGTTCAAACCTGCAACTCAAAATTTTGAGGAAAATGATTAATCTAAGAAACTAAAGATTTCAAATTAACATGGAATGATTTATCTTTTAACAATTTGCATGCTCCCTGTACATCACCAATACAAAATTGTTCCCCAAATTTAACGTAAGTAACACTATTTTTATTTC
>CACNJU010000025.1 GCA_902620895.1 uncultured Prochlorococcus sp.
GACACCATCAAGTTGACCAAGAACTGAGTCATACTTTAATAAATGTGCATTAGTCTTAGGATCTGAGGTAACATTAATTCCAACTACTTCAATATTGGTGTAAGCTCCTCTACTAAGCCAACAACGCATAAAGTTTCGACCAATTCTTCCAAAGCCGTTAATTGCAACACGCAGAGTCATAATTAATAATTTCTAAATGATTAACCTAAGTTGCTGATCATACTGAATTTTGTGCAATAACGTAAGGTTTTTTTAATTTATTAAGCAAATAAGTCTTTTTTTGTATTAATTCAAGAAAAAAAACATTTTTTTTTAAGAAAAAATAGCAAAATTTTACCTAGAAGTTATTTTGATTTAAGTAAAAGATAAACATTGGATAAAAAATTACTGTTGAAAAGTCATTTTCATTTCATTGGGATTGGAGGTATTGGGATGTCAGCATTAGCAATAGGTTTACTTAAAAAAGGTTGTTCAGTTTCAGGGTCTGATTTGGTTAAAAATGATGAAACTAAAAAATTAGAGGAATTAGGTGCAGTAATCTTTACTTCTCAAATTCGACAAAATATTGAATTTGTTATTTCAAAATTTACCAACAAATTGATAAATTTTGTTGTAAGCTCTGCGATCAAGCCAGAAAATGAAGAATTTTCGTACTGCAGAAAAAAAAATTTATCAATAAAACATCGTTCGGAGATACTTGCAATGCTAATGCGCACTTATACTGCATTAGCGGTCGCCGGCAGCCACGGAAAAACTTCAACCAGTACATTTCTATCTACAATACTTGAGTTATGTACACGTAATTCTTCTTCAATAACCGGAGGAATAATTCCTATTTACAACTCTAATTGTCATTTAGAAAATACAAAATACTTAGTAGCTGAAGTTGATGAATCTGATGGGACAATTAACAAATATAAGTCTGATATCGGAATAATCAATAACATTGACTTTGATCATTGCGATCACTTTTCTAATTTAAGTGAAGTTATATCTTCTTTTAAAAGTTTCGCTAAAAACTCTAAAAAATTACTACTTAATTTTGATTGTGAAACCTCAAGAAATAATTTTTATGCTAATTATAAGTGGTCAAACACTACTGCTAAAAACGTAGCTTTTGCAATAATTCCGACTGAAATAAATTCAAAATATACAATTGGAAATTATTATGAAAATGGAAATTTTATTAGTAGTTTAAATATTCCAATTCCAGGATTACACAATCTATCTAATATCACTGCAGCGATAGCAGCTTCAAGAATGATTGGAGTGGATTTTGTAAAAATAAAGAAAAATATAAAATATCTGAAACTACCAAAAAAAAGATTTGAATTCAGAGGCCAAATAGATAAAAGAAGTTTATATGATGATTATGCGCATCACCCAAACGAAATAAAAGAGACTATTAAATTAGGAAGATTATTGATTCAGCAAAAACATAATAATGAATGTCAAAAAAGTAGATTAATAGCTATATTTCAACCTCATAGATACTCACGAGTAAAGCAATTTACTAAAGAATTCGCTGAAGAATTATCAAAAGCAGATGTTATTTATGTAACCAGTATTTATGGAGCAGGGGAAGGTAACGAAGATAAAATTACTTCAAAAATAATCACTGATCTGATTTATAAAAAAAATAGAAATGTTAGTTATATAAATAATTATTATGAAGTAAAGAAAAATTTTTACGAATTAACTCAAAAAGAGGATTTAATTTTGAATATGGGAGCTGGTGATTGTCATAATTTCTGGTCGATTTTAAATGAAAAAGACAATTAAAATAGATAACTTATTTATGAATAAAAAAATTTTTTCTGAAAACTGTAATTTAAGTAATTATACAACCATAAAAGTGGGAGGAGTAGCTGAATATTTTGCTGAGCCAAGCAGTATTAAAGAATTTTCATATCTAATAAAATGGGCTAATTTAAACAAACAAAGATGTCAAATAATTGGCGCAGGTTCAAATCTTTTAATAAATAATATTTTCATAAAAGGCTTAGTTGTGTGCACAAAAAAAATGAAATCACTAAAGATAGAGCCATATTCAGGAATTGTTGAAGCGGAAGCAGGTGTAATGCTCCCAACATTATCTAATTCTCTCGCTAAAAATGGATTACAAGGGGGAGAATGGGCTGTCGGAATTCCAGGAACATTAGGAGGAGCAATTTATATGAATGCTGGCACAGGTAATTTATCCCTAGCAAAAAATCTTATTTCAGTAAAAGTAATAAACAATAAAACTCATGAAAAACTTGAAATTGAAAAAAAAGATATCAATTTTGAGTATAGATTTAGCTCTTTTCAAAGAAATGATTTAACAATTATTAGTGCAAAATTACATTTTGAACCTAATGGAAATCTAGAACAATTAATTCAAACAACCAAAAATAACCTTAAATTAAAAACAGAAACACAACCATATCATCAACCAAGTTTTGGTAGTGTTTTTAAAAATCCTGAAAATAATTATGCAGCGAAATTAATTGATGATATGGGTTTAAAGGGGTTAAAAGTTGGAGGTGCTGAAATTTCTACAATGCATTCAAATTTTATAATTAACACTTCTTCAGCAAGTTCAAAAGATATTTATGAATTAATAACAGTAATTCAACAAAAAGTACTACAAAATAAAGGAATTTTTTTGCAACCGGAAGTAAGAATGATTGGTTTTGACTATCCTAACTAAAGAAACTTTTTTACAAAATGGCGGGTTTTGGACTTCCAAACTTTGGACAACTTACAGAAGCTTTTAAAAAAGCTAAACAAATTCAACAAGACGCTCAAAAATTACAAGATGAACTTGAAAATATGGAGATTGAAGGAAAAAGTGATGATGAAATGATAAAAGTCTGGATAAGTGGAAACCAACTTCCTTTAAAAGTAGAAGTGAAAGAGGATATTTTAGAAGCAAATAAAGAAAAAATAGAGCAAAATATTTTACAAGCTATTCAAAAAGCTCATGAATTATCTACTACAACTATGAAAGAAAGGATGAATGATTTGACTGGTGGATTAAATCTTAATCTTCCTGGTTTTGATAATAGTGACTCTTAGAAGACTCAATCATTTCTTTATAAAAAGAATATCTTTCAAAAGATTTGTTTATATTGCAGCCTTCATCGTTTAAATGTAAGCAGTTACGGAATTTACACTTAATTTCATCATCGAATACTTGTCTATATATTTCTTTATACAGATTTGGTAACAACCTAATATCAACCTCTAGAGGTTGCATATTAAAACCAGGGGTGTCCACAATGTAACTTTGATTGGATATGGAAAATAACTCAACATTTCGTGTAGTGTTTTTACCTCTCTTAATTTTATTTGAAACTGGAGCAGTACTATTTTGAAGACCTGGAATTATCATGTTAAGCAATGTAGTTTTACCAACACCAGATGGACCCATAAAAATTGAACACTCTTTTTGCTTTAGCTCAGCTAATAAATTATTAAAGTAATTAGATTTCTTTAAATTTAAAGTTATTGCTTGATAACCCCACTTCCCAAATTTATCAAGTAATGAAAATCTTCTCATATCTGAAATTAAATCACATTTTGTCAAAACTAATGACACTTCAACTCCCATTGATTCTGCTGCTATCAAAAATCTATTTACTTGAGATAAATTTAATTCTGGCTCTTCAACAGAAAAAATAACATATATGTTAGAAAGATTTGCAACTGAGGGTCTAATTAATAAATTTTTTCTTTTTTTTAAACTTGTTATTAATGCGCGCTTACCTTTTAGATCAATGCATTCAATTACTACTTCGTCTCCAACATAAATTAATTGATCCTTAAAATTTATAGACTTCTTCACCTTACATAAAAATTTCTCACTATTTCCTGAATTTTCTTGATTTTTTAAGTCAACTAAAAAAAAATCATTAAATTTTTTTGTAACTAAACCTAAGTGTTTACTATTATTTTTCATTCAATATTTTGATTTTTATAGATTCTTCATTTTCATTGATTTGTTTAAAAAGACATCCCATCTCTTTTAAAGTGTTTAACACCATTTCTTCTGGTTCACCTTTATCTAGTTCAACTATTAGTTGTTCATTTTTGGATAATTTCTCAAAAGCCAATTTGATTTTGACAACGTTTAAAGGACAAGGAACAGATTTAAGATCCAAATGCTTTAATGAGGTCATTAGGATTCTTTACCAAATAGTTTACTAAAAAGTCCACTACTGGAATTAATATTTTTATCTGAATATTGAGAAGCTAAACCTTCTAAAAGCTTTCGTTCTTCATCAGTGATACGAGTTGGCAATTTTACCTTTACTAAGACTTCATGATTTCCTCTAGCAACCGGATTACCAAGTCTAGGTACCCCTTTATTCTCGAGTGAAAGAGTTGTATTTGGCTGGGTACCACTTGGAATTTTTAAATTAACATTTCCATCAACCGTGGTAATTTTAACTGTGTCACCTAAAATAGCCTGTAAATAACTCACAAATATTTCTGAGTAAATAGTCACACCATCTCTTTTAAGTTTTGAATCATCCTTAACCTTAATAAAAACATAAAGATCTCCAGGTGGGCCTCCTTTCAAGCCAACATTGCCTTCGCCAGAAACTCTCAATTTAGTCCCAGTATCAACTCCTGCAGGAATATTAATTCTTAATTTTTTTCTGACTTGCTTTACTCCATTTCCGCCACAACTTACGCATGGATCTGCAATTATCTGACCTGCTCCATTACATGAAGGACATTCAGCTACTTGTGTAAAATTACCAAAAGGAGTTCTCGTAGCTCTTCGAACTTGTCCACTTCCCCCACATGTTGAACAAGTTTTTGGGCCGGTTCCTGGTTTGGCTCCTGTTCCCCTGCAAACTTCACATGTCTCAAGATGAGGAATCTTAATTTCTCTTTGTTGGCCAAATATTGCATCTTTAAAGTCAACATTAAGGTCATATCTTAGATCATCTCCTTGTTGAGGACCTCTTCTTTGAGCTCTTCCTCCCTGAGGATTTTGTCCACCAAAGCCATTAAAAAATGTTTCAAATAAATCTGCAAAGCCACCCATATCACCCATATCAGGCATTCCAGACGCGCCTCCAAGACCGGCCTCTCCAAACTGATCATATCTAGCTCTTGTTTCAGGATCAGCTAATGCTTCATATGCCTTGCCAATTTCTTTAAATTTATCTTCAGCACCAGGCTCTTTGTTGACATCAGGATGATATTGTCTTGCTAATTTTCTATAAGCCCTTTTTAAGGTATCCGCATCTGCATCTCTAGACACACCAAGTATTTGGTAAAAATCAGCCATTAGATAATGATCAAATAAGAATTAGGAATTTAAACATCTTCAGAAGAAGATACCTCTGAATCAACATCCCTTTCAACTGTATCCTTTTCTACTTCCTGTTGTGAATTTTGTTTGCCAGGTCCCATAGAAACTTTAACCAATGCGTGTCTCAAAATCTTCCCTTCTAGATGATATCCTCTCTGTAATTCTTCAATAATAAAATCCTCTTCAAACTCATCACTAGGCTCTCTTAGTACAGCTTCATGCAAGTTTGGATCAAATTGCTGGCCAGCAACTCTCATGGGCGAAACCCCCTGTTGTTTTAAAACTTCTACCAATTGTTTATACAATCCTTGATAACTTCTATGAAGAGCTTGAGCTTCTTCACTTTCTGGTTTAAGTTGTTGTCTTGCTCTTTCAAAATTATCAACAATAGGAAGTATTGCCGTTAAAGTCTTGGAGACAAGTTGAATTTTTAAATCGTCCTGGTCTCTGGACTGTCTTTTTCTAAAATTATCAAAATCTGCTGAAATTCTTACATATTGATTTTTTAATGTTTCATGCTCTTTTTCTAATTGTTCTAATCTTGCATCATTATTGGAGATAGTATTTTTTAATTCTTCTGTATTTATTTCTTCTATTTTTTGAGGAGATGATTCATCATTTTGAATCGTTGGATCTTGCACAGATGAAGTTTCTTCAGGAAAATTATCCTGATTAGAAACATCATTTTCTTTATTAGCAATATCGTCTGATTGATTTTCAACCATTTTTCTAAAAATTTAATAAAACTATTGTCCAATAAAGTGATGCACAAAACAAGTTGCGGAAGGCCGCACAAATTTTCAGTCAGGAACAAACCTTAATGCTAATCCGTTATTACAATATCTTTTACCAGTGGGTAGTGGCCCATCATTAAAGACATGGCCTTGATGACCTCCGCATCTTGAACAATGATATTCGGTTCTAGGGACAATTAACTTGAAATCAACCTTTGTTTCAACTGATCCTTGAATTGCATCCCAAAAACTTGGCCATCCTGTACCACTATCGTACTTTTTATCTGAGGAAAAAAGCGGCAAATCACATCCTGCGCAATGAAAAATCCCTTTTCTTTTCTCATTATTTAATTGGCTGCTGAAAGCTCTTTCAGTACCTTCCTCTCTCAAAATATAATAAGATTCTGGACTAAGCCTAGATTTCCATTCGTCTTTTGAGAAATTCCACTCTTCTTTAGAAGCAAGTGAAGATGCTAATACTTGCATAGGCTTAAAGATTATTTTTAAGATTGACATAGAAGGAATTAGAATAAAAGTTCTTCTTGATAGAAATTGATTCATATATTTAAATCAAAAAAAGTAATGAGTTTCAATCAACCTAATTCTATTAAAAATATACATAAATTAAGTATTGCTCCAATGATGGATTGTACTGATAAACACTTCAGAATGATTATGAGGAAAATAAGTTCAGAAGCTCTACTATATACAGAAATGATTGTTGCCCAGAGTTTAGTTTACACATATAAAAAGGGAAATTTTCTAGATTTTAATAGTGAAGAACACCCGATATCGATTCAGTTTGGTGGGGACGATCCTAAAATACTTAAAGAAGCAGCTCGAATGGCTCAGGATTGGGGTTATGACGAAATAAACTTTAATGTTGGTTGTCCGAGTGCAAAGGTCTGTTCTGGAAATTTTGGCGCTTCACTTATGAAAGACCCTGAAAAAGTGGCAAAATGTATAGAATCCTTAAAAAATAATTGCAACTTACCGGTTACGATAAAACACAGAATAGGTGTAGACAACGATGATAGTTTCGTTAACTTGAATAATTTCGTAAGAATTATCGCAAATGCTGGCGCAGACAGATTTACAGTTCATGCAAGGAAAGCAATTTTAAAAGGTCTAAATCCAAAGCAAAACAGGACCATCCCTCCTCTAAATTACGATATAGTAAAAAAATTGAAAAAATCAAATCCAGAATTATTAATAGAAATCAATGGAGGTCTAACAAATATCGATGAATCATTAAAAGCCTTAAGTGATTTTGATGGGGTCATGATAGGAAGGTCAGTATACAAACATCCCTTAAGATGGTCTGAAATTGATCAAAAAATTTATGGAATTAATAGAAAACCCAAATCTGCTTCAGATATTATATTCTCCTTAATTCCATACATAGAAGCTCATTTAAGTAATGGAGGAAAATCTTGGGATATTTGTAAACATCTAATAAATTTAGTTGAAGGTATACCAAAAGCAAAAATATGGAGAAATCAAATTTCAAATAAATCCATAAAAAAAGAATTAAATATTGAATATTTAGTTACATTAACGACAGCACTTAAAGAAATGGGTTTCTAATTTGTCTCGTTTGAAGCGTTGCTCTCTTTGGATACTCCCCTTTTTCTCCTGCTCCTACCACTCTCATATTCAGAGTTTTCAGAAGAATTTCCATAACTTCTATCTTCCCAGCCTTCTGCTCCAGAAGATTTAGTAAAAGAACTATTAGATTCGGAATTACCGCCAGCATAGCCGCCGTTATTACCACCGCCACCATAGCCGCCTCTTCCTCCTCTGCGAGATCCGCCAGAACCTCTTGGCTCGGCTTTATTAATTCTTAAAGGCCTACCCATAAGTTCCGTGCCTTGCAAACCTTCAATAGCTGTTGACTCAACAGCCTCATCTGCCATTTCAATAAATGCAAATCCTCTTTTCCTGCCAGTATCCCTCTCTAAAGGAAGAGAACAATTTAAAACCTCACCAAAAGGGGAAAACAATTGTATAACATCTTCACGCTCTGCGCGGAACGGCAAATTGCCAACAAAAATACTCACTTTAAACTCAACAAAGAAAATTAACCTAAAAAACTACAATAAGTAGTTCTGTATTGCCTTTTTATTCTACTTCAAAGCCTACCCATGTTGTAGGAAAATAATTGCGATTCAAAGTAACAATTTTTTTTGCCAATTATTTACCTCTTTTTCTACTTGAACAAAACCTGTGCCACCTTCACTATTTCTTGATTTAACGACATTAAGAGGTTTAAGATCCGCAAAAACATCCTCATCAAATTCTGGATGAAATTTTTTAAATTCAACAATTTTAAGATTTTTAAATAACATTTTTCTCTCCAGGCAATATTTAACAATCTCACCAACAACTTGATAAGCAGTCCTAAAAGGAACATCTTTGCCAACTAAATAATCTGCCAAATCAGTTGCATTAGAAAAGTCATTTTCTACAGACTCAGATAAATTTTTAGTATTAAATTCAATGCCCTCATTAATTAAAATAGTCATTGCTTTCACACAAGAAGATATTGTTTCTGCAGTATCAAATATTGGTTCTTTATCCTCTTGAAAATCCTTATTATATGAGAGAGGTAACCCTTTAACCATAGTTAACAATGCCTGAAGATGACCATAAACTCTTCCCGTCTTACCTCTTATCAATTCTGGAACGTCAGGATTTTTTTTCTGCGGCATTAAGCTACTCCCCGTAGCACATTTATCTGTTAATTTTGCGAAAGAAAATTCATCAGTTACCCATAAAATTATTTCTTCTGAAATTTTACTTAAATGAGACATCAACAGAGCAGAAGCAGAAACAAACTCTATACAAAAATCTCTATCACTAACCGCATCGATACTATTTTTATAAATTTTTTCAAAACCCAATTCTGCAGCTGTAAAGTGCCTATCTATTTTTATTTTTGTTCCAGCTAATGCTGCAGCTCCTAAAGGAGAAACATTAACTCTTGCGCGTACTTCTTTAAACCTTTCACGATCTCTCTGGAGCATTTCTATATAAGCCAATAAATGATGAGCCAAAGATAAAGGTTGAGCTCTTTGCATATGGGTATATCCAGGAATTAAGGTATAAATATTTGATTTCGCAAGATTTAAAAAAGATTTTTGCAAATCGATTATTAAAATTTCAACATTATCAATCTCTTTTCTTAACCACAATCTTATATCTGTACCAACTTGATCATTTCTACTTCTACCGGTATGTAATTTTTTTCCAGTTTCACCAATTAGACTTATCAATTTTTCTTCTATACAATAGTGAATATCTTCAGAAGGAGCACTTGGAGAAAATTTACCCTCCAAATACTCAACTTTTATTGACTCTAGACCATTAATAATTTGCAAAACTTCAGAAGATGATAAAACTTGAGTTTTGCCAAGCATTTTTGCATGAGCAATCGAGCAATCTAAATCTTCTAGAATAAGCTTTCTATCAAAACCAATTGAGGCATTAAACTTTTCAATAAAAGGGTCAAGTGCATTATCAAACCTTTTACTCCAAACTTTTGCCATACTAATTAGTAGCTTTAAGTATCTCTAATAAAGCATTTTTTTTTATAAGTGACAAAAAATATCTATTTCAATTGAAAGACAATCATCGAAGCATCATCTTCTAGATGTCTATTTTGCCCTGTAAAAGCATCTAACTTTTTGAATATTTTATTTAAAATTTCTTGAGATGTATAAGATTGCTTGCATAATTTTGTAAAAGTTTTAATTAACCTTTCTTCATCAAATCTTTGTCCTAAAGAATTAGAAGTATCAACAACTCCATCTGTGTAATAAAGAACTAAATCATTTTCATTAAGCTTAATTTCACCACAATGATATTGAGCATCTTTTTGAAGTCCAAGAACAAATCCTTCGGCATCTAATTTTATAATTTTCTGATCTGAACTTTTCCAAAGCAAAGGAGGATTATGTGCTGCATTAGCAAATCTCAATTTTCTAGTTCTAGGGTCATAATCTGAATAAAATAATGTCACAAATCTATGTGATTGATCTAAATCATTTATTGCTAGTTGATTCAAATCATGCAAAATTCTATCTGGAGGAAGACCTGTAAGAACCTCTGCACGTAGCATTCCTCTTAACATAGTCATTAAAAGACCGGCTGGAATACCTTTACCCATAACATCACCTATTACAAAGGCCCATCTTGATTTTTCTTTTCTTTTTTCAGAGATATTCGTCTTTAAGCACATAAAATCATAGTAATCCCCACCAAGCTGGAGAGCTGGTCTACAGTGTGCAGCTAAATCTATACCATGGATAATTGGACAATAGTCCGGGAGTAATTGTGATTGAATTTCAGCACCAGTAGAAATCTCTCTATCTACGTTTTCATGCTTTTTCTTTGTTTTTATTAAGTAGTGATTTTCTAGTCCAACAGCAAGACAATTTGCAATAAAATTAAAAATACTATCTTCAGTAATAGACTCCATAGAAATATCTTTACTTAAAATGTAAATAAATCCTCTA
>CACNJU010000026.1 GCA_902620895.1 uncultured Prochlorococcus sp.
AAGTAAATAAAGGATCGCCTTTAGCAAGATTACTCCAGACAAAAACCATTGCTGTACATGGCGCTATTCCTAATAGAATCATTCCAGAAACATATTCTTTAGCAAGTACAGGATCTATCAAATTACCATATAAAAAATATAAAAAAGAGGCTGCAATGATTGCCATTGAAACTGGTTTTATTAACCAATTAATAAAAAGGACAATAGAAAATCCTTTAATCTTATATTTCAAATTTATTATTGACTTGAAATCTATTGATAACATCATTGGGAAAATCATTCCCCAGATAAGAATTGCTATTGGAAGATTTATTCTTGAGAGTTCTAATCCGCCTATAAATTGAGATAAATTAGGAAATAAATAACCGGATAAAGATCCAATACACAATGCTAAGAAAACCCAAATACTTAGATATCTATCAGAAAATTGCATTTAAAATTTTTTAATCAATTATTAAATTTAGCAAAATTTTTTGGCCTTAATCTTAACTTAATTTACCCATAATAAGCTCTTAATAATAGCTATTTTTATATGTCAATTAAGGCGAAATATGTAGGTGAATTTCAGAGTGAAATTATCTTTGAAAATCAATTAAAAATAAAAACAAATTCGAACAGAAATTTACATGATTCTTGCAAACAGACTAAACCCTCAAATCTTTTGTCTGCATCTTTAGCTTGTTGTATTTCAACAACTCTCGGAATAATTCTAGAAAAGAATAACATTGAATCAAAAAGTTTTTATGTTGATATTATCTCTAAAAGTGATGTTCAAAATAATAAAATTTCAACCTTGCATTGTAAAATATGCCTTCCACTTATTAAGAAATTAAAAATAAAGAACTTTATAAAAGAAAAAATTGAATCATCATTCATAAGCAATTCTCTTAAAGAATCTATAAATATAAGCTATGAATATATTTTTAATAGATAGCTAATCTTTCGGCAACAATCATTTTTTTATAAGTATCTAATTCTTCAACTTCTTTTAGAGAAACCTTTCCTCTATCATCCCATTTTCTTAATCGAACTGCATCTTTGAAGTATTTATTATTTTCTAGTTCATTAATCTCTTCTTTATTTAAAGCACCACCTTGTACCTGAAAACTATTTTTAGATGCTTTAGATAAACTTTCATAATAAGAATTATCGATTGAGCATAAATATCTTTTTGCTACAACGTGTAAGCGAATACTTTCTGTAATTTCTTCAGAGAAAAAATCTTTTAAAAAATTTGAAGCAATATTTTCATGGTTAAGATCTTTTTTTAAGAAATCATTTTTTGAGTCATTTTCATCGATTAGAAGATGACCTATATCGTGTAATAAAGAAGCAATTACTATATGCCTTCTGCCATCTTCAATTCGGGCAAGTGATGCTGTTTGGAGACTATGTTGTAATTGAGTGACTGATTCATCATAATTAGTTTTTCCTTCCTCCTTAATAAAATCAAATAATAAATCTACAAATTCATTGTTATCAGAATTTTGTAATTTGTTTTTGAAGTTTTTAATAGTTTTGTATTTCATTTAATTGCTTCTCCTTCAAAGTGACCTATTAAACTTACATATCCATCTTTAAGAGAGTTCTTTTTAAAGTCATAATAATCTTTTCTCAAATCGCCTTCAGTTTTAGCATTATAAGTAACATAAAGCGCTCTTCTTGGACGA
Organism: uncultured Prochlorococcus sp.; assembly: GCA_902620895.1. Taxonomy (GTDB): domain Bacteria; phylum Cyanobacteriota; class Cyanobacteriia; order PCC-6307; family Cyanobiaceae; genus Prochlorococcus_A. Next base: position 1,671 of record CACNJU010000026.1, read on the forward strand.
CTAGATTTATTTGTTGAACTTCTGTGAGGAACAAAAGAATCGAAAAATACTGCGCCTCCCTTTTTAAGAGGTATCTTCTCCCAAACAAATTTTTCTGCGGTTAGTGAATCTATACATCCTTTGTCATCAATATTTATTATGCCCTCATTATTTCTACCTCTTGCAAATTCCAAACATCCATTACTTATATCAGAATCATCTATAGCTAATAGCATTGTTATGTGCTTTTTCCCAAAAGGATAAGCAGGAGCATCTTGATGAGGTGCATATCCAGCTCCCCCTGGGTATTTATAATTTATTTTTTCTTTGAATAATATTGGTTCATCATCAAATAGCATAGTTAAATAATCTTTTATTGATGAACTTAAAAGAAATTCCCTAAAAGATGTATGCGAGCTTACAAAGTTTTCTGTTCTTGAGAGCACTTTACCATTAACTGTTTTTTCATAATGATGGTTAACCTCTTTAGAGTCGTTAAGTTCACTAATCCATTTTTCAATGGCCTCTAAATCATTTTGATTTATTAGGTTTTCATTAACTATAAATCCGTCATTATCGAATTTTAATTTTATATTGTTCAAACCTGATTCAACCTTAATACAAGTCTTAACAAGATTTTAAACATTTATGATTAAGATAAATTTAAGAAGAAAAGATAATTAAGAATGCCAATTTCAATTAGAAAAATATATTCTAATCAAACTGTTGATATAAGGCATGAAGCTATTTGGCCAGATAAAAAAAAAGAATTTTGTATTCTTGAAGATGATAAAAATGGTACACATTTTGGTTTATATAAACAAGAGGAATTAATATCAATAATTTCACTTTTCATGAGAGAAAATAAAGCAAGAATCAGAAAAATGGCCACAAAACCTGCTTATCAAAACAAAGGATTTGGGTCTAAATTAATTTGTCATTCAATTTCTTACTTAGAGTTAAGAAACATAAATTATATTTACTTATTTTCTAGAAAAAAAGCTCAAATGTTTTATGAAAAATTCGGTTTTTTATCTGAAGGTGATTATTTCAAAAAAGAAAATATCTCTTATATAAAAATGTATAAAACTATTAATGATATAAAAAGTTGATAATATTTTGAGCAGCTTCTAATTCAATAAAAAGTCTAACTTCATCAACTGCTGAGCCAAGATGAGGAGTAAAAAAAGTCTTATCTTTTAAATTTAATAATTCCTGATTAATTTTTTTTGGTCGATCTTTTATCGATAAATCTTCAAATTCAAAGACATCTGAAGCATATCCTCCTATGTGCCCAGAATTAATTGCTTGTGCAATTGCACTCTCATCTACTACAGAACCTCTTGAAGTATTAATAAGTAAACAATTTTTTTTTATTTTTAAAATGTTTTCAAAGTTAATAAAATGGTAAGTATCGTTTTTTAAAGGTAAAAGAATAACCAAATAATCAGCCTTCTCAAAAAGATCATTTAATTCCAGATATTTGGTGTTTAGTTGTTGTTCATCTATTGAATCTAATTTTTGTAAATCATGATAAAAAAGTTTTACATTAAAACCTTTAATCTTCCTAGCCACTTCAACCCCTAATTTACCCATACCTAGAAGACAAACATTTTTTCCTTCAATTCCATTTGAGAAGAATTTTGGTTCCCAACCTTTAAACTTTTCAGACCTAACATATTCATCACCTATTAGTAGATTTCTTGATAAACCAATAAGAAGTCCCAATGTTAATTCTGCTGTTGGCGAAGCAAGTAAATCTGGGATCATTGTAAATTTAATATTTCTTTTTATGCACTCTTCCAAATCAATATTGTCAAATCCTCTTAGTGCTCCAGAGATGATCTCTAAATTTTTTGAATTATCTAAAAAGTTCTTATTAATTCTATCTGGCATGAATACCATCACACCATGTGCATCTTTACATAAGAACTTTAATTTTTCATAAGTTAGAGGTTTATCATTTTGGTTACTAATTACTTCAAAATTTTTTTCTAATAACTCAATAACTTCAGTATGAACTTTATTGGAAATAACAACCTTCTTCATTTAATGAGAATTATTCAGATACTGATTTCCTGAGATAGTTACTCATGCTATCTAATACAGTTACTACGACTAAAACTACTATTAATAAAGCTGATACTTGAGCATAATCCATTATCCTCAAAGCACTTATGATCTCTAAACCTATACCACCAGCCCCTACCGCACCCACAACCATTGAAGCTCTAAAGTTGTATTCCCATCTATAAAAAGTAACATCAGCCATAGCAGGAAAAACTTGAGGAAGAATGCTATGCACAATAACTTGTAGATCACTTGCGCCAGAAGCTCTAGCTGCTTCTATAGGTTCCTTGTCACAAAGCTCAATAGCTTCAGCATAGAATTTACCTAACATTCCAACAGAATGAAGACCTAATGCCAATGTCCCCGGTAGAGCACCAAAGCCAATCATTGCAACTAGAATAATACCCAAAATTAATTCAGGAACAGCTCTTGTAACGTTTAAAATTAGTGTTGCTAAGTTGTAAAATATTGGATTTATCGTTGTATTTCTTGCAGCAAAAAAACATAGAAGTAAAGATAAAAAAACAGAAATCGAAGTTCCTGCGATACTCATTGCCAAAGAGTCTATTAAAGGTTTAAACCAAGTTCCAGCTCTTGAGAAATCAGGAGGGAACATTTCCGGCAGTAATTTTAAAACTGCCGGAATGCCTGTACTTATCCTTTCAAAATCGAAAAGACCTACAACTGCTAAAGAAGAAAATACAAATATCAAAATTATGAGAACCCTGAAAAATTGTTTTTTCCAAGTCCTCCTTTCGACTTCTAAAATTCTTTTAAATTTATCCATTTAATAATTTTTTATTTGTATTTTTAATGTGATTTTTTACTTAACAAACTTAGAAAGATCAAGACCTAGAAGTTTGCCTGCTTTTCTAATACCGTCGTAATCACTATCAGTTATAGATGCAAAACCATCAGCGTTAAATGGTTTCAGGACTTTGTCACTTTCTAGTTCTAAGAAAGTAACTCTTATGTTTTCTTTTAATTCAGGAGATAAAGTTGAACGCATTGTCCATGGATATTGAGGAATAGGAGAAGATTCAGCAATAGTAGTTACTTTAGAAGGGTCAATAACACCTTTCTTCTTTAGGGATTTAAGAATCGGACATGCCATTCCTCCTGCTTGAGCATTTCCATTTTGAACTGCCAAGGCAACAGCATCATGTGATCCTAGAAAAACTCCTTGAAAATCCTTGCCTTTAGTAAGTCCATTTTCAGCAAGAGTTAACTCAGGGAATAATCTACTAGAGGTTGAAGCTGGATCTCCAAGAGCAAAAGTAGTGCCTTTGATATCATCAAAACTAGTAACACCTTTTTTAGTGTTTCCAATTATGCAGGAATTATAAGTCTTAGTTCCTCCTTTAATCCTTGCTGCAAAAGGTTCAATATCACTTACTGCTTTAGCTAAAACATAAGATAAAGGTCCAAAGTAAGCTAAATCCAACCTATCGTTTCTAGCTGCTTCAATCATTGAAGAATAATCAGTAGTAACAACTAACTCTATTTCCTTATCAAAGGCTTCAGTTAAGTAATCTTTTAGACCTTGATTATCTTGGATAACGGTTGCAGCATTTTCATCAGGAATTAATGCAACAATTAACTTATCAGGATCAGCACTTGGTCCAGCATTTTTCGTAGAGCATGCCGAAGTAAGCGCCACAATAGAAATAGTTAAAACGCTTAAAAGAGATTTAAGTTTCATTTTTTTGTTTAAGTTTTTTTAATGAAGTGGTTTTAAACCATTACCACTTCATTTGAGGTAAAATTTGTTTCTTCTGTTATTGGTGAAGATGAATAAATATTTTTTAAAATCTCGTCTGAAAGTTGATCTGATTTACCATTAAAAACTATTTTCCCATGACTTAAGCCAATAATTCTATCTCCATATTCTTTAGCAAAATCAACTTGGTGAAGACTAGTTAATGCGGATATATTATCTTTCTTACAAATATCTTTAAGCATCGATAAAACTTGATGGGAAGTTTTTGGGTCAAGACTAGCTATTGGTTCATCTGCCAAAATCAACGAAGGATTTTGAGCTAAAGCTCTAGCAATTCCAACTCTTTGTTGTTGTCCTCCGCTTAATTCTTTTACTTTTACAAGCGCTTTGTCTAAGAGGTTAACTCTATCTATACAATCGAGAGCAAGTTCTTGATCAAATTTTGGAAGAGGTAAAATGCTTTTAAGTAGTGAATGAAATCCAAGTCGACCAGTTAAAACATTTTGGAAAACAGTATTTCTTTCAATCAACTGATGTTGTTGAAATATCATCCCAGTTTTTTTTCTTAAATTCTGAAGATCTTTTTTATTTCTTATTTTTCCTAAATCAAAAAAATCTAACTCTCCTGAAGTTAATGGATTCAATTGATTTATTGTTCTTAGTAAAGTTGATTTACCTGCCCCAGAAGATCCAAGAAGGACTACAAATTCACCTTTGTAAATATCTAAGTTTATAGATTTTAAAGCTAGGCTCTCTCCATATTTGACATTAATATTTTTTAAGCAGAGCTTATTATTCACTAAGATTTAATCATTTAAGTCAATTTAATACTGATTTGTTTATCTTTTTTTTAACTTAAAATTAATAAAAGGTTAAGCGAATTAAAATGTTGGTTTAAATTGTAAAAACTATTACTTTTTCTTTTTTTTGAAATGAGTCAGATATAAATTTGTAAAATTTGCTATGACTAATAAGATAAGTAAGAAAGTATTTAGCTCCATTAAACAAAATAGTATCGAGTCTATTCTATATAATACATCTCCTTATTTTTGCTGTAATCCATTCACTAAAAACAACCGCTACTACTATTGCTAATAAAATAACTGATACCTTAGCCCAAGCTAAGTCTCCTATTTGAGCATCTAATTCTATCCCTATACCTCCTGCTCCAACTAAGCCAACAACAGTTGCTTCTCTAATATTTATATCCCACCTATAAATAGAAATACTCGTAAATGCTGGGAGAATTTGAGGCACTATGCCAAAGGTCATAATTTGTGCTTTATTTGCCCCTGTTGCCTCAATAGCTTCAATTTGGTTTTCATCAATTTCCTCTATAGCTTCATAAAGTAATTTTCCACAAAATCCAATCGATCTTAATCCGATAGCAATTATGCCAGCCAAGACTCCCGGGCCGACAACTGCAACAAGAAGTAATGCCCAGATTACTGAATTAATTGATCTGCTTGAAACTATGCAAAATAAGGCTAAAGGTCTTAAAAACTTTTTACTTGGGGTAGTATTGTTTGCGGATAAAAAAGCTAATGGTATTGCAATTAAAGTTCCAATCGTTGTACCAATAGTCGCGATATTTAAAGTATCCCAAATAGGTTTTATTAAAGTTAAGAAATAATTAGTTTCTGGAGGAAACATCCTACCTAAAAGATCTAAAGCCTCATTATGTGAATCAAATACATAAAACCAGATTGTTTTACTACTAATCAGACCGAAACAAAAGCTAAAAATTAAAGTACCTAAGAACCAACAAAGCCAGTTTTGTAAATCTCTTTTTCGATCAAATTTTTTCCAGGTTTTGTAATCCTTTTGTTTTATTATTGGCATTACTTTATTAATTTCCTGAGATGACTAGATGTATATTCAACAATCATCACGATAGAAATAATTACGATAAGAACAGCCGCTGCAGTCTCAAATTCATATCTATCAAAAGCTGTATTTAAGGTAGAACCAATACCTCCTCCCCCAACAATTCCAATTACCGCAGACTCTCTAAAATTAATATCCAATCTGTATAAAGATAATCCAATAAATCTTGGCATAACTTGAGGCTGGACACCATAATTAACCCATTGAAACCAACTGCTGCCAGTAGATTTGATTGCTTCAGCTTGGGATTTATTTATGTCTTCAATATCTTCAGATAATAATTTAGCGAAAAACCCTATTGTCGATAAACTCAGAGTTACCATCCCAGCAAAAGGTCCAAAACCCATTAACTTGACAAAAAATATTGCTAGGATAACTTCCTGAAAACTCCTCGACAATGTGATAACTCCTCTTGATAAGAAATAAACAAATTTAGGAGCTATGTTTTTAGCCGCCCCTAAGGATACAGGTATAGAAATAAGTATCCCCACAATAGTTGCAACAATAGTCATCCATAGACTTTCAAAAATGCCTGCCAAAATCTCATCAGATCTAGTTATAAAATCTGGAGGGAAAAAAGCAAATATAAAATTTTTACCCCTTGGGATCCCTTCAAGAATTCTTTGCCAATCAATTTCGGTAGTTAGGAAAACAGATAATAAGTAAGTACTAATTAGCAAAATTAATCCAATTCTTAATAACCTATTTTTTATTAACGGTTTTCTTTTCCAAATTACTTTCTTATCATTCATTTAATATATTCCTAATTTGCTACAGTTTTAGACCAGTCTTCTTCTCCATATATTTTTGTAAGTATTGTCTCTGATAAGCCACTTGGCTTGCCATCGTAAACAATTTCTCCAGCTTTTAAACCTATTATTCTTTCTGCAAAATTCTGAGCAAGAAAAACATCATGAATATTTATAATCGCAGCAAGATTTCTTTCCTTACATAACTCGCATATTAATCGCATAATTTGCCTGGAATTTTTGGGATCTAAACTAGCTGTAGGTTCATCTACTAAAAGTAACATTGGATTTTGTATCAAAGCTCTAGCAATTCCTACTCTTTGCCTCTGCCCTCCTGACAATTCATCGGCTCTTTTATCAAGCATATGCTCTAGTCCAATTCTTTGAAGCAGACGGAATGCTTCTTCAATATCTTTTTGAGGAAATTTCCTGAAAAAACTATTCCAAAATCCTACGTAACCTAATCTGCCGGAAAGGACATTTTCCATTACACTTAATCTTTCTACCAAAGCAAATTCCTGGAAAATCATTCCAATTTGTCTTCTTATTTTTCTTAATTTAAATTTATTTAAAGAAATAATGTCATTTTTTTCATTAGCGAAATAAACTTTCCCTGAAGTGGGCTCAACTAATCTATTTATTGTTCTAATAAAAGTACTTTTACCAGCACCTGAAGGACCGATAAGAGCAACTACTTGCCCATTAGGAATTTCTAGGTTTATTCCTTTAAGCGCCTCTTCTCCATTTGGATAAACCTTTTTGAGGTTTATTGTTTTAAGCATTAAGTCTGATTTTATTTATGATTAATAATTTTTATTTGCAATCATAAACAACACCATTAGCCTTATCTATTTTTCTAATAACATCCCAATCGTGCTTGTGACTTATTGAAATGAATCTATCAGCCTTTTTAAATTCTTTATCTAATGTTGAATTATCCCAGTTATAGGTGTAAAAAGCTTGCTTTACTTTTGCAACTACAGCTGGATGTAGATTATGAGCATGAGCATAACCTGTCGTTGGGAAGGTTTGGGATTTATAAATAGTTCTTATTTTAGAAGAATCAACAACACCTCTTGCATCCATTCTTGTAAGAACTGAGTTAGCAATTGGTGCTACTTCATAATCTTTGTTTGCAACACCCATTATTGAATTTTGATGCTTGCCAGAAAAGACTGGGGTGAAATCTTTATTTGCCTCAAGACCAAATTCTCCTTTAAGAATGGCCGATGGTGCTTTAAATCCTGAATTAGATGTCTTAGATGTAAATGTAACTTTTTTACCTTTTAAATCTGCAGGAGAATTAATTGGACTATCAGAAGGAACAATAATTTCCATTTCATAACCGTAAGATAAATCTTTTTTAGCCATCATTCCAAATGGAACTGCTCCTGCACATGCTGCTGCCACTGTATTGCTTCCAGTATTAATTCCTGCTACATGAAGACGTCCAGATCTCATTGCCTCAACTTGAGCAGCATAAGATTGAACTGGTAAGAAAGTGACTTTTTTACCAGTCACCTTAGACATATGTATTACAAAATCTTCCCAAACTTTTGCATAAACGGAGGGGTCTTCAACAGGTGTATATGAGAACACAATGGTTTCAGGATCTATCCATTCATCTTCGGAAAGGGGTAGATCTGCGAGAAAATCTCCATCTCGATCACAATATTTGCTGTCAACAGTATTATTTGGATTGCAATCAGATAAAT
>CACNJU010000027.1 GCA_902620895.1 uncultured Prochlorococcus sp.
GGCTATAAGGTACGATCATTAAAGCGTGTAAGAATTATGAATATTAAGTTAGACATACCAACAGGAGAATATAGAGAATTTAGTAAAGAAGAACTCTTAGAATTAAATGGATTAATCGAAAACTCCTCGAAAACATATAACTAATTAAATAATCCCCTCAACACGTTTTAGTGGTAGGAGTGTGTAATACAGCCTTCATATATAGTCAAAGATGTAGAAACTGTGGCCTGCAACGATTTTTAGAAATTTAGAAATAAAAAAAGAGACTTTGGAAACACTTTTATATCACTTGGATTTTACTGATTGGGGATAATATGATTTGAGACTGTGATCTAATAATCCCAAATCACTAGTTTAGTAAGCCATATATTTCCTTTTTTTTAGTATAAATGCGGAAATCACTTCAAGCATCTTCTAATTAATTGTGGACATTTCTAATGTTTGTTATGTTTTTCTCAATTTTCCCAATATGGTCTTATGAAAGTTATTTTTTTTTGTCAACTTTTAAATACATTTGATTCTATATTAACTACATTAATGCAATGAGAATAAGCAAGGCCTATTGGTTATGGGGACTATTCCCATCTAAAGAGAAGATTTTTTTAAATGAGATAAAAGCTAAAGTTCAAAGTAGATTAAAGAGTCCATCTTTTGAAACACACATAACTCTTTCAGGACCTTATTTAGATATTGATAATTTCTTTTTAAATAAATTAAAAAATTTCGCAGATAATAATTCTGCGATTATGTTGAATTTATTTGGATATGAATTCAAACAAGAAATTTTTAAATCATTTTATATTTCAATTGAAAACTCACGAGGGCTTAAAGAACTAAGAAGAAATATTTACGAATTAAATAATTTTGATCTAGCCAAAAACTATTCTCCTCATATCAGTTTGTCTTATGGGAATCATAAATTAAAAGAAAAAAAAGAATTACTTTCAAATTTACCTGAATTAAATAAACCAATCAGAATGTCAAAGATTGCATTGGTTGAAGTAGATGAGGATATAAATCTTTGGAAAATTTTAGAAAGTTTTGATTTAAATTAAATCAAACTAGTTTAAACAGTAAATAATTTTTTTAATTTTTACCTAATTTCCCCCAAAGCTGGTGTTGGCTATCAGTAATAAGCTATTCAGAGCGGAAGAATTCCAACCTGCGCCCAAGTGCTCAAACAGCACCAATTACTTAATTTGCTACAGAACCCACAAGAAACAAATAATTCTATAGCTTATGAGTCGGTACTACTAAAATTTAGTTGAGTCTCAATATTCCTTACTTATGCAGCAATTCTTAGCATAAGCTTGCAAATAATAGCTTAATAATCGGTGACCAGAACCTTGTGCTCTTAAGGAGTGATCTTATCAAATAATGCAACAAGTAACTAAATGATTTTCTGCAAAATAATCTATTACGTTTATGTTCTACTAAAAATTTTTTGAATTAATATTTGCCGTGATAATTGCTCCAAAATTTATTAATACCACAGTTAATACAATTACCTCCATAGCGAGGTTAGCAATAAGATTAACACACTTGAATTTATAAAAACTATTTAACGAAATAATGGAAATTGAATAGATTTTAAATTCTTATTTTTGAGAATCTAAATCAACTGACGAGGGCTTCCAATCACAGCTGTCTACACATTCTTTTAACGTTATCTCAGAAGAATTTTTAAGTTCACAACTACGGAGACAATCATAAAAAGCATACTTGGGATCTAATTCGTTTTTGAATTGTTTATTTCTGAACGTATTCATAGTTAACTCCCTTTTGCTTTTTTCTCGAGTTGATTAATTAATCTGTCTAACCAAAGTGTGTTGTCGAGCTTCTTTATATTTTTGAAGTATTTCATATTGTAAGAACTCATGAAGTTAAACCTCAATCAATGGAACTAAATTAGATGAAATGATTTAATTTTCCTAGAGCAAAAATACTCTTTGTAAATACAGTGAAATATTAAAAACGATTAATTTATAATTTTATCTTGGGTTAGCATTCTTGATTTTAAGAATAAGTCATACTAATTAACCATATCAAAAGAGGTTAATATGACTTGTGGAAATTTTATTTAACATATGTTCCAAAATGCTTTGAATTCTTTTATAAATACTATTTCATTTGAAAGAAAATTAAGCAATGACCTAATTGAATGAATGCAGTTCGTTATGTGACTATTCTCCAGAACAAGTAGAGAAATATCTTTTTTTTTTGATTTCTAAATATTTTTTGTTTAAAAGCGATATAGTTAGCAAGATAATGCAAGGTTTAGCAGATAATCACTATTTAATTGCTAAGTCTTAAATTTCTTATAGTTGGTAATTAAAAAGAGGGCCTGGTAAAATTTCTGGTGTGACTTGGTTTTTATAGAGTCGGTGCGACAGGATTCCAACATGCGACTTAGTACTCTTAAAGCAACCAATACGCAATTTATGAAGAACCCAAAAAAAAATCAAGCTTAAGCACTTGAGTTAGCACTACGAGGTTTTATATAAGCCACAATTTTGCTCAAATATGCAGTAATGAATTGTATAGGTATATAAATAATTGCTAAAAAAATGTCTACGTTTTGTATTTCTTGTTTTAGACCCTTAAAAAGGGAGTTAAGGACGCAACTCAAATAGTAGAAAAATGCTCTAGGAAGTATCTTTCTGCCCTAATTAGCTTTTAAACTCTTTATGATAAATAAAGTTTAATTTTCTTATCAAAGTGAGTAAATTTAAAGATAATTTTTCAAGCGAAAGCTTTTACCCAGATAGTAATTATTATCTTGATCAGGATAATATTACTAGAGTAACTCCACTTTCCGAAGATCAAATATCCAATATGGGAAAAAATTTTGAATGGCCAAATAGCTATTGGTTTATTGCAGAAAGGACTAATGGTAGACTTGCAATGATTGGATTTATGGCGGTCATTATTAATTACACCTTATTTGGGTGGATAGCATATCCAATCCTTTAAATGAATATAGAATTTTTTAGGGAACTTTGGAATAATCAACCAAATGCAATTATCGCTATAGGTTTTGCGATAATAGTGTTAATGGGAATTTACATAAAATTATTAGATATTTACCAGTAATAAGGTGCGAGCTAATCTCCAAAGCTAATAAAAAATATAGTTATCATTGCCATTTCCTAGCATGAAAGGTTTTTAAGAAAAAAAAAGAAAAATGACCATAGCCCCCTTTTGTATTAGTTGTTTTTTAAGAATTGGGGCGACAGGATTCGAAACTGCGACCTAGTGTTCCCAAAGCACTTAACAGCCATAGTGTGGCAATAGGTTATCAAGCTATATCAAATTTTCATATTTAGTTCTGCGAGGTTTGTCATGACAAATAAAGTAATATTTGTCCACAATTTGTCCGCTTTTTAAAAATTAGGTGCAGCTTTACCCCTCTTTTTTTGTCTATTATTAATTTATGGAGAAATTTATTCTTATAAATAAAGACAGATCAAGAATAAAAGTCTTTGAACCATTTGAATATGTATCTAAGCCTTCGTCAAGTATTGACGCAATTATGATTTCTTATGGGTGTGTGTATAAGAGATCAAGTAAGCCAGTAATGAAAGGAAGCAGAGTCGAAACTATAGAAGCTGCAAGAAAAGAATATAAAAATTATTAGAAGAAGGTTGGAAGAAAACCATTATTTTTAGAAGTTATTTTTAATTTGATAAAACATTTGCATTATTTCTTACAACTGGTAATTTTAGTGGACTTGGATAAGTTCAAATGCAAGATCAAAGAATTGAAAAGATCGCAGCTGTTGCAGTAAACATAACTAAGGTGCTGGTAATAATTTATCTAGGCTTCTTGGAAGTATTTAAAATTGGAAAATTACTTAGAGAAAAGTTAGATGCTGAATTTGATATTTCTCGAAAATGGGCTTCACAAACTTATTCAATTCTAAAAAAACGACAAGCCGAACGAAAAGTAGCGGGAGTTTAAAAATTTTTGCTATAAATTAATTGAGGCCAAACCTCATCAGCATACTCTACGTTTGCTGCAAGACATAGATTGATTCAATATAGTTGCGAGTCGATTTAATAACCCTTTCAGTAGTTGGAATTTCTGGAAGGGTTTCTTGTTACTGATATTTATTGAGTAAGCGATTATAAATTACCAACAACACTATTACTCCAACAATTCCATAAGTTGCATGGACTGGGTCATGATGATTATTCCAAAGCTCCTTTAAAAATTCCTTCAATACTTAATAGCCATTGCCCAATGAGGATAACACCAATAAGGTTTTTCTCTAATTATTTGTAATTTTCTTGAATTTATCTTTACAACTATTCCATCTGTCGTCTTATTAGTATTATATGAAATTTATTGTTTAGGAAATGGACAACTTGGGTATATGTCCAGAACTGTACTTTTGATTAACTCCATTTCACTTTTAGATAAGTATTTTTTAATTGCATTGTAGGAGTATTGATCTGCATACTTTTTTGCTATCGAATAAGGTAAATTATTTTCATCATGCATTTCACAAAGTGCAGTAAACATTCCAAATATCATTATTTGCTTTTCACCTTGTGTTAAGGCGGCAAAACTTTGACTTGTTAATGCGATAGTTGCAAGACTAAATGATGATAAAAGAAATAAGAATTTAAGCTTCAATGTTTTTTTAGTAAATCCCAGTATTAATTCCATATTTAATACTTCTATAGCAATTTACTAATGAGGATAGCAAACAACTCTATCTATTTATATAAGGTAGGATTTTATCTTAGAAAATTCAAGAAAATTCTATAAAGCCTAGGGAAAAACCATAAGAAAACCCACTAAAAAGGAGGTCATTTTCACTAATTTTTCCCTAAGTCAAAATAGGCAATCGCTGAAAAGCCAGTCGGGGGCGACAGGATTCGAACCTGCGACCTAGTGCTCCCAAAGCACCCGCCCTCCAATTTGAGACAGTAACCTAAATAAACAAGTCAGGCTATGGCAAGTTAGTTGCAATATCAGAGAAGTTGTGAGTCTCAAAAACAGGTCAAAGGTATACAAAATTATTCATAAATATACAAATCCTCGCCCGTTTGTCGCCCGCCTGCGACCTAGTGCTCTATGAGCACTAGATCATAGAATTTATAAATTTATTGATTGACAGTCGATCTAACATAGAGGGATTAACCCTCTTTTTTAATGGATAAAAGATTTATTGCTGAAAAGATAATGACCCTAATTATTTCTTTAATTGGGTAAATGAAACGCATACTACTCCCACTACTTGCTTTACTTGCTTTACCTACAAATTTAATTGCTAGTGAAAAAGTAAATTTAACTGAAGCTGATGTAAGTGAAATTAGTGCTAACGCTATGTTAACAGGATCACTTTTAACTCTTTGTTATGGACTAGAGAAGGGATACATAACAAAAGAACAAAGACAATCAATGCTTTCATATAACTTAAGTCTTTATAATGCTCTTCATAAGAATGAAGCAATAAAAAAGGAAGATCAAACTTTAGTTTTAGGAAAAGTTCTTAATATCTTTCCAAATTGTTTTACCGAGGTAAAAAGGGATAAATGAAACGCTTATTATTAGTATCACTATTTTTTTTATTACCCATTACGGCTTTCGCCATTCCTGAAAAAAAAGAACATAGAGAGACATTAGGTGAATCGCTAAGTTTTATGTGTCCTAAATATGGAAAAGAAAGTTGTACTGCTAGATTTTTAGCAATGGAAGCCTGTACTTTTATGTTTGCTATAAATTCTGGGAAACCTCCACAAGAAGCATTTAAGATAGCAAGTGATATGTTTGCTCTGACAATGCAGGGGAACAATTTAAAAATTTCCAGTATGTATGACGAGTCTGGGAAAATAGAACCTGCTATTAAATCTGAAGCGGTTAAAAGAATTGGTATCTGTAAAGATGCAACTAAGGAAGCAATGCCAATACTTTATAAAGCAAGAAAAGGAGTGGATGCTCCTCCAGAAATGATTGAAGGTCTAACTGCTACTTATGGCGTATGGTTTCTAAAAAGTATTGAAGATGTTGGTGTTGGGAGAGAATAGAAAAAATGAAACGCTTACTAATCTCACTACTAGCAGCCCTCGCTTTACCTACTGCTGTTAATGCAGATGAGCAAGTAGATAATTGGTTTAACAATGAATACTGGAGAAAGGATTTCGAAAAAAGTTTAAAAATTCCAGCATCTGATATTACAGATCAAAATATTGATGAAGGAAGAATAGGCTCATGTATGGTTTTTATTGAAGAGGATTTCCCGGATTATGCTTTAGGAGATAATAAGCAAATCATAAAAAATTCATGTAAAGATCTTTATAAAAAATATAAAGACAAGTTTGTATTCCCAGAAGCATATGCAAATTACTTTAAGAAAGAAGTTGCTAAAGAGATATGTTTAGACGCTAAAGACTATGTTGGTTGTATGGAGTATGAAAGTGAAGAAAAAAGTAATAACAAAATAAGCAAAAAGATTAAAAATGTAAATTGTGATATGAAATGGTGTGCTCCAGATGAATTTGTTGGGAATGATAATTTAGGGCGTCCAGTATTAGCTGGTTGGTATTTTAAAGATGCACCTTTAATGAGAGCATCACTACAATATGATTCAAAAATATATCAAGTAGAGGTTGATAATGAATTTGGAAGGTATATACATAAAAGATCTCTTTTCCGTTATTACAGAGAACCAAGAGCAGGTACTTCTGGGTACACCCAGACTTATGGAAGTAGCCAGACTAATTGTACTGGTTTCGGTAATTCCATAAACTGTACAACTAGGCCACCATTAACTACTTATGTTCCTGGAATCCCAGGTAGATCAGGAGGAGTTGGAGAAAATTTACAAAATTTTATTTTTGATTGCCAAGAAAAACTTTATGCTAAATACGAAGACAATAGAATCACTAGGATACAAAATGCAAACGGCAAATCTAAGAAATGGGTTAAATTTGAAAATGCTAAGGATAACTATCTAACCAATACTGCAATTTCATTTTGTAATGAGAAATCAGAAGTAGATATACAAGAATTACCAAAATCTAGCTTTTTAAAATATAAAAACAAACCAATTAAAGGTAAACCAAAAATAAAAAAACAGAATAATTCAAAAAGCAATATAAATTGTGATTCGCCTGTTTGGAAAAATAAGCCTAGATGTAATTAAATATTAGTTTTTGCGGGCGACACACCCTCCAAAGTTATCCAAAGATATACAAATCCTCGCCCATTCCTCGCCCGCAGAGATTTTAAGACAAATGAGAAATAAAAAAGCGAGTTGGGAGACTCGCTAGTATGACTTGGTTTTTAAATGGTCGGGGCGACAGGATTCGAACCTGCGACCTAGTGCTCCCAAAGCACTCCTTTGATCATTTGAGAATATCCAATAAAATCAAGCTATAACTAGAGTGTAAGGTAGTTAGTGGAACCTATTTGAGACGGCAAATTGCACTATGTATATACTTATATTTAGTTTGTATATACATCTAGCGCTCCCCCTAGCGCTCCCCTCTACGACATAGTGCCCTTTATAACGTAGGTCGATCAAATGAAGTTTTTCAAGATTGATCTTATATTAAATATTAAACAAATTCATAAAAAGAGATTTCTTAGTAATTAAAATTTTATTTGCAATATTTTTCAAAAAGATCAAGAGTTTTATTGTTAAATGACGAAGCCTTCTTAAAATCAACACAAGCTTTTTCCTTTTCTCCTATTAGTAATTGAGCAAATCCTCTTCCTCTATAAGCATCTGCTAATTGTGGATTAATTGATAGTGCTTTATTCAAATCATTTATTGAACCAGAATAGTCATCAAAGGCAGCGCCCTTTAAAGCTCCTCGATTCATGTAAGCTTCAGCAAATTGTGGATTAATCTCTATGGCCTTATTGTAATCCTTGAGTGCGCCTTGAAAATCTTTTATTTTTACCTTTGCAACACCTCTGTTTAAATAAATTAAATCAATATTTGGATTTATTTGCTGAGCCTTATTATAAAAATCTATTGCTGTTTTATAGTTCCCTTTATTTCTTGCTAAAATTCCTTGCGTAATATACCAGGAAACTGTATTTGCATAAGTTATTGGCGAATAAAATGTTAATGAAGATAGAGCAATTAATACTGTTTTTATAATTATTTTTTTCACAAAACTATTCACAAAACTAATTGGGTAATGAAATAATAGTAGCTAGTAAAGTTATTACAGATTTAATCGTTATGAAAAACTGTTTAATTTATTTTAAATTAATTGCAAAATAGCATCAATTACGATTTAAAAACAATTTTTCAAGCAGCTAAATTTCTATACCTCCCAAACTGAGGCTCAAATAACATTTTCACAGTTCCGACTGGACCATTTGTATGCTTAGTTACTATTAGTTCTGCTATCCCCCTATCTTCTGTCTCTGGGTCATAATATTCGTCCCTATAAAGCATTACAATAATATCTCCATAATATTCAAGTGCATCAGAATCTCTGATATCAGATAACATCGGTCTACAATTTTCTCTTTCTTCGACTCCTTGGGAAATTGGTGCTGTTATTAAAACTGGGACATTAAGCTCTCTTGCCAGATCCTTTAAATCTCTAGTATTTTTTTTCAACTGTATTTGGTAATCATCCAAACTTTTGTCCTCCATCATATGGAAAGAATCAATAACAATTAATCCTAAACTTTTCTCATCAATACTCATAGATATTTTTCTGCATCTAGTTTTAATTTCATCAATAGTTATGAATCTTTTATCCTCTACAAATATTGGGAGAGATTCAAGTTTTGTATTCTTTTCGTAAACCAGTTGCCACTCCTCAAAAGTAAGTCTTCCAGTTCTTATTCGACCGATTTCGATACCACTCTCCATAGCTAATATTCTGAAGGCCGTTTGCTCTTTACTCATGTCAAAGCCAAAGAAACATACAGGAAGATTTTGGGAAGCAATATTTATAGCAAACTGCAAGGCTAATGATGTTTTACCCATTGAAGGTCGACCTGCAAAAGCTATCAAATCTCCCCTTCTTAGACCTTGTGTCATAGCATCAAAATCATGAAATGAGACAGGTATTCCCGCAGAAATAATTTCCCCTCTAGACAGACCCTCAATCTGATTAAAGTTTCTTTTAAGAAGATTTTTTAAAGTTGTAAACTCACCTAGTTTATCTTGATCTTCTTTTAAAATTTCTTGCTTTGCCATATTAAAAAGTCGGACTTTCAAATAAGCTCAAGTCACAATCAATTGCAATTTATTTCTTATCAAATTTAATTTTTCTTAATAGACAAATTATTATTTAATGCATGAAATCTTCTCATGAGATATTTTTGATATACAGAATTTATCCTAAGGAAAATATTATGGATGAAATTTT
>CACNJU010000028.1 GCA_902620895.1 uncultured Prochlorococcus sp.
AAGCAGCAAGATTTCTATATCTAGTAAATTGCGGTTCAAAAAGTAACTTCACTGTTCCAACCGGACCATTCCTGTGTTTGGTAACTATTAATTCTGCTATACCGCGTTCTTCAGTTTCTGGATGATAAAACTCATCTCTATAGAGCATAATTACTACATCTGCATGTGCTTCTAAACCTTGTGTTTCTCTTAAATCACATAACATCGGACGACAGTTTTCTCTCTTTTCTATATCTCTAGAAAGTTGTGACATAAGCACTACAGGCACATCCAATGCTTTTGCCATTTCTTTAAGATCAAGGACAATTTTGGATAACTCTTTATCTCTAGACTCTTTATTGGGACCATCCATCATTTGTATATAGTCAACTACTATTAATCCAAGTTTTCCAAGTCCTTGCTTGTCTTTAATCTTCTTACATTTTGAAAACATCTCTTTGACTTTGATTGAACCTTTATCACAAATAAAAATAGGGACCTCTGAAAGGTCTTCTATCTCTTTACCAATCAAACCCCATTCATCTTGTTGAAGTCTTCCAGTTCTTAATCTTCCTGACTCAATACCAAGTTCCATAGAGAGAAATCTATAACTCATTTGTTCTCTACTTTGTTCCAAACTGAAATAACAAACAGGTAATTTATTTCTCTTAGCGACATTTTGTGCAAGATTCATTGCAAAAGAGGTTTTACCCATTGAAGGTCGACCAGCAACAACAACTAATGAACCCCTTTGAAGACCTTGTGTCATTGCATCTAAGTCATAAAAACTTACGGGTACACCTGTTGAATATTTTCCTAATGAACTTTTTTCTATATTTTCAAAAGTAGTGGGCATTATGCTTGCTAAGTTTTTCATATCCTCAGAATCTTTTCTTAAACGAATGCCTTTAAGTTTTAATTGTTTTACTTTTGAAT
The DNA here is from genome assembly GCA_902620895.1 of uncultured Prochlorococcus sp. Lineage (GTDB taxonomy): Bacteria > Cyanobacteriota > Cyanobacteriia > PCC-6307 > Cyanobiaceae > Prochlorococcus_A. Next base: position 916 of record CACNJU010000028.1, read on the forward strand.
TACTCATATAAAATTTTCGATGGAAACTTATGTAAGCGCACCTAGGAAAGAATGCAAATTAAGTTTCTTGAAGTTAATTAATCATCAAAAAACTTAATTTAACTAGAACTTTTTTATAAAGACTATAATTTATAAAAAATGTTTTATGGATAAGCAAAATTTAGATGAAGAACAGCAAAAGTTATTCAATGAGGGACTTAAATTTTATGCAAAAGAAGTGCTCGGGAAGAAACAAAATAATTCCAATAATGAACTTCCAAAAGCAACTGGTTCATATGCAATAGAAATCATTAAAGGTTATAACAAAAGACTGCATGCTAACTATCCAGGTGACTGTGCATATGCAGAAAAAATTAATGAGGTAGAAGATAACAACTTACATTTTTATATGTTCACTAGAACTGTTACATATCATTTTTTATTGGACATTAAACAAAATTTAAAAACTGATATTGAGAAATTAAATATTTGTTCTTTATATGCAATGCTTAGTCATTTTGAAAAAAAACTTATTAGAGGTTTCAATCTCGATGGCGACCAAATAATTGAGAATAAACCCAAAATATTATATGAACATTTGGTAATTTTTTTAAATAGGATTGACCCTTTCAAGCAAACATATCCTTTCGGACTTAATAAATGTTTTCATGAATACTGGGAATTAACTATAAAAGACATATATTCAAAAAATAATTCTGGAGAAAATATTTTTAACTTTAGTGATTTCTGCAAAAGATCAGAATGGGATGCTCAGGAATTAACTATTCTTCCACAGATTCAACAAGTTATTCCAAAAGATCTGATAGAAAAAATTAATAGTTGGTCTGATAATTTTGAAAAAGATTTAACTAAAAAAAATAATTCACATGGATTCCTTGAAGAAAACCTTTATCAATACGATTGGGACACTAGATTTTTATTCCTGAATACTTGGATTTTTATTAATTTCCTTTGGCGTAATCATAAAAATCAACTAAAAGAGGGTACTTTTTTATCTGTTTATGCAATATTGGTCTCTATTACTTTTGGTAATTTGGAGAGTTATTTTGATATTAATGAATATCAGGCAGTAATGTATATACCAAACTTGTTTATAAGACTATACGATTATTTAGTAATGATGTTAGGAAGAGATCAAGAATTAGGTCTCGAAAATCAGAAATTTAATAAAAGTAGATTTGAATGCTGGTATAGAATTCATCATCTTGATTTAGTCTAACTTTCATAATATTTTTCAAATATCATTCTAAAAAAGTAAGCATGATTCTTTCTGTAACCTGAATATATTTCATTAATTTTTTTGAGTACAGTATCGTCCAATATCTGCAAGTTTTTGGTGTTGGTGGGTGTGTTGGTGGGTATGTACTTAATCGCTCAAAAATAAGTCCCATATAGTCCAGTGTCTGCCTATGTTGCTTGAGACGTAATTTCACCCTCTCCGGTTTTTTTTAGTGTCTGACAGTGTCAGAGGTATTCTATTAGAGTCAAAATCTTTGTAAATACTTGCAATAACAATAATTATTGTATTTTCTTCTAAAAAATAGTGTCTCTTAATGTCAGGTGAATTCACACAATGTCAGACCTTTTTTCTTTAAAAGTGTTGGGGGAAATGTTGGGGGAATTTTGAAAGTGTTGGGGGAATGGGTTCGATTTTAAAAATATAGAATTTCTAAAATATTAGGGCATTAATTTTTTACATTCTGAGTTTTGAGGACTGCTCCCATATTCAAGAAGTTTAATTTTATAGGCATTATTTATTTCCAATTCATCAATTAAAGTAATTGCTGTTTTAAAACTTCCTTTTGCTATTTCTTCAGTCAAATAACCTTTTTTATATTTAAAACAAGTGCTCGATAACCATCCTCTTAAATATCCATAATGATAAGATTCATCATCTAATTCTGCTATTGCTGGATTTGATATACACAATAGACAAAATGAAATTAAAAATAATTTAAATCTTTTCATATCTCTTTTTAGAATTTATTTTATTTTTTCAGAAATAAATTATTTGTATCCATTCTTTAAGAAATCTTAAAGTGTTGGGGGAAATGTTGGGGGAATTTTGAAAGTGTTGGGGGAATGGGTTAGAAGATTAGTAACTAATATTATCGAGTTTTAAATAATAAAAAGTTTGAGTATATTTTATGATTTTATGCAAGCAACTTTTGTTCTTGAATACACTTTTTTAATTCTCTTGCTGCGTATTTGCCAAAATTAATGCAAACTATATAATCTATAATTCCACCTATTATTGCTCCGATTATCGGAACTAATTTAACGAACGAGGTCAGTGATTTTTTTCCTGCTTTTGTAATTATCTTTGCTCCCAAAAACTTATTAATTGCTCTAAGTGTTTTTGCAGGGATTTTATTTAGTTGATTTAGAAGCATCTTTTTCCCAAACTTTAATCCAACATTCCTTAGACTTTGCTCTATTGGTAATCCTATAACTAATAGTTTTATTAAAGTTTTTGTTTGATAAGTATTCACATCCAAACCACTTATCAAAGCAATAATTGCAACTAATCGTGATTGAATTATCAAATTGCCTGCAATGCCTGCACTGAGTTGTAGTGGTAATGTTATAAACCCTCCAACACTAGTTGCAAAACCAACTCCAAAATTTCTAGTTGCTTGACTTTGAATAACTTTTTCGATTAATTCATCATAATTATATTTTCTATACTTTTTTAAATAATGTTTTGATAAAACCTCTGCCGACTCAAACTTAAAGGCACCTGCATTCCATCCTTCAACTGCTCTGGAAACTACAATATCAAAGAAGTCATTAATATTTTCGTTGAAATTCGAATTAATATTTCCATTGTCGTTTGGTATCGAATTTTGATTTACTTTGAAGTAATTCATCGTTTATTTTCTACAAAAAATTTAGAGAAATCAGGAAGATACCTTTTTTGCTCTTATATTACAACTTACTATATTTCTAAATTAGTGCCTAAAAAGTGTTGGGGGAAATGTTGGGGGAATTTTAGTGATTTACAAAAATACTAGTGCCAGCAAGTGTCTGAGAGTGTCTAATGAAATCATCTCAACTAACACCCTCTCCGTTTATTAATACAAATTAGGTGTCGTCAGATTTGGTCAAATATATCCAGAATTCCTCTTATGACTAAGAAATTTAAGAATTAAGCAAAAATCGAGACTTAAAAAATATATCATAATGCCTACAAATGTCTACCAATGTCTCAGTGATGTCTTAGGGATTTTAATTTACGATTCATAGTTTTAAATATCGAAATAAGTTTGATATTTAAAACTTTAAAAAAGTAATTAATCTTTATTCTTAAATATTATTTAAATCTAAATCTGATAGTTGTTGATACGCAATAGATCGCTGAAATAAGGCGTCTTTATTATGAGGATCTAATTCAATTACTTTTGAAAAATCTTCAATAGCACCTTGAAAATCTTCTAATTCATATTTTGCATTGCCTCTAATAAAGTATGAGTCTTTATCCAGAGGATCTAATTCAATTGCGTTTGATAAATCTTCAATAGCACCTTGATAATCTTCTAATTCATATTTTGCTTTGCTTCTATTAAAGTATGCCTCTTGAAATTGGGGATCTATTTCAATTGCTTTTGAAAAATCTTCAATAGCACCTTGATAATCTTCTAATTCATCTTGAAAATCTACTTTTTTTAAGTTTATTTACTGTATAAGTATTATTAATCAGTTTGGAATGTTAGAGGAACATCCTGTGTTTTCAATTCCCCAAGGAAATTTTGTAAGACAAAATATTGAATTATTAAACTTAGTTTTTTTTATTTTTGAAGTCTTTAAGTCTGTAGAACTCAAATCTACGTAAGATAAATCTGCGTAAGATAAATTTGTCCCAGATAAATTTGCATCAGATAAATTTGCGTAAGATAAATCTGCTTCTGACAAATTTGTTCTTGATAAATCTGTACCAGATAAATTTGCTAGAGACAAATTTGCCCCAGACAAATCTGCCCCAGATAAATCAGCGTCAGATAAATTGGCAGAAGATAATTTAGTTTTTGTTAAATCTGTATCAGACAAATCAGCGTAAGATAAATCTGCCCCAGATAAATCCGCGCCAGATAAATTTGCATCAGACAAATTTGCGTAAGATAAATTTTTTCTACTTAAAGCATCGTTAGGAAATAATATTTCACTTAAATTTGCTCCAGACAAATTTGCCCTAGATAAATTTGCGTAAGATAAATCTGCACCAGATAAATCCGCGCCAGATAAATTTGCATCAGATAAATTTGCCCTAAATAAAATTGCTTCTTGTAAATCAGCGCCAGATAAATTTGCTCCAGACAAATTTGCCCTAGATAAATTTGCGTAAGATAAATCTGCCCCAGATAAATCAGCGTCAGATAAATCTGCATAAGGCAATTCTGCGTTTGATAAATTTTGTTTTTTGAGATTGCATTTAATACAATCATCCGTTAATGCTAATTTTATTAAATACTTATTTTTATTCAAATCTGAAATTTCACTTAGTTGTGAATAACCTTTTTCTTTTAAAGAAAAGAAGATATTTTTTTCAATTGTTGGGTTTATATTTTTATTAGTCTTCGCCAAATTATTATTTATTTTTTTGATATTGCTTTTTTTATCTTTTGCATTTTTAGTTATTTCATTGATATTACCAGAAGAGTATTTTGCCTCTTTTATAGTTTGAGAATTAAAGAAATCAACTAAAATTGCAATAAAAAAACAAAAAAAACAAATAACAAATAGAAGGAAAAATGATAGTGGGATGATTAACTGCATTTCTTCCTTGTTTTTTTTAACTCTTACATCTGTTTTTTTATCTCTAGGATAAGAAGTATTTGTTAACTTACTTTCTGATTTATTTTGAAATTTTGTAAAGTCTTTCTCTGTAAGAAAACTTTCAGATATTTTAAAATCTACTAAATCTTTCAAAAATCGTTGTGTTTCACTTTTTAGAAGAGAATCTTTTATAAAATTAGTATTATTCGCAATTAAATAATCTTTTGCCATTTTTAACTCAACTATATTTTTAGAATTAAGTAAAGGATCAAGATTACCCTCAAGTCTTTTTATTATTTGTCTTGCAATTGGGAAATGATCGATTTTAAGTGATTTTTTAAAAATCTCTTTATCTAACTTTTTTTTTTTAATTATTAATTTTATAAATTCATTTCTGTCCAATTTAGTTTAAATAAAAAACTTTCACGAATTCTAATACTTTTCTTTTAAAAATCTATAAATTAAAAAATAAATTTGGTGTTAGGGTTGTGTTAGGGTTTTTGAGATATTTTCTATATTTCTCTGGACATATATGGACATCACTGGACAAAATAGAAACATCCCACTTCCACCCTCTCCGCTTTCTTATAAAGACAAAAAATTTGGGACAGGTAAGTTTTCTAAAATCAATGTTAATAATTTGAAAATGAATATTTCTTTAAGGTACATAATTTATGAATACTAATAAATTCTTAGTTACAAGAAAAAATCTTTTTTATTGATTATTCAATAAATCTTGAAAATTAGATTTTTTTTAAATCTTTAACATTCTATAATCTAATAAATGTTTGATGAAATGTTTAAGTTTTTAGGTAAAATTTCCTTTGCAATGTTTTTCTTAACAGTAAATGTTTCTGCTGAATTTTCTTCATCATTAGCTGGATCAATAAATAATAAATGGATTTGGTACACAAAGACTAATGGATATGATCTTTATTATAAAATAGGAGATTGGAGTGAATCTGGTAAATTCCGCTCTTATCAAGTAAAATTGTCTGGAAAGGGTGATTTGAATGGCGTTATTGAGCAATTAGCAGATTGCGAAAATTGGAGATATAGACCAGCTTATGAAACAGAAGATAAAAAATGGAGGTATGTTAATCCGAATACTCCCCAAGATAAAATTTTGACAGGAGTTTGTACTAAGTAGAATTATATATATTTAGATTTTATGAAAATCAAAATATATTTTGGATACTAATAGGAAGTTCTTAACAACTAAAGTCTCCAAGCAAAAGTATGTGTTGTGGGATTATCAACTATGAGTTGGTTTACCATTCCCTATCGTTCCCTCATCAGCACTTACCGACTGAACTCAACTTCTAGACTCTCCGCTTTATCTAAATACTCATTAAAAAAGTATTTAATTGCATGAGTTAACATGCTTTACATAAATAGGGTATCTAGAAGAATTAAGTGACCCTTCGATTTCCATTTTTTGTGCCGCTTTAACAATTAAAGGTAAAGATAAAATACTGATTGCAAGTAATCCAGTCGCAACAGGTTGGGCAAGTTTGATGAGAGTATCTTTGTCCATGATGATTTAAAAAATTCCTTATTCTTAGCATAAGAATTAGTTTTGGTCAGAAATAAAACACTTATAAAAACACGTTTAGAAATCCAAAAACGATTCAGTTTTTGTGCCAGTTAGTACCACAAAGAGTAAAATGGAACGCCACCCTTTCCGTTATTTAAGATGACAGTAAGTTTTATCAAGTGCTAAAAGGTGAAGCTTACTCATGTTGCTTTGATTGACTACTTTATTATTATAAATTGTTCCTTAAAGTAAAAATTAGGAATTAATCCTGTTCCATTGTTTCAGTAAATTATAGAAATCAGAGACTCCTCACACACTAATTTCTTATAAGTAAACACCCTTTTCTCTACAGTAGAGCGTTTCTTACTGCCATAAAACCTAAAATGCGAAACTGGCACATGTGACAGTTAAGAAACATTCCATTCGCCACTTCCACGAAAAACAAATATGTGGCATATTCTAAATACGTGTGAAGGAGTGGTATTACTAAAATAGTGGCAACAAGGAAACACTTTATTTAGTAAAACCATTAAAGACCTCTAGCAATAGGGGTCTTTTTTTTATGCAAACTCCTCCTTTTTTGACTTTCCTATATCATTCCAAGTGGCCCCTATAAATACCAAAAATGTCGTGGTTGATGTCGTGCTGCATAATAAGAATCGCTCTATTAAATGCTTCCTATATGATTCTTTAACTTCCCTTATGGAATGAGATGTAATTCCACCCTCTCCGTTTCTCCCAGTTAATTAAATCATCATATTTAATTAGCACAAGAATTATTATGATTGACATTTATAGTGCCATAAATAAAACCATCAAAAGCATGTGATACAAGCGGAATACTTATTACAGAAATTGCTAATAATGTAGTTGCTGCAGGTTGAGCAAGTTTGATAAGGGTTTCTTTGTCCATAATTTACTAAAAAAATTTACCTATATTTAGCATTTAAAAAACAATAGAGGAATAAAATTTAAAAACATATAAAAATTCTAAAATGATTTAGTTTTTGTGCTGGTTAGTGCCACCAAGAGTTAAATGAGATTTCACCCTTTCTTAAATAATATTTTTAGGTAATTATTTACTAAAACTTCCTATTAAATAAGAGCACTTCCCATTTACGTACTTGATATGTGGAGGTTTATGTGTACTGTTGCTATTCCTCTTGTATTTTCTTCAGTCTTTCATATTCAACATTCATCACACCTAAGCACCATTCATTCTTTCATCTTTTTACATCTCCTATTAAGAGTTTTGCATCAGAGGGAGAATGTGAGTTCATGTTTAAGAAATATTTTTGCCAAGATTTGTTACCCCATTTAGTGCTCATTGCTTTTCCTACATAATTTTGGAATAAACCAAAGAGATTTTAAATTTTTTATATTAGAAATATTATGATTTCCCTTTTAAATTTAATTATTCAAAAAAAATTACTAAATTAGAAAAACTATAAAAGGGTATTTGTTTGCCCTCTTTGAGTCTTTTGCAACTGGCTATTGACAATGTTTATAAA
>CACNJU010000029.1 GCA_902620895.1 uncultured Prochlorococcus sp.
ATATTAGAACTTATCAGAAATATCTTGGATTTAAATTATATTTTTCATTCTTTCTTATTGCTTTTGCTGGATTTGCAGAAAGTACTAGCATTATATTATTCCCTTTAGTATTAAATTCTTTAGATAAGAGTGAATTAATTATTAACAATAATGTTTTAAATTTTCTATTCAAGATTATAAAAAAAATTGGTTTTCATGATAATGCAATCATAATACTTACAATAATCGGATTCTTTTTTATATTAAAAGGTATTTTCACCTTCTTCGCTTATGCCTACGCAGCTTATTTAAGAGGAGAATTAATCATTAAATTCAAAAAGAAATTAATATATAGATATTCAAATATGAAATATGAATATTATATTCAAAATAATATTGGAAATTTAGTAAATATTATAAATGAACAAACCAACCGATCAGTAGAAGCATTTAAAAGTTTTTATGATGTCGGCTTGAAAGGAATTACATGTATCATCTACCTTTTATTCGCTTTTAATTTAAGTCTATCAATGGGATTCTTAATATTATTAAGTTCATTTTTAATATTTTATTCATTTAAGAAAATTAATATCGCAACTAAAATGATGTCACTTAATTCATCATCGGAAAATAGTAAGATTGCAAAATATATAATTGAATTTTTAAATTCATTTAAATATCTAAAATCAACTAATCAAATTCAAAAATATAATAAGCAAATATATAGATCTATAAAAAACTTATCTTATTTCCATAAAAGAACGGGAACTTTAGGAGGAATTATAAGTGCAGGAAGAGAACCCATAAGTATTTCATTAATTATCCTTATATTTATTATTGAGATAAATTTATTTAATAATAATTTTGAGGCATTACTTGCTACAGCTTTATTATATTATAGATCTTTGACATCAATAGTTGGAGTTCAGGGTAGCTGGCAAAACTCTCAACAATTAATTGGAAGCTATGATGTAATATCCAAGAAAATAAAAAGCTTAAAGAAAAATTCTGAATACTCTGGTGAAAATTATTTAAAAGATTTTAAAAAAGGCATAAATTTTTCAAAGGTAAGTTTCAAATATAATCAGAAAAGAAAATATATTTTTAAAAATTTAAACCTATATATAAAAGCAAATTCTTATATAGCTTTTTTAGGTAAATCAGGTTGCGGTAAGTCCACACTAGCAGATTTAATAACACTAGTTATTAAGCCCAACAAGGGAGAAATTTTCATAGATGATATAGCTAGTTCTGAATTAGATTTAAGTAGCTGGAGGAATCAAATAGGATACGTTTCTCAAGAAACAATAATCTTTGATGACACTATTGCAAATAATATCTCTCAATATAAAAATCATGAATTAGATGAAGATGAAATTAATCAAAAAATAAAGAAAGCGGCTAAATTAGCTAATATTGATAAATTTATTGAAAGCCTACCAGATAGATATAACACTCTAGTTGGTGAAAAAGGTATAAAAATCTCAGGCGGACAGAAGCAAAGACTATTTATAGCTAGAGAACTTTTTAGAATGCCTAAACTTCTTATTCTTGATGAAGCCACCAGTGCACTTGATAGCCAATCAGAATTAAATATTCAAAAAAGTATCGATAACTTAAAGGGAGAAATAACAATTATTGTAATCGCTCATAGATTATCCACTATTAAGAATGTAGATAAAATAATCATACTAGATGAAGGAGAAATCATAGAAGAGGGATCTTTTGAAGATCTTTCAAAAGAAAAAAGCAGTTATTTAACTAAACTAATAAATAAACAAAATATAAATTTATTGTGAAAAAAATTTCTAATTTACTTATCGTAGGACTTGGCAATATTGGCTCTCGCTACTTAAAGCTAATCAAATTCATTAGGCCTGAAATCTCAATTTATACGCTTAGAAGGAGTATTTCTGAAGAAACATTTTTTAATCACTTAATTGATAGGAATTTTATAGAAATCGAAGATGCTATAAATTATGGAATTGATGCCGCAATTATTTCAAGCCCAAGCACTTTACATGTAATGCAAGCATTGAAGTTCGTAGAAAATAATATACCTATACTTATTGAAAAACCACTTTCTTATAAATTAGATAATTGCTTTGAATTAAATGATATTGCTACAAAAAAAAATTCTCTTATTTTAATTGGCTATGTTTTAAGGCACACAAAAGTGTTAAAAAAATTTCATGAGTTAATTAAAAATAAGAATCAAGATTCTTTCTCTTTGATAGAGATCACCTGTAGTTCTTATTTACCTGATTGGGGAGGAGATAAAGATTATAAGGAAATAGTATCAGGTAAAAAATCTTTAGGAGGCGGAGTACTTCTAGAACTCAGTCATGAATTAGATTATGCCAATTGGATATTTGGACCTTTTAAAGATATTAAATCAAAAATTATATTCTCTGGAACATTAGATATAGATGTAGAGGATGAGGTAAAAATCTGGGCCAAAAATAAAAACAATGTCGAAATTAACATAAATTTAGATTTTCACAAAAATGGAAGAAAAAGATATTGCAAGGTAGTAACTGATCAAGGATTTATAAAATTAGATCTTATTAGTAAAGAAATAATATTCAAAAATCATTCCCAATTAAACACGAATTTATTTTGGGAAGAATACGAAGAAATGTATATCCATCAAATAAAACACTTTTTTGCATGCATTGAAAATAACATAGAGCCTTTAGTAACTCTAAATGATGGAATATCTACAATGAGATTGATAAATTCGATTTTAAGTTCTAATGTAAAATAATAATTCAATAAAATAGTTGGCTAATTTTTCTTTCATTTTTGCTCGAGGTGGTTCAAAAGGTATTCCTAAGAAAAATTTAACGCAAATTAATAAGAAATCATTATTATTCTATTCAATAGATATTTCGCGAAGTTCTGAGAATATTGATAGATGCTTTGTTTCCACTGATTGCGAAGAGATTAAATCACAAGCTTTAAATTATGGTGCAGAAGTTATTAATAGACCAAAAGAATTAGCGCAAGATGACAGTCCTGAGTGGAATGCCTGGCAACATGCAATTAAATGGGTAAATGAAAAATATGGTGAGTTTGAAAAGTTTATAAGTCTTCCTGTTACAGCACCATTAAGAACAAAAGATGATGTAGATAAGTGTATTAAAATTCTTGATAAAGAAACTGATGTTGTAATTACTATTACTGAGGCACATAGAAATCCCTTTTTTAATATGGTCAAGAACGAAGATGGATATTTAAAAAGAGTATGTGAACCCTTAAGCACTATAGTGAGAAGGCAAGATGCACCATTAGTTTTTGATATGACTACAGTTGCATATGTTTTGAGACCAGATTTCATAATTAAGAATCAATCTATTTGGTCAGGGAGAATAAAAGGAGTAAAAATACCAAAAATTAGATCAATAGATATTGATGATAACTATGATTTAGAAATAGCAAGATATCTCCATTCAAGAAAGCTTTAATCATGCTCATAAAAAATAAAGTGATTTTAGTTACTGGAGCATGCGGAAGGATTGGAACTTCAATAGTAGAGGAATTTATAAATAATGGAAACTTTTTAATATTAATGGATCAAAACGAAGAGAGATTATGTAAATTATCAAAAAACTATTCAAAAGAAAATCATTTAATTTATCAAGGTGATATTGTAAACAAAAATGATCTTGACAATTGTATTCAAAAATCATTTAAAAGTTTTGGGCGAATAGATGCAGCAGTACATGCAGCATATCCAAAATCAATTGGATGGGGTACTAGGTTTGAAGACTTGAAAATTGAAAATTTATCTGAAGATCTTAAAAACCACTTAGGTGGTGCAATTATTATGTCTCAGAGAATAATTAAATTTTTTCTTGAACAAGGTTATGGGCAACTTATCCATATCTCATCTATTCAAGGAGTCTCATCTCCAAAATTCGAACATTATGAAAACACAAATATGATTAGTCCTATTGAATATTCTGCAATTAAATCTGGAATAATTTCACTGGTCAAATACCTTGCAAAATATTATAAAAAAAAGAATATCAGAGTTAATTGTGTAAGCCCTGGAGGTATCTTAAATAATCAACCAAAAAACTTTTTAAGAAAATACAATGAAGAATGCAATTCAAAAGGGATGCTTGAAGGAAAAGATTTAAATGGTCTTTTAGCATTTTTGATATCAGATTCCTCAAAACTAATAACTGGGCAAAATATAATAATTGATGATGGTTGGAGCTTATGAAAATATTTAAATTTATTTTTGAATCTAAAATTAATTAATATGATAAATCTCGATTTTAAAAAATCTTTTTTTATTGCTGAAATTGGAGTTAATCATAATGGCGATATTAATTTAGCAAAAAAAATGATTAGAGCTGCAAAAGAATCGGGAGCTGATGCAGTGAAATTTCAAACTTTTAATGCAAATCTATTAGTTAATAAAAAAGCTTCAAAAGTTGAATATCAATTAAAAAATACTAATAAAAATGAATCCCATTTTGAAATGATAAAAAATTTAGAGTTATCTAAAGCTAATCATTATGAACTTAAAGATTTTTGTGAAAAAATTAAAATTTCTTTTTTATCTACTCCCTATGATATCGAAAGTGCAAGATTCCTAAATGATGATTTAAATATATCAATTTTTAAAACAGCCTCAGCTGACATTATAGATATTCCTCTTCAAAAATTTATTGCTGAAACAAGTAAACCCTGTCTAATTTCTGTAGGAATGGCGAATCTTAAAGAAATAGAAGATGTATTTAAAATTTATCGAAATTGTGAAAACTTTAATATCGCTTTTTTGCATTGCGTATCAAACTACCCTTCTTCTGACAAAAGTCTAAATCTTAATGTAATTTCGAGTATTAAAAAATATTTTAAAGTTCCTGTTGGTTTTTCTGATCATAGTTTAGGTTATGAAGCAGCTCTTGCATCAGCAGCACTTGGGTGCAAAATATTCGAAAAACATTTTACAATAGATAAATCCCTGAGTGGTCCTGATCAGCAAGCCTCATCAACCCCTGAGGAATTCAAAATAATGGTAGAGAAGGTAAAAAGAGTTGAAATAATGTTAGGAGAACCCTATAAAAGTCTCCAAGAAGAAGAAAAAGAAATGCATAGGCTTTCTAGAAAAAGTTTTCACTTATCTAGAAATTTATCAAAAAACGAAATTATTAGACCCGAAGATTTGATTTTACAAAGACCAGGTGATGGACTAACTTATGAATTCATAAAACATATAGTTGGTAAAAAAGCTAATAGAAATTTCAAAAAAGGACATCAAATAAAAATAGGAGACTTCATATGAGTAATTTAGTAATTGTTGGCGCTGGAGGGCATACAAGAGCCACAGTTTCCACGGCAAAATTAATGAAGAAATGGAATAATCTTACAATTTTAGATATTAATTTTAAGGGGGGGCAGGAATACATTTTAGGTGTTAAGGTCCAGGACTATAATGAATTTATTAAAAATTTTAATTCCCAAAATAATACCTTTTTCATTTCCGTTGGTGATAATTTAATGAGAAAAAAAATACATTCTGATTTGACTCAAAATCCCAAGATAAATTTCGCGAACATAATTCATCCCATTTCATATATTGATGAAAGTGTAGATATAGGAATTGGAAACTTTATAGGACAATTTGCAAATCTGGGACCAGAATCAAAAATTGGGGACTTCAATATTATTAATACACATTCTAATTTAGAACATGAATCAATAATAGGTAGCTTCAATCACTTGGCTCCTTCATCTACTATTTGTGGTAAAACAAAAATTGAAGATAATATTTTCCTAGGAAGTAATGCTGTTATAATTGAAAAAATTAAAATTGCTAAAAATACAATTATTGGTGCAGGTGCAGTCGTCACAAAATCAATAGCTTCATCGGGAGATAAATTTGTTGGAATACCTGCAAAAAAAATATGATTTACATTTCAACTGGTGGATTTAAAAATAATACTTCATTAGAAACCATTAGGAAATTATTATTAAATGGTATTAACTCAATTGAATTATCTGGTGGAAAGTTTGAAGATTTTCAGAATGAAAAGTTGAAAAATATTAAAAAGTTAAATAAAGATATTTCTTTACAAGTTCATAACTATTTCCCGCCTCCTAAGGATCCATTTGTATTTAATCTTGGATCTTTAGATCCTGAAATATCTTCTAAAAGTTTTAATCATGCTATTAATTCAATAAATTTAGTTTCTTCCTTAGGTGGGGAATATTATAGCTTTCATGCAGGTTTTTTATTAGATCCAAAAGTTAATGAACTAGGGGGGGTAATTCAAAAGAAATCTATTTACAATAGAGAGGATTCAATAAAAGAATTCATAGGAAGAATTAAAAAACTCTCAGAAATAGCCGCAAAAAAAAATATTACATTACTAATAGAAAATAATGTTTTATCTCTAAAAAATTTTAATGAATTTGGACAGAATATATTGCTAATGGTTGACCATAAAGAATCTGCGGAAATCATGAAGAAAATAAACCTTGAAAATGTAAAAATGCTTATAGATGTTGCACATTTGAAGGTTTCTTCTAATTCTTTAAATTTCAATCCAGAAGTTTTCCTTAATCACCTAGATGAATGGATAGCTGCTTATCACTTAAGTGAAAATGATGGAACTTCAGATGATAATAAAAAATTTGGAAAGGATTCTTGGTTTTGGCCTTTTTTGAAAAAAAATTTAGATTACTATAGTATTGAGGTTTATAACACAACTATAGAGGAGCTTATAGAACAAAAAAATTTAGCTGAAAAAATGATTTACTATTAGATTCTTGCATTAAAATGAAAAATAATTCTAATAAAAAAGAACCTAAAATTATTGACTGTACACTTCGTGATGGTGGTTATTATAATAATTGGGACTTTGATATAGGATTAATTCGAAAATATGTTCATGCGGTACAAAGGGCAGGAGTTGATTATATTGAGTTAGGATTTAGGACAATAAATAAATCAGGATATTTTGGACCATTAGCATACACAACTGAAGATTTTATAGAAGAATTAAATATCAATAAATCAATAAAACTTGGAGTCATGATTAATGCTTCTGAGTTTAGTAGTAGCAAAAATCTTGAAAAAGATATACTGTGTTTATTTCCTTTTTCAAAAGAAACTTCAAAAATTTCTTTTGTTAGGATCGCTTGCAAATTTAATGAAATCGAAATAGCATTTAAAGCTGGGAAATTATTGAAAAGCTATGGATTTAAAATTTGTATAAATTTAATGCAGATCTCTTCATTAAAAGAGAAAGAACTTAATGAATTTGGATTATATGGAAATCTTTATAAACCAGATGTGCTTTTTATAGGAGATAGTACTGGATCACTTATCCCTGATGATATTAAAAAGATATTTAATGCGATTAGGCTCAATTGGAAGGGTGAAATAGGTATTCATGCGCATGATAATATGCGTAGGGCCTTAATAAATACTATTGAAGCATATAAGAACGGATTCTTATGGCTTGATACTACTGTTCAAGGAATGGGTAGAGGTCCTGGGAATACCAAAACCGAAGATTTAGTTTTTGAAATTAAGGATATAAATAGTCCAAATATTGATTTTTTGCCTCTTATTGATATAGTTCAAAAAGATTTTTATGATTTAAAACAAAAGTATAGATGGGGTTCAAATCCCTTCTATTTCCTTTCAGGGAAAAATCAGCTACATCCAACGTATGTACAGAATATGTTAGATGATAGATCCTATAGAAATGAGGATATATATGCTTCTATTAAAGAATTAACTAAAAATAAAAGCATCAATTTTAAAAAAAATAAATTACAAGATAGCAGGATTTATTATGGCGAGAACATGGATGGTGAATGGTCACCTATTAATGACTTTTTAAATAAGGAAGTTCTTCTTTTGGCTCCTGGTAAATCGATTAATATTCATAGAAATGCAATTCAAAAATTTATTAAAAAGTATTCCCCTTTAGTAGTTGCTTTAAATATTCTAGATAATATTGACGATAAATTGATCAACTATAGAATTGCTTGTCATCCTATACGAATATTTTCAGATTTACCAAAATATAAACTATTCAGACAGCCTTTAATTACACCCAAAAAACAACTACAAAAATGGTCGAAAAAGTCTCTAAAATTTCCAATATTAGATTTCGGAATTAAAGTCCAAGAAAACTTATTTGAATTCAAAAGAAAATCTTGCATCATTCCTTTACCTCTAGTAATGGCATACTCTTTAGCCATGTTAAATTCTGGGAAAGCAAAAAAAATTTATTGTGCAGGATTTGATGGTTATGAATATGGAGATCCAAGACAAACTGAAGTTGATTCGATTTGGAAAGCATATTTTAAATGTTCTAATTATGTAGAAATAATTTCCCTTACTAATACCGTTCACAAAATTCCAAAAAGTAGTATTTATAGTTTTTTATAGTTTTTATTATGAGTGATACTTGCATTATTATTCCTGCGAGATTCAAGTCAAGTAGGTTCCCTGGTAAACCTCTTACTAGGATCTTAGGAAAATCTATGATTATTAGAGTTGCAGAATTAGCTTGCAAAACTATTCAAAAAAAAGATATTTATATTGCCACTGATGACGATAAAATTAAAAAAGAAATTATAGATAAGGGATATCAATGTA
>CACNJU010000030.1 GCA_902620895.1 uncultured Prochlorococcus sp.
GAATTATAATTTGGTTGATCATTTACGAAAGCATTAGCGAGGTCAATTTGCTCTAGATTAGAGTATTTTGAAATTTCATTTAAGTTTGCCTCGCCAGAAAACGTAGGTAACGGAATTAGTAGTCCAATCGTTGCTGGAGCTACTAACAAGCTTTTAAAAAGCTTCATAAAAAGTTCCTCACACATTTAAGGTTTTCTAAAGTTACTCTATTTGCCTGGAATTAACAACCTCCAGTAGACAAAATTCGAGCTGGCTATTTCTAAAAACTTTCTCTTCACTATAAAATCTTATCCCCAAGAATTTTATTTGTTTTAATAATTTCTATTGCAGGTTCCAAAAGATCTTTATACTCTCTCCAAATTCCTATGGAAGAAGAATAAAATTTCTCTCTTATTTGGGCACTACTAGCTGTGAAAACATTTCTCTTATTTTCATGGGGTGAAAGATATTTTTCATTCCAATCCCACTGAAGCCAATTTATTAACTCGGGTATTATTTTGTTAGGGTTGTTAATTAACTCCTCATAATTGTAATCATATATAGTTGCACTATATTTACTTTTATATTCCTCCATAGTTTCAAAATAGTTCAAATATAAATTAGAGATATCTTGCAAAGAGAAAGAGAAAGGCTGATTTAAAAAATTTGCTCTATATATCGATAAAATATTATCGAGGGGATTTCTTACACAATTAATTATTTTTGCATCAGGGAAAAAATTAGAAATTATAGGACAGAACATATAATTAAATAAATACTTGTCGGTATATATAAGAGAGGATTTAAATTGATTGATAACTTTTTTTTTATAGAGGTCAAATACATCATCAAAATCTTTAATTCCCTTTATTGATTCTTCTAAGAATGAAACCTCGCCCATATCAGTTACTTCAGGATTCAAACTCAATATATTTTCGAGTAAGGTACTTCCGGATCGAGGCATGCCTACAATAAAGATATATTTACAAGGATTCTTACAATATTTATTCTTTAAATTTTTAATTTTTAATGATCTATAAAATTCAGTATGCTGTATCTTTATATTTGCGTCAGACTTTTTATGCCTAAGGCTTTCATCGTTAGCGATTTTAAGATTTTTTGCACTTTCTATGTATTTTCCTTGTTTATGCAACAAATTTGAGATCGCAAAATTCGCATATATTTTTGAGCTTGAATTGAGATTCTCTAGTTTTGTACTCAATAAAAAATTTAATTCATTTTTATGATTCTTAAAATCATAAATTCCAGATAATTCATAATAACTATTAAAGTCAAATTTATTTCTTGAAATAATTAATAAATTAGTCTCTATTGCAAGTTTAAGCTGGCCTGAATTTCTATAAAAACAAGCCAAGTTAGTGTAAAAAGGCATGAAATTAGGCGATAGATTTATTCCTTTTTTTAATATTTCTATACTTTTACTTAATTGATTCTTATCCCTATAAAGAATACTTAAATTTAAATAAGCCAATTCTAATCTTTTATGTTTTTTGATTAATTTTAGGAGAATATTTTCTCCCTCCTCATACTCTCTTTTCTTTATATATGCATTAGCTAGAGCTAGATAAATTCTTATTTCTTTATTATTATCTATTTGAACTTTATTATTATTTTTTAAATCTTTTAATATATGTAATGCTTCATCGATATTAAAGTTGTTGATATAAATCTCAGACTTTAAAAGTTGATAGATATAATTATTTCTCGATAATTTAATAGCATCATCTATATAAATTAATGCATGATCAAAGTTCTTCAATGCAAAATACAAAAGAGCTAAGTTATAAAGTAAATCGCCATGATTAGGATTAAATTTTAAAGCCTTTTGAAGTACCTTCTCAGCATCATTAAATTTATTCTCCATTTTTAACATTTCTGCCAACAAAATATAAGAATTTATTGATGATGGGAACTTTCTAATTAAAGTTAAAAATACCCTTTTTGCTAAATTATAGTTTTTTAAATTTTTACAAAATAATCCATATTCATAAAGTAAATCAAAAGAATCGTTATTTGTTTTTATCAATTCCTGAAAAATTCTATTTGCCTCTAAAGGATTTCCTGCTTTTAGATTTATTTTAGCCGCCTCAATTTTTTTATATAAATCAATATTTTTCAATATATTACCTATAATTTTCACTTCATTATACTTTCTATAAAAATGAATGAAATAATTACTTAATTAAGAAAAACACAAAAAAAGACCTGCTGTTAAGCAGGTCTTTCTTTGTGTGTAAGATTTTCTAATTCTCTTAGAAAGAGAATGAAGATGTAACCATGATTCCTGTTAGATCATCACCAGCTTTTTCTTCTATGAATACACCTGGAGTGATTGTTAGGCCATCATTAACTGGATAAGAGTAAGATGCTTCATAAACCATGTATTCTGTTTCAGCATCAGTAAAGTTCTCAGATGTACCAGCAGCAATGCTTACAGAACCAGGGCCAACTTCAGGGAAAGTTAAACCAACGAAATATCCAGATTGATCTGTTCCAGATGTTTCTTCAGTTTCAAAACCAACACTGACGTCTGCAATATCAAAACTGTAATTAGCGTTGACACCCCAATATGTTGTTTCTGCAGCTGTATTATTATCGTCAGATACGTAAGCAACAGATACACCCCATGAATCAGCAGTGTATGCAGCTTCAATACCGTAATAGTCATCACCTTCCTTTGTCATGAGTCCAGCTGATGAATCACCTGTACCTGAAACACCGGCAGCTAATGAGAATCCTGAATCGAATGCATAGCTACCAGCAACAGTAACACCACCACCACCAACATCAACAGATAGATCAGTACCACACTTGCCCATGTAATCAGTGAAAGCACTGTAAGTACAAGCTCCTGTAAATACAGAACTGATGTCTGTATCAAAGCCAACTAGCATTGACATTCCACCTAGAGGGAAAGAGTAAGTAACTCCATCAACAGATAATGCAGCACCTGTATCGAATCCAAGTGGGTCATCGGCTGTAGCTGCTGGTGCATCAGAACCACTGTCGATAGCTATATCAAGAGAATCTTCTCCAGTAAAACTAGTTGAAAGACCTATGTTGAACTGATAAGCAGCAACAGTTTTTTCTGTAGTTGTATCACCATCGATAGCACCGATAGATGCATCAACGCTGAAAGAAGCTGTTGTTGTTTCTGAAAAACCGCCAGCCTCAAAATTGTTTAATCTTGCTTCTAAACCATCTATACGGCTATTTGTAACAGCAAGTTCTTCAGCAGGGTTGAAGTCATTAATAGTAACTTCATTTGCAGTAGCAGACATAGGCGCAAGTAAGCCTAAAGTCGCGGGTGCTACTAGCAAGCTTTTAAAAAGCTTCATAAATTTCCTCACACGAAATTTTAAAGTACACCTCAAGATAGAGTATTTTGGTATACAAAATCAAGTATTAACAGCTACATTTTTGAATAATTTGTGCCACTTTCTAAAGTTATACATTCAGTTTCTTAATTTATTTAAGTGTATTTCTCTTTTTTTTCAAAGTAATTAATTCAATAATTTATATTTTTTTTGAAATTTTGAAAGAAACTTTTTCTGTTTTGTATTTTTTCTTTTTTCTATTATCAACTTCATCAACGTACCATCCTGAAGCTAACCTAGTGTCAATTTCCTCGTAGGTTTCTTTTCGATTTGATTTATTTAAGGATTTCTTTTTGTAATCCATAAATTTTAGAAGTTTTGTTTTATTTGTAAAAAATATAGCATTTATAAAGAATTCGAGCATTAATTTAATTTGGTTAAAATTTTTAGAATAATTTAAATTTATTTTCTTTTGAAGTTTAACTTCCCTGAAATCTTTAGAAAAAAGAAAAAAAGACTTTTATTTCCCTCGACAAGAAAAATAATTAGTTATATTTTTCTAAATTTATAAACCTGAGGAGCACAAGGTCAAATGACTCAAATAAATATTTTTGTGAATTCTTTACCAAGAGACTTACTCGAATTTGTTTTTTTTCTTGCAGTTGGTTTTACTGCTGGTTCAGTTGGACTTATATAAACCATAAAAAATTAAATTTATAAATCATTTAAGTCTTTAAGTATTTCAAACCAAATGTTTTGCAATAAATAGATTACGAAAAAATATTACAAATCATTTAGTGAAAATTTGTTAGGATCATGAAAACTGTTGGGAGGTGACTATTATCAATGATTAATTGCAAACTAAAGTAATTTAAAATTATTTTATGGGAAATTTATTACTTATCAAGATAGGTTTTTTAAGATTGCAAGTTATAAATATGTGATCGAACATTTTACATATTAATTATTTAGCTTTTAATAGATAATTAAACCAAAAATTAAAACAGTCTTAACATGAAATATGGAGATTACTATAAAATCATAGATTTCGATCAAGATGTCATAAAAAAGATAGATAACAAAATTTCAAATATGAATTTGCAAATAGAAGATAGTTTAGTAAATAAAGAAGAATTAAAAGGACTAGATCCTAACCTTAGAATTTCTAAGCAAGCATGGATAAAAGAAAAATCTTTTTGCAAATTTTTTTTTGATATTGGTCAAAAAGTAAATGGACTTTGTAATTGGAACTTTGATATTAAAGGTATTGAACCAATCCAATTTGGCATATATAGTGACGGAGGAAAATATGATTGGCATGTAGATCAAGGCTCAAAAATATTATTTAAAAATGGGTCAATTAGAAAAATTAGCATGACTTTATTTATGAATAACCCCGACGAGTATGAAGGAGGTGAGTTTGATCTAGAAATATTTAAACCAGAGACAAAAACTAGATATAAAACTTTTAAATTAAAAAAAGGTTCTGCAATCTTTTTTCAGTCTGATGTTTACCATAGAGTCAGACCTGTCAGTTCAGGGGTGAGAAAATCCTTAGTAGCTTGGTACTCTGGACCAATCTTCAGATAACATTGTGCCCTTTGAAAAAAAATTTTTATAGGATTAGAAAAAAGTTTTTTGTGAAAAAGAGAGAAAATAATGACTTTTAAGCCTTTAAAGATATTTTTTTTAAAAAATTTACCATTTTGGTCTTTTATAGATGTCTATGATGAACTAATATCTTATGAGCGGGGCGTGGCGCAGCTTGGTAGCGCGGGTGCTTTGGGAGCACTAGGTCGCAGGTTCGAATCCTGTCGCCCCGACTCAATCAAATCCAAGTCATACTAGCGAGTTACCCAGACTCGCTTTTTTATTGGGAAAATCTGTCCGCAGCCAAAACGGACAAAAAGCGGACAAATTCCAGACAAGAAACTTTTAAAAGGTATTATCAAAGAAGGGAATCTAAGAAAATTTTTAACATGCTTACTATTAGAAACAAAAATTTCACTAAAGTATTTTTGTTTTCCTTAATAAGTGGTTCATTATCAACTCCCGTAATGGCTAACGATATATATTGGTATGGATGGAGTTGGGGTGGAATGTCTGCAGCATGTTCCGCGTATCAATATAATCAAATGTCCAAAGAAGATGCAAAATCATTAGTAAAGATGTTTTTAAACATTGGCGAAGAACGTATTAATGATCGCAACACTTACTTAGAATTAAAGAATCTTCAAACAAAAGGTGCCTTCAAAGATGAATGCAAGAGTTTAAGATCCTACTGAAGAGATCCAAATAAAATCGCACGAATTGCGGACAAATTACAGACAAATGTTGCTTGATTTGAGTAGACAATTAAAGCAACACTACGCAAGAAATAAGTTATAGCTTAAAAACCTAGTGATGCTAATGGGGTGTGCGGTGCTTTGGGAGCACTAGGTCGCAGGTTCGAATGCTGTCGCCCCAATCAGTTATAGAAGTAAGTCTCAGCTAATAATAGATTTCCCTCAAAAATACCTTCCCTCAAATAAAGCGAATCTATCTTTTAGCCAAGTAAATTATTACTGTCATAGTGCTGATAGCAACAATACCGAAATTCCAAATGGTTGAACTATTTCTATTTAAATATTGAATCCAAATAGGTATACCATCTGATATAAAAAGAAAAGTTAATCCAAATAACAAAACTATTGGTAATCCTAAAGCTATAAATAATTCCATCTTTTAATTAAATGCTCCAGGATAAACAATGCCTATAACAATCCAACTACTTGCACATAAAGTTCCTACTCTTATCCAGCTCCATAAATTAGTACTTCTGCTGAAACCAATTAATGGGAATCCAAATCCGCCTGCAATCATTCCGCAAAGCATTGCAAGAATGAGTAGCCCGTAATTATACGAACTTTCAATTGTCTTTTTCGCCCAAGAATCCATCTGATCCTGATCTGTAAAAGTCAACCCAGAATCTTTTAACTTATTCACTCTTATGCGATATATAAATTGCGCGACTTTTGGCCCAAGAAGATTTGCTATTAATTGCCATCCCAAACTTGCTACTAAGAAACCAATTAATAAAGAACCAGAGTTCATATGCAATGAGAATTTAATTTATTATTGCCTCAGGAATGAATTTATTCAATAAGACTTCTATTTAATAAATGATAATAATAGCTCCTATCATTCAGAGCAATCATTAAAATTAGTCCAATAAAGCTCTCATACATATTCTTTGAAGTTGATATAGTTAAAATAGTGAATATTATGTTAAAAATTTGATTAAAAAATTACCAAAATTATGGTTAGTTTTGATTTCATTTTCAATTTCTAATTTTTCATCTAAGGCCTTAGCAAATCAGCTTGATATGGCTAATATTTTCAGAATGATTGGTTGGATGCAAGCGACCTGTACTTTCTATACAATGGGCGCTTTAACCGAAGATGTTGCCGATATAGGTATCCAAATTTCACTTAAAACTTTAAAAGAAGATTTTTCTCCTGCAGTAGCTAAAGAAGCTAAATCAATGACATTAAAAAAATATCCAGATTGCTCAAAAATCATTCCTTAAAACTCCCCAAATTTCCCTCAAATCAGAAGTTTTTAGTTCGAATTAGTCCATACTTTATTTCTCAAAAGTCCTGATATAGCTTTAAGTCACAAATTTAGCCATATTCTTGCGGGTGCTTTGGGAGCACTAGGTCGCAGGTTCGAATCCTGTCGCCCCGATCAGTTATAGCAATGGATTACAAATATTCGAGTTAGTCTTAAGTTGAGAAAGGAGCGCTAAAAGGAGCGCTAGGGTTATGTACTTTGTACATACTTGTGCCCATAATCCTTACATTCCTTTTAGGAAGTAGCCAGAAAATTAAGGGAAGGGGGGTAAAAATTTTTTTATTTTGTAGCCATATGTCTCACAGATTTCTTTTGCTTCTTTAAATGCATTACCTGTCAGATATTTTTTAGTTTTCTCCGAATCGTATACTCCTTTTTCTAATGCTTCTCTCGCTAAATCACCAACTCCCTCGAAATTATATCTAGAGTAAAGTTTCCAATCAGAGTAGCCAGATTGTCTTAAAACCTCAACAGCTGATGATGTACGTAAATAAATTGAATTAATTTTTTTCTTCATAAGAGGTTCTACATAAGTTTTTTCTAACCATTTGTAATTTTTTTTAAATTCGTCAACTGATGAAAAAGGCATTCCATATGCTCGTTCTTTTAAAGTGTCTTTTTCATACCACCAATTTTTTTCTGCTAATGCCTGATTATTCGAGTTCTTTTGCAATATTTCGCACGAATCATTAAGGGATTCTGAAAATCTCACAGTAATATATTTTTTAAATTGTTCTTCAGGCTGGCTTTTAAATTGTTTCCAGAAAACTGGCCATTTTTTACCTATTTCTAAAGGCGATGCAAAGCCAGATGAATTAGAAAAAATAAGAGCTATTATAATTAAAGTCTTCCGCATAATAAATATTATTAAATCAAATTAGAGTTTTTAATTGAGTTTAATTCAAAATATTCAAACTTCTATCCATTCATTGTTATCCCATATATATTTCTTTGTTTTTTGTTCTAAATCACGAATCCATAAGTATCCAAGTTCTAGGGTTATAGGGTTTATTTTGAATACAAAATCTTTCTGCCAGGCAATTTGGAGATCAACAATTTTCATATTCATATTTTTTTCTTTTCGACATACCTGATTTATGTAATCAAATAAATTTTGATATTCAACAAACTCTCCAAATTCAGGAGTGAATTTGAAAGTTTCACTAAGATTTTTAATATCCTTACCTATACTTACTTCCCATCTCATTTGAACAATAGCTCCTTTATTCTTATGAAAGCTCAACTCTTTCCTTTTGGTATTTAATGTTGAGCACGCATAATATCTAAGTCCATCTCCATCTTGATTTGTATGGTATTCAATATTGCGAAAATCTTTTGCCATAAATTTAAAAAATATTTTTGAGTTTCTCTGCTTTTCTATCATCCTCATCAGCACCTTCATTATCGCCTAATTTACGCTTACTTTCTGAACGATAATTATATAAATATGCTTTATTAGGTTCAATGTCTATTGCCTTTGTGTAGTCATCAATTGCTCCTTGATAATCTCCTAATTTACTCTTTGAATCTCCACGCAATCGATAAGCAAAAACACTATTAGGTTCAATTTCTATTGCCTTTGTATAATCTTCAATCGCATCTTCATAGTTTTTTGTTCC
>CACNJU010000031.1 GCA_902620895.1 uncultured Prochlorococcus sp.
AGTTTTAAATGTTTCTTTCAATAGTTATACCGTCTCATAACAAAGCTGTTTTTTTAAAAAAAGCAATCAGATCAATCCTTAATGATGACGAGTTCGGAAATGATATCGATTTAATTATTTCAGATAATAGCTTTAATTCTGATATTAGAAATCTTTATAAAAGAGATTATGCAAATATCAAAAATATAAAATATTTTTCTTCAAAAAAATATAATTGCTTAGATTCCAACGTAAATAGATCAATTGAATTAGCTACTGGGAAATATGCATGGGTATTTGGTGATGATGATATTTTAGTTACTGGAATTTTAAAAAAAATAATCAGTTTTTTAAAAACAAAAAAACCAAGTTTGGTAGTTTGCAATAGTAAATCTTTTTCAGAAAAAGGTATAATTGAATCTTCAAGAATGCAAAAAAATAAAAATTATTTATACGAGAAAAATGAAAATGATAAGTTTTTAATTGATATGGGAGGATATTTGACTTATGTTGGAGCAATAATAGTAAGCAAAAAACTTTGGATTGAAAATTATAAAAAAGATAAAATAGGTACCTTTTTTGCTCACATTGATTGTTTAGCCTCAATTAAAAATAATAGGGAAGTTCATTACTTTGGAATGCCTGCTATAAAAATGCGTTTAGGAAGCCAAACTTGGTTAAATAAATCATTTCAAATTTGGTACTTATTCTATCCAGATGTAATTTGGGGATTAGAAAATTATTCTTTCTCTGCTAAGCAGAAGGTAATTCCGAAAAACCCATTAAACTCTTTAAAATTAATGTTAGCTGCTAGAGCTTATGGAAGAATTGATTATCAAATATTTAAAAAACATATACTTAATTCAAGAAAAGTTATTGCTTTCAATAAATTTATAATTTTAATTATAGTCATTCTACCCTCAAAGTTATTTAGCATACTTTATCTTTGGTATATTTATATGTTTAAGAAAAAACAAACCATCAACTTCAGTCCTAAACTTGCGATCGCACAAATAAATAGAATTTTAAATTAATTTTATAAATTTTTGAAAAAATTAAGTTTAGTAAATCGTTAACTTTATATGGAAAAAGTGTTTTATTATTAGTTAAATTATTTTGGTAATGAAAGCAGTAATATTAGCTGGAGGATTAGGAACAAGATTAGCAGAGGAAACTCACCTAAGGCCAAAACCTATGATAGAAATTGGAGGAAAACCAATTTTGTGGCATATTTTAAAAATTTATAGCTCTTTTGGTATTAATGATTTCATTATATGTTTGGGATATAAAGGCTATCTTATAAAAGAATTCTTCTCTAATTATTTTCTCCATACTAATGACGTTACATTTGATATTAAGCATGAAAAAGTTTTGTTCCATAGTAGAAAGTCAGAAGATTGGAAAGTAACACTTGTCGAAACAGGTGCACTTACTCAAACAGGTGGGAGAATTGCAAAAATAAGAAAGTTTGTAGAAAATGATACGTTTTGTCTTACCTATGGCGATGGCGTTGGAAATATTAATATTAAAGAACTTATTGATCATCATAATAAATCAGGGAAATTAGCAACTTTAACAGCTGTACAACCACCTGGCCGGTTTGGGGTTTTAGAAATTGAAGGAAGTATGGTGAAATCATTTAAAGAAAAGCCACTAGGTGACAATTCATGGATTAATGGAGGGTTTTTTGTTCTAGAACCTTCTGCTATTGATTTTATTGATGGAGATGATTGTATTTGGGAAGATAGACCTCTAAAAACACTATCTCAAAAAAATGAGTTAAATGCTTTTAAACATCATGGATTCTGGCAGCCTATGGATACATTAAGAGACCATAGATTATTAGAGAAAAGATGGGAGGAAGGTAAAGCATCGTGGAAAATATGGTAATTATCAAAAAGGATTTTTGGTTAAACAAAAGAGTTCTTATTACTGGACATACTGGATTTAAAGGTAGTTGGCTATTAGTTTGGTTAAATATGCTCGGTGCTGATGTTTATGGCTTATCTTTGTCACCGTTGCAGGGTAAATCCTTATTTAAAGAGATAACAAAAAAAGGTTCTTTATCAAGAGACTATTTTGTTGACATAAGAGATTCTGAAAAACTAAAGAGAAGTATGAATGAAATAAATCCTGATATAGTTTTTCACTTAGCTGCTCAGCCTTTGGTAAGAAAAAGTTATGAGGA
Source organism: uncultured Prochlorococcus sp. (assembly GCA_902620895.1). Lineage (GTDB taxonomy): Bacteria > Cyanobacteriota > Cyanobacteriia > PCC-6307 > Cyanobiaceae > Prochlorococcus_A. The sequence goes on from CACNJU010000031.1 coordinate 2,168, forward strand.
TCCCTTAGAAACATGGTCTACAAACCTCATTGGATCATTAAATCTTCTTGAAAGCTTAACCATAATCAAACATCATTGTGCAGTCATTATGGTTACTACTGATAAGGTCTATAAAAATATGGAATGGGATCATGGATATAGAGAAAATGACCAACTTGGTGGACATGATCCTTACAGTGCAAGTAAAGCTGCTACTGAATTTGCGATTTCTAGTTGGAGAGATAGCTTTTGTTCTTCAAATAAGAAAGGATATAATTTAAAAATAGCTTCTGCTAGATCGGGCAATGTCATTGGTGGGGGAGATTGGGCTAAAGATAGAATTTTTCCGGATGTAATAAGATCACTTGAGAATGATAATAAAATATTTATAAGAAATCCTAAATCAACACGACCATGGCAACATGTCCTTGATCCTTTAGCAGGTTATATGTTGTTGGCAGAAAAATTATATCAATCAAGGAAGTTACTGAATAAAAACGATAAAAATATTTTTACTTCAGCATTTAACTTTGGTCCAAATATTGACTCAAATAAGACAGTAGAATTTCTTGTGAACGAAATAATAAAATACTGGCCTGGGACTATAAAACAAGATATCGATCAAGATTCTAATCAATTCCATGAAGCTGAAAAATTACATCTCCAAATTGATAAAGCCTTCAATCTTTTGAATTGGAGGCCAATTTGGGACTTTGAATTTTCTGTTAAAAGAACAGTTGAGTGGTATAAAAAATTGGATGAAGATCCTAATATATCTCTTGACTTGTGTACACGAGATATCAAATGTTATGAAAAATCAATTTAAATTTAAAAAAAAAAAAATATTATTTATCGCAAATGTTGACTGGTTTTATTGTTCTCATAGATTAAATATAGGTGTAGAGGCAATTAAGGATAACTATGAAGTACACTTAGCTGCAAAATTTACTGGTTTTGAAGAAAAACTACTTTCTTTAGGGTTTGTTATCCATCCAATCGAAATTGATAGAGGTTCAAACATAATAAAAACAGTAAAGTCTTTTTTTCAAATATTTTTCTTAATTAAAAGAATTCAACCTGATATTGTTCATGCAATTACTATTAAACCAATTATTTTTGGCGGATTTGCAACAAAGTTTTTTACTAAAATAGCTTTTGTTGCTTCAGTTTCTGGATTGGGCTACCTTTTTATATCTTCAGACTTGAAGGCTTTGTTGATAAAATTTTTTGCTAAGTTTCTTTATAGATTTGCATTATCAAAAAAAAAGTTAAAAGTTATTTTTCAAAATCAAGAAGATTTAAAAAAGATCAGTGAAATTTGTAATCTTAATTTTAAAAAAACCTCTCTAATAAGGGGTTCAGGAGTTGATTTGAAATTTTTTAAGCCATTAAATAAGAAATCAGATAGTAAAAATATTTTGTTTGCATCAAGACTTCTTAAATCAAAAGGCTTACTTGAATTTGTTAAAACTGCAAAAGATATGAAGTCTAAAAATTATACTTTTTTGGTCGCAGGAATGTTAGATACGGAAAATCCTGATTGTATTACTAAAGAGCAAATTAATGAGTGGGAAAGAAATGGAATAATCAAATATTGTGGATATATTAAAAATATGAGAGATCTAATAAACGAATCAAAGGTTGTTGTCTTGCCATCTTATTATGGAGAGGGATTACCCAAAATACTTATTGAAGCAGCAGCATGTGGTAAACCTATTATTACAACAGATCATCAAGGTTGTAGAGATGCAATAATACCCAACAAAACTGGCATTCTTATACCTATTCGAGATAGCAAAGCTTTAACAATGGCTTTAAAAAAAGTCTTATATTCTCCCGATTTATGCAAAAAAATGGGAGTAGATGCGAGAAATTACGCCGTGCAAAATTTTGATATTCAAAGCGTTAACAAGAAACATTTAAGAATTTATTCTGACTTAATTAAAAATTATTGAGCATGCTAATTGCAGTTACTGGTTCAAACGGATTCATAGGTAGACATTTATGTAATTACTTAAATAAAATTGGATATAAAATTCGAAGAATTCAAAGATTTAAAGAAGAAAGTGCTTTTGTAATAAAAGATTTAGAAGATTGCAATGACTGGTTAAAAGTTCTTTCAGGAGTTGATATTGTCATTCATTGTGCTTCAAAGGTTCACTCTTTTGAAAAAGATTCAGAAAGAAGTAAAAATAATTATGAATTAATTAATGTTCTGGCTACAGAAAAAATAGCTATGGCATCAGCAAAATTAGGGATAAAAAAGTTCATATACCTTAGTACAATAAAAGTTCATGGTGAAAAAACATTAGAAGGAAAACCAATTAGAAACGATTCAATATTAAATCCAATGGACACTTATTCTTTATCTAAATTTAGGGCAGAAGAGAAATTGAGAAATATATCAGATAAATATGGTTTGAAAATTATTAATGTAAGAATCCCCCTCGTTTATGGTCCCTATGTAGGTGCTAATTTTCTGAGTCTAATTAAACTTGTTAACTTTCAAATACCTTTACCTTTTAAAGGTATTAGAAATAAAAGGTCAATAATTTTTATAGGAAATTTAGTTGATTTCATATCTAAATGTATTTCAAACACTTCTGCTGATAATGGAACATTTGTTATATCCGATTCTTATCCGCTTTCAACTAAAGAAATAATCATTTTTATATCGAAGTCATTAAAAAAGAGATTATTTCTATTTAAATTTCCAAATTCAATATTAAGATTTTTGGGATTTATTACAGGAAACCAAAGTAAATTTGATCGTATTTTTAGTAATCTTGAAGTCGATCCAACAAATACTTTTAATTTCTTTGAGTGGACCCCCCCTTACACATCTGAAGAAGGCATTGAAATAACAATATCTTGGTTTAAAAAAAAAATTAATTAAAACTTTTCATGATTTTTCTTTTTTTTACGGCATTTATTATTAGTTTCTTATTGATTTATTTTTTAATTCCGAGACTTAAGATTTATTTTATAGATAAGCCAAATTTTAGGAGTTTACACACGAAGAATAAAATCACAGGTGGAGGAATATCTTTCGTTTTATCTTCTTGTTTCCTTTCCTATTTTATTGACAATAATTTGTTTATAGTTTGCTTGCCTCTAGCTTTAATAGGTTTTTTTGATGATTTATATAAATTAGGAGCGAAATTAAGATACTTTTCTCAAGTTTTAACCTCATTTATGATTATTTTTCAAGGGCAATTTATCTTTAGTTATTTAGATAACTTTAATAAAGTGACAAGTTTATTTATCTGGATTTTTTTAATTATATTTATTACAGCAATTATAAATTTCATTAACTTTATGGATGGGATGGATGGGTTGGTAGCTTGTTGTCTATTTTTAGTATTTGCTTTCGCAGCTTTAAGAATTGATTTAACTTTAATTATTATTTCAGGAGGTTTAATAGGTTTTATTTTATGGAATTGGGAGCCATCAAAAATATTTATGGGCGATACTGGAAGCACTTTTCTTGGGGCAATATTAGCAGGATCCCTTCTGAAGGCTAATACTTTTATAAGTTTTTTCGATTTATTAATTTGTTCATCTCCTTTACTTATGGATGCATTCATATGCGTCTTAAGAAGATTTATTGCTGGAGAAAATATTTTTTCTCCTCACACATTGCATTTGTATCAAAGACTTTATAAAGCAGGATGGTCACACTGGAAAGTTTCTACTCACTATTTTTTAGCGACTTTAGTATTAGTAATTTCTTGTTTGTCAAATTTTTTAGTTTTGAAAATAAGTAGTATATTTTTAGTATTTTTATATGCTTTTTATTTGGATCAGAAATTTGCAAAATCTTTTTTGTCTTCAATTCCTAAACAATCTAGTAACTAAATTTTATTAAATAAACAAAATTTCATTAATGCAAAAATGATTAATGTAAAATAGTCAATATTTTAAAGTTGTTAAAGAATAAAAACATAATGAATAAAAGTGAATCTATTTTTGAAATTTTATGGCAAGCAAATCCGATTTCAAGAAAATGGATACTTTTATTTGTCGATTTGTTTATAGTTTTAATTTCAGTCTCAATTGCTACTTTTGTCTTATATTTAAAAAGTTTTTTTTATTCTGGGCTTGAGAATTTTGATTTTACTGAGCTCTTATGGATATATTATGCTGGGATTGTAATAAGTCCAATTATTTATACTCTGACGAAGCAATACAAAGCCCTAAGTAGGTATTCAGGGGTATTAACTTTTTATCAGATTCTATTAAGGAATTCTTTGTTGTATTTTTTAATTTATATTTTTGGATTTACGCAAATTGTTAGTTATAAGAATCAACCTTCTTTCATCCTAATGATTCTTATAACCAGCATATCTCAAATATTTTTAAGACTTACTATTAGAGATTTTGTAAATTATTCTCTAAGCCTTCCAAATAATAAATTGACGAATGTAATAATTTATGGTGCAGGGGAAAATGGTGCTCAATTAGCAAAAAATTTAATGAGACTTAATACTTACAGGGTAATTTGTTTCTTAGATGATGATAAAAAATTGTGGGGAAGATCTATATCTGGTGTTGTTATTAAACCACCTTTTGAAATTGATAAATTTAAATATGAGGTAGACCAAATACTTTTAGCTGTTCCTAATTTAAAACATTCTAAAAGAAAAAAATTAATAGAGAATCTTCAAAATTATAAAATACCTCTTTTATCTATACCTTCTATAAAAGAGGTTATTTCCGGCAAATTAGATTCTTATAATCTTATGCCAATTTCAATAAATGATTTGTTAGGAAGAGAAGTAGTACATGCTGATAAAAAATTACTTGAGATGGGAGTAAAAGAAAAAGTTGTCCTAATAACAGGTGCTGGGGGATCTATAGGTAGTGAATTAAGTAAACAGATTTATTATCTTAACCCCAAAAAAATGATTCTTTTTGATATGAGTGAGAATAATCTTTATGAAATTAACAAAAAACTTAGTAACTTAAAAATAAAGTTTCCAGTTGAATCAGTTTTAGGCAATGCATGCAATTTTGAACTTTTAAAAAAAATTCTTTTAGATAATAAAGTTGATGTCATTTTTCATGCAGCAGCCTATAAACATGTTCCACTAGTTGAAATTAATTCTGCTGAAGGACTTAAAAATAATATATTATCGACTTATAGTGTTTGTTCTGCGGCAGAAGATACATCTGTAAAAAATGTTGTTTTCATATCATCTGATAAAGCAGTCAGGCCAACAAACGTTATGGGCGCTTCTAAAAGATTGTCAGAACTTATAGTTCAAGGATTTTCTAACAAAAAAACAAGAAATCAAAATCAAAATCCTATTATTTTTTCCATGGTTCGTTTTGGAAACGTACTTGACTCTTCTGGTTCTGTTGTTCCTTTATTTAGAAGTCAAATTAAAAATGGTGGTCCAATTACACTCACTGATGAAAGAATAATAAGGTACTTCATGACAATTTCTGAAGCCTCTCAATTGGTTTTGCAATCATTATCTTTAGCTAAAGGAGGTGATCTTTTTCTCTTGGATATGGGTGAACCAATGTTGATAAAGAAATTAGCTGAACAGATGATCATTTTAAGTGGTAAATCAATTAAAAACTCTGATAATCCAAATGGAGATATTGAAATAAAATTAATAGGTTTGAGGCCTGGAGA
>CACNJU010000032.1 GCA_902620895.1 uncultured Prochlorococcus sp.
AACTGATTTATTAGCAACATCTCTAGGTACTTGCCTGCTAACCATCATGGCAATCAAAGCCAAATCGAAAGGATTTGATTTGAAAGATATATATTTAAATATTGAAAAAGTAATGACACAAAATAGCGAGAGGAAGATAAAAGAACTAATAATAGATATTTTCATACCAGAGAGCACTTCTAATGAAACTATTGATTTTTTGAAAAAAGCTTCCAAAGAATGTCCAGTTACAAGAAATTTATCTCAAGAAATAGATATTAAAATTAGTTGGCATAATGAATAAATCTCAAACATAGTAATTACATAAAAAATGAAATACTTTATTGGAATAGTCATTCTTTTATTTGGAATATATGTAATGTCAGACTTGGCATTAAAGACTAGGTATACAAGAAAAAGACTTTCAAAGGGAAAAAATAAATCTTATAAATTTTAATATTGCAGCTTAAGGAAATAGATTTATTTTTGTATTGAAAATTAAGGCATATTTTAGTTTTATTTTTTCAGTATTTTTTGGTCAATCAAACTAATCAAAGGGATCATGAAATTTACATTTATTCCAACAGTGCACCATGCATAAATAATAAGAAAAAATATTTTTATAAATAAATTAGGGGGTAAGTTGAAAAATATTTTGAAAAACCCTCCAATGAATAATACCAATATTCCAATTTGAAAAAAACCTTTGATTATCCATTTAAGTCCATTTTTTTTAATGTTTATATAAAACCAGAAAAAAACAAAGCTAAATAATAATAAATATATAAAATTTATGATCATCTTTTTAGAGAAAATCTAATAAATTTGCCATTATCAAGGCATGATGACAATTATCGCTTTTTTATCTGCTAATTTATTTTTAAAAATGGAAAAGTTATACAAAAAAAAATAAATACAAATTATTTTTTTTACTTTTTATCTTAAAAGATTTTCGATTTTAGTAAATCAACTCTTTTTTGATTCACTCCCAAATCACTTTCTCCAACTCTTGATTCTGATCTTATTAATAAGATGTTTGATTCAGGGAGAAAGGATACTTCTAAGTCGTCTACATACTTCATCCATTTACTGGTTGCCTCAGCATGAAGATAATCGCCATCAATTTCAACAATCTCAGTTCTTGGAGTGTTTTCGATAAATGCTTTAATCTCTTCAAAAGGTTTCTCAATATTGTTTACCTCCCATTCTTCTCGTACACAATGAGCAATCTCAACACAAGGTTTTAGTTCTATATGTGAGGCAAATGATGAAGAAGGGAATAAAAAGCTTGAACAAATTAAAATTGCTAAAAAAAGTATTTGCATTAACAGAAGAATTTAACGACTCATAATCTAACGAATTAAATTACTAATTTGTAAAGAGAAAGTAATTATTTTGGAAGAAAGTATATATGTTTTTATATTCATAATTTAATATTTCTAATAATCCCCAAAAAAAAAGATCTCTCAGAGAGAGATCTTTTAAAAATTGATTTATATCAAGTGTTTCCTTGTTTCCACTGAAATAAATCAATTCCTCCTACACACATAATAAATATCACATCTAAATTCAAAATATGTAATGCTTAATGGACCTCTATCTTAACTGTCACATCGTAAAAAATACAAAAAGTACTCAAACATCGAGGTCGAGTACTTTTAAAGTTATCAGAAAAAAGTGTGTGAGGAGTTTCTGATGTTTTTAATCTACTCCGTAGGTAATTTAAAAGGCTACAGTATAAATTACTAAAAATTTAAATCTTTCAGAAAAATTGGTCTTTGATGAAAAAAATAATCAAAAACATAAAAAATTCATGAAAAGCATTTACAAAAAAATCATTTTTATTATTTCGGCAATTGCTCTTTTTTCAGTAATAGTGGTTGTTGTCAAATATTCGATTACTTATATTGAAAATAATCCCGAAAAATACTTACCTACACAAAAGTAAGACAAAAATTAAGTATAAATTCACTTCAAAAAATCTATAAAGTGTCTTAAATATGTTCTAAATAGACAGCTTGAGACATGAAAATCAAAAATAATTCAGTTCTTAATCAGAATAATATTCACTTAAGTCAATTTAAAAATAAGCATAAGTATCAAATACTTGAGAATTACTGGAAGAAAAGAAAGAAAGAATGTGAAAAAAATCTTTCAAAATTTTGCTAACCGATAATTATGAATTTTATTTTTTCTTTTTTATTAGCATCTGTAATGTGGGTACAAGTTCCACAATGGGAAGCTGACTGGTCAAAATGTGCTGTAGATGTTCCCGATTCGTCATGTCACTGGTACGTAGCTGCTCCCGATAATACTTTTGGGGAAGGATTTAATTGGGAAAACGCTCCTTGGTTTGATGCTAATGGATTACAGGATGTAGCTAAGATTGAGAAAGAATCTGTAGTAGAAAAACTTCAGAATAACTAAAGTTTCTATTTCATCAATTAACTTTTAAAAGTATTTAAATCTAGTTGCTTAGTGGTTAACTTTTGATTAATTAAATAATTTTTATGCGTTTCAAAGTAAGTCTCAAAAAAAATGGAAAGGAATTTGATGAAGTTGTTATAGCTAATAATAAAAAAGAAGCTATGGAAGTAGCTTTAAAAAACAATCCAGAAGCTCAAGCATTAAATTCTGATTGGACATTTAAGATTTAATTATTTGCGAAGCTTAGGTATTAAAAGGGACGCAACACAAATAACGCTAATTGCAGGTCCAGGCGAAAGATTAAAGACTATAGAGAGAATAAATCCAAGAAGGGAGATACATAATCCAAAAAATGAAGACCTCATCATTGCAATTCTTAAACTATGAGCCTTATTTAGCCCTAACAAAGTTGGCGTAGAAAGAAGAGCAATTACAAGAATTACTCCCACTGCTGACATTGAACTAACAATTACTAATGCCGTTGTAAAACTCAAAGCAAGATTTAATAAAGAAACGTTTATACCACTCGCGGATGCACCTTCTGGATCTAATCCAACATAAACAACCTTTTCATATCCAAAAGTCATTAAAAGTATAAATACTAAAAAAGCAATTATTGTTCTAAGTAAATCTCCGAAATTTGCTGTCAATAAATCGCCAAATAATACTGCCTCCAAATCAATCCTTATTCCGAGTAAAGGGATTATAAGGACCCCAAATCCAAGCATTCCAGCGAGAATAGTATTCATAACTGCTTCATAATTTTCACTTTTTCTATTAGTTAAACTTTCCGCAATTACTGAGCCCATAAGACCACTTATAACACCACCAATTGAGGGGTGAATTCCAAGCGCTAGTGCGAGAGCAAGTCCAGGCAACACACAATGAGAGATTAAATTAACTTGTAATAATCTCTTATGAGTGATTAATACAGTTCCCATAGCTGGGCATAAAATCCCGGAGAATATAGTTATTATTAATGGAACCAGCCACCAGTTGTTATTAATAAAAGACATTATTCGAATGATTCGGTATGATCAAAAATACGGGACAAAAAAAGATTTCGGAAACAATGGTAACTAAGTCTGACATTACCAAAAGACAAGAACAACTTCTTGAAGAACTTAATAAATGCGAGGATGAATTGACTGGTCAAGAGTTGCATAGACAATTGATAGAAAGCGGAAAAGCTATGGGACTGACGACTGTTTACAGGAATCTTCAAGTTCTGATAAAGCATGGCTTAATACGTTCTAGACATCTCCCAACTGGAGAGGTTCTGTATACTCCCGTAGATAGAGATATTCATCATTTGACCTGTGTTCAATGTGGTGAGACATCAAAAATGGAAGGATGCCCGGTAAAAGATATTCACACACCCAAAACAAATCCAAAGAAATTCCAATTGTTGTTTCATACCCTCGAATATTTCGGGCTTTGCCAAAACTGTTATCAAGCTCAGAATTAAAAAGGAACATTCTCTAATCACAGAAATTATTTTCGTTTATAGAGCTAATGTTTATTGCCTCTAATTTATCTTGTATTTGGTCAGGACTACCAACTGCCAAAACACTTTTATCAAGAACGATTACTTGATCATAGTTATTTAAAGAATCGCCCCAATCATGGCTACTTACGAGCAAAGAAAGTCCGGCATCGGCAAGTTGACGAACAATTTTAAGAAAATCCTCCTTTGCAGGTGGGTCCAAAGCTGCACAAGGTTCATCTAAAAGAAATATTTTTGCCGGGGACATAAGAGTTTTAGCTAAAAGAGCTCTTTGCTGCTGTCCTCCTGAAAGAGAATCGAGTCTTCTATTCGCCAAACTTGCAATGCCTACTCTCTGCATTGTCGCCTCTAATTCACAACATTTATTAATCCAAGAATTAGGATATGCAAGAAGAGTCTTAATTTGAAATGGGTTATTACTTCTTGATTTTGAATACTTTATTTGACCAAGAGATACCAATTTTTCAACTGTGATGGGGAACTTCCAATTCATAGAACTTCTTTGAGGCATAAGTGCCACAAGAGCTCTAGATCTATATAAATTTTCACCATCAATTTTTATTTCGCCTTTATCTGGAGTATTTTGTCCTTGCAAAATTCTCAAAAGAGTTGATTTACCTGCGCCATTTGGGCCAACTAACGCTGTAAGAGTTCCAGGTTTAATCTCAACCGATACCTTATTCAAAACTGGCTTACTTTTTTTTGCGTATGCAAAGGTTAAATTCTCAGCGACTAAAGTAGCCATTAATTAATCTTTTAAAAAAGTCACTTTACAAGCTTACCAATAATACAAGTTGCGTATTATTTTCATAACATTTGATACCTTCACTTGCCAGAGATAATGAAAATGATTATCATTTTTAAATATTTAATTATTTTTCATGTCAATTTTTAAAAGACTTTTAACAAATAAAAAAGGTTCAAGTAAGTCAATTATTAAAAATTCCGTAATCGCAGGAACAATTATATTTTCTGGTTTTGGGCAGGATGTTATGGCTAAAGGAAAGTCATATGTAGCAGTAGAACCACTAGTTTGTGATTTAGTTAAATCAATTGCATTACCATCTGACGAAGTTACATGCTTAGTAAATAGAAAACAAGATGTTCATGACTTAAAGATCAATCCAAGGCAAGCTCAATTACTAAATAGCGCAGATAAAGTATTTACTCTTGGTAAAGAAATGACTCCAAGTATGAGAAATTGGGAAAATAAAAAGAATACTGTTGTTGTAGGTGTTAGTGCAATAGACGTAGATGATCATTCTGATCATGGAGGTCATGATGATCACTCAGACCATGGTGGACATGACGATCATTCTGAACATTCAGCTAAAGTAGATGATCATTCTGATCATGGAGGTCATGATGATCATTCAGACCATGGAGGACATGATGATCATGCTGAAGGTGCTTTCGAATGGGCAGGCAAATTTCAACTTTCTAAGGGTTCTTACAAATGGTCATTTGAAAAAGTCGATGGCGAATATGCAGATCCTGCAATGAAGATGGTGATTCTCAAATCTAATGACATAGAGGGGTCTGAAGATTTAGCTAAAGAATTATTAGGATCTAAAGACTCAATAAGCAGAAAAAATGATGGTACTTTGATAGCAAGTAATAAAGCTTTTGTTCTTAACTTTGATCAAAGAAAAGAAAGTACAGTTTTTAACGTGGATATCAAAGAAGATGGTCAATATATATTTTTTACTGAACACATGCCTTTTGAATTTGAAGCAACTCAACACTTTTTTAAAGACGTTTCAAATAGTGATGTAGAACCAATAGCACAAGTTCCAGACGAAGGTGAGGGGCATCATCATCATGACCATGGAGGTCTAGATCCACATGTATGGCATGATCCGCATAACATCATAAAAATGGGAGATCTTATAAGCAAAAGTTTAAAGAAAGATATTTCAGTTTTTAATAGAGGTGACAGAAAACTAATTAATGAAAGATTCGAAAAAGCTGATTCTCTCTTAGAAGGCTTAGATAGTTGGATCGTCGAACAAGTAAGTTCTATTCCTGAGGAAAACAGAGTAATTGTTTCTAAACACAAAGCAATGGAATACTACGGGGATGCATTTGGTTTTGAAACCATTAGTTTACTTGACTTTCTTGGAGACTCCTCAAGCTTAAGGCCAGACAACATAAGTTCTACTTTAAAAATGTTAGATGAAGAGAAAGTTCAGGCAATATTTCCTGAACAAATTCCAGCATCTAAGTTATTAAGGAACTTAAGTAGACAAAGTTCAGTTCCTTTAGCTTCTAATCAAATATTCGTTGATGGATTGATGATGGATGGTAATACTGTTTCAGTAGCTGTACACA
>CACNJU010000033.1 GCA_902620895.1 uncultured Prochlorococcus sp.
AAGGGTCCATATTTTTAATTGTGTTAATTATTGGATTTATTTACTCAAGTCCAAAATCAAAAGTAATTATTGCAAATTCTTTGACTTCTTCCGCTAAATTTTTAAACGAAACTGTAGAAATAACAGATAAAGATAGTTGGTTTTCTGAACCTGATTTCATTTTTAGTCTTAGGTTAAAATTACGAGAATTATTGAGAGGAACTCAAAGAGGTTGAGAAGGAGCTAAATGCTAATTATGGTAGATCGACTGTCAATCGTGATATCCAACTTTAGAAACAATATTTCCTGAAACAGGGTCAGTAACTCCAAGTTCTGGAGACAACTCTTCCATAAATCCTCTAACCTCATCAAGGTGAGCAATCATAGCTGGTCTTTGAGCTGAAATAGCTTCTGCACTTTTCCAGATCCCAACAAAACAGTAATCATAATCTCCAGTTTTAGCGATATATCTTTGAGTCATCCCCTCAAAACTTGTTTTATCTATTACTTCGAAATACTTATCTACACAATCAGACTTTAATTTAAATCGAACAACATTCATGAAATTTTGAGCAGTCATAAAAAAAGAGGGTTTTTATACCCTCCAATTTTAGATCGACTGTCAATCAATAAGCAGTTCCTCCTAATTTCTCAAGTAATTCATACTTATCTCTTTTCTCATACCACTTATTTAAATCTTCTTCACTTACTGTTTTAAATAAAAATAAGGATATCTTTTCTAAATAATCAGCAATATAAATTCTTGAAATTGGGTTTAGAGAAACATAAATTATGGTAATTAAAACTAATAAAAGTTCAACTAGGAGTATGCGTTTCATTCAGAAATTTAAATTGAAGTTCCTTTTTTGAGCTTTGACGAGGAATCATTTTCTGGAAAAATCTGTTTTATATTTTCTGGAAAGAAAAACTCTAATTGCCTCCTTAAATCACCTTCATATAAATAGTCTTTTGTTGAGACTTTAAAAGTATCTCTTACTAATCGAACATTTATTTTTTCCTTTTTACCTGCCTCATTAATTCTTGATAAAACTAATTTAATTGGCTTATCTTTTGGTCCTTTTATGAGAGAAACAGCCTCCCTTAAACCCATTCCTTTAGTTGATTTGCCATCTATTTTGATAATTACATCATTTGGTTGAATGTCAGCTGTAGCGGCGGGAGAGTTATTTATTACAGATTGAATAGTTAATTCAGCAGTATCACTATTAAGAAAAAGCCTTATTCCTATCCCAGATATTTCTTTATCTTTTTTGCGAGAAAATTGTTTATTAGTATTCACGCAACCTGCATAATCTCGTGCTTCTAAACATTTCTTATGTAATTCATCAGATATTCCAGCATTAACAGCAGTAGGTAAAGCGAGGGCTGCTAGTAGTGGGAGTAGTAAGCGTTTCATCTAGGAAGTATTCTATTTAATTCGGGATATTCAATTCTTAATTCTTCTATAAATGCATCAACGGTCTTTGATATCTCGTCAGTAGTATTCAAAATAGAATTTTTATATTTTAGATATTCGGAAACTTGAAATAATTTCATAGTTGATTTTGTTAAAAGTAATGTTGCAAGAGGAGATTTATCTGCCAATTTAGTTGAAGGAAAATATTTTATAGTTTCAGGATAAGTTTTTTCCATATCCTCAATATAGTCTTCTATCTTTTCATTTAATTCATCATATTTTGATGATAAAAACTTTTTGGTATTTAAATATTCAAAACCTGCGAATAAAAAACCAATAGGAAAACTTAAAAATAATATTGAAAGAGAAAGCCTAAGAAGATTTTGGGAAAATTTTTCCATAGAAATAATCAATTAAATTTATTTAAAACATATCAAGGTTAAAAGTAAGTAAAGCATGTAATATTTTTGCTTTCTTCTTCCGATCTACTGAAATATTTAATTTTTATAATTTCTATATCGACTGTCAATCGTATTTAATATAGCGGTGCAAGTAGTAAGCGTTTCAATTTTTATTGTTAACTAATCCATAGATACATAAAAGAGGATTCACTATTAAAACAATCCAGAAAGGAGGAGGGGGTCCTCCATCAACAATTGTCCCAGCGTTAAAAGTATTAAATAGAGCTACTGCCAAAAAACAAAACATCAAAGCTAATTCACCTGATAAAACTTTTCTTAAGGAGGCTTTATCTTTAATGGAACTACAAATAATCAATAAAAAACCTATTCCTAAATTACTAGCAGCTACAACATCTGCAGTACCTCTAACAAGAAGCAATGTTTCACTTGAAGCGTTGCCTGCAATAGTTTCCACTGAAAAAATTAGTAGAGAAATAATTAACAACCCCAACAGGATATGAAGCGCTCCAGTAGTTTTTAAAATATTTTTTAACTTCATAAAAAAAGGAGCTAATTGCCCCTTATTTTAGATTAATTGTCAATAATGCACTAGTTATCGCACTATTTTGCTTCTGAAAGATCAGAAGTAAATTCATATCAAAGGATTAAAGAGATTAACCACTCCCTAGATGAGGGAGGGGTTTGTAATATTTAACATATATTATTTACCTTTTCTAGCTTCTTTTAGGGCTTTATCCGCAGCCCGAACGAACTTTCCTCTGTAATGAAAAGCATCTAGTACAGCATTAACATTCCATTTAATAGGTGCTGTTCTACTAGCCCCAAGAATGTAATGTTCTCTTTCTATTAAAAAGCCATCTTCATAGCAATCTCTACATTGCTTTAAGTACCAGTACCATTGGCTAACTCCTAACCAGTAGGCTGCGTCACTTGTTTTAAGCCATCTCTCTTCAGTTGTCATTTTTTACCTTGAATGAAATATTACTTAGCTGTCGCTGTCTTTCCTAAAACGATTCTTAAAACCATGCTTCAACATTGGCGTAGCCGTAGATAGGTCATGGCCTTTATTAATATGGTCAGCTGCTTCAATAAAATCCGCAGTTGATTTAGCATCATCATTGGAACGCTTCCTTACGGAAACATTGTATTTTCTATTAAAGCGACTTTTAGCCATATTAATTCTGGAGAATTGTTGTTAGTAGTAACAGCAACCCTGACCTCGTCTATCCACCTTGCCAAAGGTTTATACAAGTAATTCAGAACCTATTTGAAGATCAGAGTCTCCCGTAGTTGTTCATCAGTTGGTACAAATATAGCCTCGTTTATCAGTTCTTATAAGTACTAAGTTATACATTCGAAATATTTAATTTTCATAATGTAATCCTCTCTTTGTTATGTAGATCAAAGGCTCTTTCAACACTCATTTCATCTGTATAACTTGCGTAACTTCCATTGTGAACATCAACTGTGTGACCCATTGCCTCGGCTGCGTCTTTAATAGATATTGGATACCTAGAACCTGTATGACATTGATGGGCAAATCTATGCCTGAGACTATATGGAGTTATATCAGAATTAGTCTTTTCAATTTCTTTCCAAATTGGATGTTTTTTTAATTTTTTAGTAAATGCTTTGCCTACTTCGGCATAACTATTTTTGTCCTGTACTAAACTAATTTGTTTTAATACTGTTGCTGGTAGTTTTACTAATTCTGAATCTAATAAGCTAATTAATTTATTACCTAAATTAGGTTTATCAGTTAAGTCCATAGCAAATACTCTTCTTGAGTCTCTATCTTGGTTAGTCGTATTTAAATTATTTTTTATATGGCCTACATATAACTTCCCACCTCTGACTTCAAGTTCTGCAAGTTCAGATAGTCTTAAACCAAAAATTGATATTAATCCTGTAGCTAAAAACATCTCAGGGTCACTTGATTCAAGATCATCCAATAATCTCAATAAATCACTTTCTTTTACATAAGGAGTTAATGAGGATTTTTTAGATTTTTTAGAAACGCCTTTTAATTCTTTTCTGTAGTCATCTTCTGGAGGTTGCCATCTTTTATCATTCATTGAATGTCTTTTGATGCCATAAGTTAATATGTCGCACCAAGTATCTAGATATCTTTTTTTCTGATCTGGGGTGATATTTTCCCCTAATTTTGCAGCACATAATTTTATTAATTCTGTACCTGTATTAGGTGCTGGCCTCTTATTCATTACCTCTAAAAATATTTGAATCCTTGTGAAGTATTTTTTCTCTGTTCCGCTTGAAAGTGGTCTTTTAGTAGCCAAAAATTGGTCAACTTTTGTGGCCTTTAATTTTGCCTCATATTCTTTAAAAACCTTATCGTATTCTTTTTGTGGATAGAAATGTTTTGGTGGAACTATTAGAAAATCTTGCCATGCTTTATTAGGTGCTGTTATATCATCCCCAATAAATTGAGACTTCCATCTTCTACCAGCATCACTAAGTGGAAGGTTTTCTTTAACTACTAAAGGTTTTATAAATTTGATTGCATTGAGGACATCTATACCAGAAGATTTCTTCCATTTAATAGGAAGTGTCACAGAGGTTCTTTTGTTGGCTTTACCAAGCCCTTCGTTGTAAACATATAGGATTTTGTCTTGCCACTTGTCTCGCCATTTACAAGCCATCCTTGCCCAAAATTAGTGCGAACAGAATCTCTTAAGTCTGTTTCCCAAGAACCATTACTAATACTGGCCATTTAATTAGTGCTATTAGTGCGAATATTAGTGCGATTTACCCAATATGTCCATATATTCACTTATAAGTACTTGAAGTGGAGTGTATATTTTCTTCTCTCTAAATTCTTTAAAACCCTTGCGGTAGTTAGGCTTTTGGGTATGCCCTCGTCGGGACTTGAACCCGAGACCTCTCCCTTACCAAGGGAGTGCTCTACCGCTGAGCTACAAGGGCAATTTTAAAGTGGGCCGGGTTGGATTTGAACCAACGTAGGCAGAGCCAGCGGATTTACAGTCCGCCCCCTTTAACCACTCGGGCACCGACCCCCACTATTTGAACTTATCAGTTAATGGACACTTTGTGTGAAATTGTTTTGGTTTTTTTGTTTCTTTCTAGATAGCATTTGTAAAGAAAAGATTTTATTGATGATGAATATTTTATTGATAAATGGACCAAATCTAAATCTTTTGGGTACAAGAGAACCTGAAATATACGGTAAAAAAACATTGAGTGATATAGAAAAAGATTTAATTAAATTTGCTAAAGAAAAAAGTATTAATCTTGAATGTTTTCAAAGTAATCACGAAGGAGAAATAGTAGATAAAATTCAGGAGTCTGTAAAAAGTATCGAAGGTATTCTTATAAATGCTGGCGCTTTTACTCATACCTCGATTTCTATTCGTGATGCTTTAATTGGATCGAAAATTCCTTTTGTAGAGTTACATATTTCAAATATTTTCAGTAGAGAAGATTTTCGTAAAGAATCTTTCCTTACAGATAAAGCTATAGGAATTATTAGTGGATTCGGCATATCAAGTTATTCCTTAGCTCTTGAAGGAATCATTGGATATTTAAGTAGTATAGATTAAATGCTAGTCGATTTTAAAAGGCCCACTTCTAAAATTAAATATTTATCGTCATTTACCTCAGATGAGTGGATCAAACTCGCATTATCTAATCCAATAGATATTCTTATTGACCATGCTCATTGTGAAAGAAAAGCTGCAGGAGTAGCTATTCAGTTGATGTTTAGATATCCATCAGAACCAAATCTAGCAGAAGTTCTAAGTCCAATAGCGAGAGAGGAATTAGAGCATTTTGAAAAAATACTTTATTTTTTAAAGGATCTTGGACATTCACTTAAGTCCTTAAAACCGCCTCCATATGGAGCTGAATTGTCCAAAAATATAAGAAAGGAAGAGCCCGTTAGAATGCTTGATAGTTTCTTAATAGCAGGACTTATTGAAGCGAGAAGTCATGAAAGATTAAGCTTGCTTGCTCTTAATTCTGAAGATAAATCGTTTAAATCTCTTTATGAGTCACTGCTTGAGAGTGAGGCAAGACATTTTGGAGTTTACTGGAAGCTAGCGCATACTAAATTC
>CACNJU010000034.1 GCA_902620895.1 uncultured Prochlorococcus sp.
GATTTCCTAAAGGTAATAAATCCCTTCCTGTGTAGCTAGATATAGAGGCCAAAAGAAAACCAATACCTCCTATAGTCAACATTCCTCCAATAATATAATTTGAAATTTTTCTTGATCCACCAATTTTTTGTTCGATTTTATCGAATGACGTGAGGTCTGAATTCATTTTTATCTTTTTTTAGAGCCTAATTCAGATAATTTAACAAACTAAGGGAGTATTCTTACCTAATTTTTAATAAAAAAGTCAGGAAAGCTTTACAAGGCATTTCAGATATACAAATATTTCCCCACATTACTCTCAATCTTTGTTACAGTCACTGCGTATCCCGAAGCTAAAAAACGATTTCTCATGACGATCGCAGTTGGGAGCGCCCCACAAAGAGGATGGTTTGATGTCCTCGATGATTGGTTGAAGCGCGACCGCTTTGTATTTATTGGTTGGTCCGGACTACTTCTACTTCCTTGTGCATATCTTGCTATAGGTGGTTGGTTCGTCGGAACAACATTTGTTACCTCTTGGTACACACATGGAGTTGCAAGCTCATACCTTGAAGGTTGTAACTTTTTAACAGCAGCTGTAAGCACCCCTGGTGATGCCATGGGACACAGTCTTCTATTTTTATGGGGTCCTGAAGCCCAAGGTAGTTTCGTAAGATGGCTACAGCTTGGTGGACTTTGGAACTTCGTTGCATTACATGGAGTATTTGGCCTAATTGGTTTTATGCTTCGTCAGTTTGAAATTGCTGGCCTTGTTGGAATTAGACCATACAACGCTTTAGCATTCTCAGCAGTAATTGCAGTATTCACAAGTATTTTCCTTATTTATCCTTTAGGACAGCATAGTTGGTTCTTCGCACCTTCATTCGGTGTTGCAGCAATCTTCCGTTACATTCTGTTCATTCAAGGTTTTCACAATATTACTTTAAATCCATTTCATATGATGGGTGTTGCTGGAATTCTTGGAGGCGCTCTACTATGCGCTATTCATGGAGCTACAGTACAAAATACTTTGTATGAAGATACAAGTATTTATACAGATGGTAAGGTTCAAAGTTCAACATTTAGAGCTTTTGACCCAACTCAGGAAGAAGAAACTTATTCAATGATTACAGCGAATAGATTCTGGAGTCAAATCTTCGGTATTGCTTTCTCAAACAAGCGTTTCTTACATTTCTTGATGCTATTTGTACCTGTTATGGGTATGTGGACATCTTCAATAGGTATTGTCGGCTTAGCACTTAACTTAAGAGCTTATGATTTCGTAAGCCAAGAAATCCGTGCAGCAGAAGATCCAGAATTTGAAACTTTCTATACAAAAAATATACTTTTGAACGAAGGTATGCGAGCATGGATGTCTTCTGTGGATCAACCACACGAAAACTTTGTATTCCCTGAGGAGGTTCTTCCACGTGGAAACGCCCTTTAATAATTTATTAAGAGCTCCAAACCAAAGTATTGAGGAAACTGGTTATGCCTGGTATGTAGGTAACGCTAGATTAATCAATTTATCTGGACGTTTATTAGGAGCTCACATTGCTCACTCTGGACTAATAGTCTTTTGGGCGGGAGCAATGATGCTCTTTGAGGTTAATCATTTTACTTTTGATAAACCAATGTGGGAGCAAGGTTTAATCTGTATGCCACACGTTGCAATGTTTGGCTATGGAATAGGCCCAGGTGGTGAAGTTACTGATATCATGCCTTTCTTCCAGGCAGGCGTGGTTCACTTGATAGCTTCCGCTGTGCTTGGTTTTGGTGGTATTTACCATTCATTAGCAGGTCCAGAAAAACTTGAAGAAGATTTTCCATTTTTCTCAACCGATTGGAGAGATAAAAATCAAATGACCAATATCCTCGGATATCATTTGATTGTTTTAGGTGTAGGTGCACTAGCATGGTCAGTAAACTGGTGTTTTATTGGCGGTGCATATGACACATGGGCACCTGGCGGTGGTGAAGTCAGACTTGTAAATCCAACTTTAGATCCAAGAGTTATTCTTGGTTATCTATTTAGATCTCCATGGGGAGGAGCTGGTTCAATAATCGGTGTAAACTCCATTGAAGACATTGTTGGTGGACATGTTTACGTGGGTATTACTGCAATTATTGGAGGAATATTCCATATCTTTACCAAACCTTTTGGATGGGCAAGAAGAGCTTTTATCTGGAATGGTGAAGGACTACTAAGTTATGCACTTGGTGGAATTTGTGTAGCAAGTTTTATTGCTTCAACTTTCATCTGGTTTAACAACACTGCTTACCCTTCAGAGTTTTATGGCCCAACAAATGCTGAAGCTTCACAGGCTCAAAGCTTTACTTTCCTAGTGAGAGACCAAAGAATTGGAGCTAACGTAGGTTCAACAATGGGACCAACAGGTCTAGGTAAGTACCTCATGAGATCTCCTACTGGTGAAATTATATTTGGTGGTGAAACAATGAGATTTTGGGATTTCAGAGGCCCATGGTTAGAGCCTTTAAGAGGACCTAATGGATTGAGCCTTGAGAAAATTCAAAATGATATTCAGCCTTGGCAGGTAAGAAGAGCAGCTGAATATATGACTCATGCTCCAAACGCTTCTATCAACTCTGTTGGTGGAATCATTACAGAGCCTAATGCTGTTAACTTCGTTAACTTAAGACAATGGTTAGCTGCAGCTCAATTCTTCCTAGGATGGTTTACATTCATTGGTCATCTTTGGCATGCAGGACGTGCTAGAGCAGCCGCTGCCGGTTTCGAAAAAGGAATCGACAGAAAGAGTGAACCAGCTCTAGAAATGCCTGATTTAGATTAATTTCTATTTCATCAAAAAAAGCCCTATCTTTGATAGGGTTTTTTTTTGCTCAATTTTATTATCTATATAAATTTTCTCTAAGCCATGGCAAACTTAATCCCATTACATTACTGAAGCAACCTTCTATTTTTTCTATATATTTACCCCCTATACCTTCTAAGGCAAATCCTCCTGCGCAATATAAAGGTTCATTTGTATCTACGTAACTCTTAATTTCCCAATCTTCCAAATTAGAAAAATAAACTCTTGAACTTACTGTTTTTTTTATTATTTCAGTGATTTTAAAAATTTTGGAAGTTGAATCAAAATTCCCAATTATTAGAGTATGACCAGTATGTAAAAATCCAAATTCTCCAGACATTTTTTTCCATCTATTAAATGCTTCCTCTTTATTAGATGGTTTCCCATAAGCTTCTCCTTTAAATTCAAAAATTGAATCGCACCCAAGTATTTCCAAAGGACCATAATTAAATTTTTCGGGCAATGATAAGTTTTGAATATTTTCAGATAAACTATTAGCCTTTTGAAAAGATAATTCCAAAGCTAAATTAAAAATATTCTTTTCTTGAATAGTAGTTTCATCAAAGTCACTTGATATTTGGATAAATTCGATTTGACAATTTTCTAGTAATTTCTTTCTAGATTGAGAAGCAGAGGCTAGAATTAACACAAATTTTTTACCGAATTATAATTCAATTTAATAATTAATAAATTTTAAAATTAATATAAATTACTAATGGAGTTAGAAGCAAAATTACATGAAATAAAGAAACCAATAATGGTCCTCGGTACTTCCAGTGGAGCAGGTAAATCGTTAACCGTTACTGCTATTTGCAGGATTCTTAAAAATTTAGGAGAAGAACCAATACCTTTTAAAGGACAAAATATGAGTAACAATGCTTGGGTTGATTGGGAAGGTGGAGAGATGGCATATTCACAAGCACTTCAAGCTTTTGCTTGTGGTATTAATCCCTCTGCAGAGATGAATCCCATTTTATTAAAACCACAAGGAAACTCAATAAGCGAGGTGATTCACCTTGGCAAAAGTATAGGGACCACAACCGCACAAAATTACTATAAAGATTGGTTTTCCCCAGGCTGGGAAGTAATTAAAAAAAGTTTAAAGTCTATTTACGAAGGGAATCCGAATTGCCGTTTAATTATCGAAGGGGCTGGAAGTCCTGTAGAGATGAATTTAATTCATAGAGATCTGACTAATTTAAGAGTTGCTAAGTATTTAAATGCAAATTGCATTTTGGTTACTGATATTGAAAGAGGAGGTGTATTTGCACAAATAATTGGTACTCTTGAATTAATGAAGCCTGAAGAAAAGAAGCTTATTAAGGGAATTATTATAAATAGATTCAGAGGAGACCTTTCATTATTTGAAGATGGGAAGAAATGGATAGAGAATAAGACTCAAATCCCTGTTATTGGGATTATTCCATGGTTAAATGATTCATTCCCTCCTGAAGATTCTTTAGATTTAATAGAAAAGAAATCACGTTCCTCAAATCCTGAGATCAAAGTTGGAATTATAAAATTACCATCTATTAGTAACTTCTCGGATTTTGATCCCCTAGAAAATGAAGAAACAATATTTATTGAATGGATAAGAAAATCACAAAACCTAAGTAAGTATGACTTCATTATTCTGCCGGGCAGTAAACAAACGATTAAAGATCAAATATTTCTTGAAAATTCTGGATTATCTAAGGATATAAGGGACTATTCAAAAAACGAAGGAAATATTATTGGTATATGTGGAGGTTTACAAATGTTAGGAACAAAACTCGAAGATCCTTATTCTAAAGAGGGTTCCAAAATCTATTCTGAACAAAAAACCAAAGGGATTGGATTACTGCCATTAAAAACCACTTTCCTTGAGAAAAAATTAACACGTCAAATTAACTCAGAATCTTTATGGCCATGTCAAACAAAAATTAATGGATTTGAAATTCACAATGGACAAACCAAATTAGATAAAACTCAAAATTCATTAGATATTAAACCTATCTTCAAAGACTTAGATCTTGGTTGGTATAAAGAAAATAATGGGGGTGGCACTATTGCAGGAACATACATTCATGGGATATTTGAAAATGATAGTTGGAGAGTTAACTATATTAATTTAATAAGGATGAGGAAAAATTTACCATTATTAAATAAAAAATCAATATCTTATAAAAAGAAGAGAGAATCCATTATTAATAATCTTGCTAATGAATTCGATAAACATTTAAATCTCAAATCATTTTTAAGTTGAAAGAAAGAAACATAAAAATTATATGGTCAAATAATAATGAAACATTTGTTTCTGAGGGAGATGATTGGTTCTCTTCTGCTGAAAAAGCAGGTTTAGAAATACCTACAGGCTGTCTTACAGGAAGTTGTGGAGCCTGCGAAATAGATGTAAATGGGGAAACCGTAAGAGCTTGTATCAGTAAAATTAAAAATAATAAAAAATGTCCGTTAAGGGTTTCATTAACTACAGACCCATTTTGGGAAATCTAAATTTCCTTTTTTATAATAAAAAATTAAATCTCAATCCAAATCTATAATCTTTAACTTTAAGAAGTTGTCCAATGTCTTGGACTCCTGCAGCATTTGAATAATATAAATCTAATGACTTTTCAGGTGAAAAAGAATATCTCAATGCA
>CACNJU010000035.1 GCA_902620895.1 uncultured Prochlorococcus sp.
TTTGGGAACCAAGTATTTTCGAAATTGATGAAATAAAAAATGAAGGGATTTGGAACAATGACTGGGATTTAAGTTTAGAACTAATAAAAAGACACATAGTAAGCAATAGATTAACTATTACACCTCCAACAAGGAAAGAATTAGTTTGCCATTTTGAAAATTTATATTTTGGTTTGAAATCACCTCTAGAATCAGAAATTTGGACAGGATTTATAAAAAACGAAAAAATTCTTATCGAGAAAAATATTTTTAGCGAACTAACTAAAAATAGTATTTTGTGGGGTTTTGTAAGTGGAGCAGAAAGGGCATCAGCTGAATATATATTAAAGAATAAATTAAAACTTCTGAATCCTCCGCTAGTCGCGATGGGAGAAGCTCCAGATAAACCTGATCCTAAAGGTTTCATTTATTTATCTAAAAAATTACTTAATCAAGAGCTTGGAAGATCAGCTCCTCCCATAGCATATATTGGAGATACGGTAGCAGATGTTAAAACAATTATTAATTCAAGAAAAATAATTCCAGAGCAGAAATTTATAAGTCTTGCTGTCGCTCCACCACATTTGCATTTAAAAAACAGTTTAAAAGCGAGAGAAATATATGAATCCAAACTAAAGATTGCAGGAGCAGATTTCATACTGAATTCAGTAAATGATATAAAAAATATTTTTAAAAATTTATTTTTTTAAAATAAATTAGTATTTAGATTAAATCATAAACTTTAAAAAAAAAGGCTATCGTAGCTGAATCTTTTATTACTCCAGAGTAAATTAAATCTCTGATTTTCTCTTTACTAAAAAATAAAACTTCGATTTCCTCATCATCATCTTTATCTAATAAATTAGCCTCTTTAAAAATATTGTTAGCTAAAAACAAATGTATTCTTTCATTAGAATAAGATGGCGACTCAAAGATTTCTCCAAAATATTTGAAACTTTTTGAAGAATAGCCAGTCTCTTCTATGAGTTCTCTTCTTATAGTCGATATTGGCTTTTCATTATTTTTAATAGTACCTGATGGGAATTCTAAAATATATTCTTCAACTGGAAATCTATATTGATTTAAAACAATTATCTTTTCTTGTTCATTCTTAGCTATCACCATTGTTGATCCATTATGGTCAATAGAACCATATCTCCCTATGGAGGAATTATTTAGCTTTAAATGTTCGATTTTTAAATTTACATTTTTAGTGGTTTCAAAAATTTCTCTCTTAAAAAAAATATGATTTTTTCTGGATTCGGAATCTGATTTCATTATTTCATATTATATAAATTATTAACCTTTATTTTAATAAGATATATTTTAAGGAAATGGCACATCTTAATTTGATGAAAAATATAAATTTAAAGGATAAAAAAGAATTCTTTAGAATGATTAATTATTTATTTTCTCAGAAAGGTAAAGAACAATATGCAGGTGAGGAAATAACAGTCTCAGATCATATGCTTCAATCCGCTACTCATGCGGTAAATAACGGTTTATCAGATGAAATCATTATCGCATCCCTTTTTCACGATGTAGGTCATTTACTTCTTGATCAAGATATCTATTCTAAATATAATGATCATGAAAAAATAGGTGCAGAATTTATTAAGGACTTTTTCTCAGATAAAATTTTTAATTGCGTAAGAATGCATGTTGATGCCAAAAGATACCTATGTACAAAAGATTCTTCTTATTTTGCAAAACTTTCATCAGCTTCAGTAGCATCATTGAAGGTTCAGGGAGGTGAAATGAATAAGGAAGAAATAAAAAGTTTTGAAAAAAATCAGTTTTTTAATGAAATTTTATTGGTTAGAGAATTAGATGAAAAGGCAAAAGATACTAATTTTAAAAATCTAGAATTGGAATTTTTTATTACAAAAATTGAAAGTATTTTTTTAAGCTAAAAATTTAAATATTCTTCAGCTATTTCTTCTGCGAGTCCAAATGATTGGGTCATTCCAGCACCGCCCAAACAATTGACTATTAGGATTGAATCATCAACTTCTTTTATTAACTCAGTTCCTCCTATTAACTTAGGATATATTCCGTTCCATCTTGAGGCTATCTCAATTGAAGGAAGACTTATAAAACTCTTAACTTGATCGACAATAAATTTATTTATTTCTTCATTATTAAAAGGATCAAAAGTTAATCCATACTCATGAGAATCTCCCAAAATAATTTCACCTAATCCATTTTGAGAAATCATAATATGTATTCCGTTTTCAATTGCAAAAGGGAACTCTTTTTTATATCTATCTTTTAAAGAATTAATTGATGAACATTCAGCAAAAGAATCATAATGCGTTAATGTAAAACCTGAACAAAGTGCAGGTCCTAACTTAAAGTTTTTAGGTTGAGTAATTGTTCTTAACATTTGAAGCTTGCTTTTGGTTGTATGAAATTTCTTATATTCTTGAGGAAATAATGATTCAAAATCGGCTCCTGAACAAATTATACTTTTTTTTGTATTAATCTTATTACCATCACTTGTAACTACTAAATTTGGCTCAACACTTGAAACTGTTGTACCAAAATTAAATTCAACTCCATATTTATTCTTTAATAAAATTGTAATCTTTTTAATTGCCTCTCTAGGATCAACAATCATTTCAGTAGGACTCCACAATCCTCCAATTAATCCTTTACTTAAAACATAAGGGCTAAGATTAAAGATTTGCTTTATTGAAAGTAATTCTGCACTTGAATTTTTAAACTTAGACAAATCACAATATTCTTTCATAACCTGATATTCATCTTCTTTATATGCCAAAATAATTGAACCAACTTGATCTAAAAAAAAGTCGCTGCTTTGAGCTGTCTCAATCCATATTTTTCTAGAATTAAGAGCTCTACTATATAGCTTTCCAAAAGGTTGACCAATTGGCCATATCATTCCAAAGTTTCTTATTGAAGCTCCAATAGCTTTTTCTTCTCTCTCAAAAACTTTTACACTAAAACCTCTTTTTGCAGCTGACAATGCATGAGCAAGACCTACAATACCTGCTCCAATAATAGCTATATCAGTTTTACAATTTTTAGACATCAATAAATTGATTTAAGTAAGATGAAAATTCATTTAAGGAAGAAAAAAGTCCATCATTTTTATAAGCCTCAAGCTGTTCTTTTGAATGAGTTCCATTTGTGACTGCAAAAGATTTTAAACAGCCTGCACTTACTCCTGATTTCAAATCAGATGGGGTATCACCTATAACAACTACTGATTTAGGATCATCAATTCCTAAAACATACATTGCCTTTTGAATCATATATGGAGAAGGACGGCCTTCGTTATTATAAATTTCTGAAGGGGTTACTGATACATCAATAATTGAAGATGAGCCTCCCACATAATTATCATTAAGTCCTAAATCCCATCCAAGATTTTTAAGTATTATGTTTGTTACTTTTCTATAAAAACCTGTGTTTAATCCAATAAAAATATTTTTTGTTTTTAAGGATCTAAATAACTCAAGACAGCCTTCTGTTGGTTCAATATCAGTAGATAAATAGTGACTTTCTAAGATATCCTTAAAAGTTTCAAAAGATTTATTCACATAAGTTTCAAATTTATTACTACCTTTACCAATTCTCTCTTCCCATAATAATTGAAAGACCTTCTTTTTTGGAATGCCATGTAATCGATCAACTTCATTTTTATTAGTATTTAAACCTGTTCTTGAGGCGGCCTCTAAAAAACATCCAGTAACTTCATTTTTATCCTTCACAGTAGTGCCAGCCATATCAAAAATAACAAGTTTTATTTTCATATTTTTTTTCTTCATAATATTGATTTTATTCATTTAAGTTTAATTAGTGTTTAAGTTTCTAATGGATTAATCCAAACAGAAGATTTTTTCGAAACATTCCTAGAAGTAAATTCATAAATTAACCTTACGAATAGACTTGTTAAAACGATAAGAGTAGACATTGCAGCCGCTGATGCTGTATCTCCTGCATCATCCATGTTTACAATTGAAACAGATGAAACTGGTATTTTTGCTGGGTAGAGAAAAATAATAGCTGATACAGTTATCATTGAATTAACAAAATAATAACTTCCTATCTCTAAGATTGTTGGGAGTGATAATGGTATCGTTATTCTTAAAAAGGTTTTATAAAAAGGAACTTTTAAAGACTCTGATACCTCTTCAAATTCCTTATCAATTTGTTTTAAAGTTGTTGTTGCTGATATAAAACACACTGTGAAAAAATGTATGATATTAGCTAATACAAGGATTCCCATTGTTCCATAAAGTAATGAGAAAGGATTAAATATTTGAAAATCTAAAAAGGGTACAGAGAAAGAAGGTTTATTAAAAAAAAGAATATAGGATAAGCCAAGTACTAAGCCAGGAATTGCAATTGGTAATGTTGAAAAAAAGTATATTAGCATTCTTATTTTTTTTAATGGTTTAAATTTTTCTACTAAATAAGCTGTAAAAAATACAAATATAGTCCCAAATATTGCAGTATAAATTGACATGAAAACAGTATTAAAATAAGGTTCATAACCATTTCCAGCTACATTAGAAAATCTAAAGTTTTGTAATGATAGAGAAATATCGTATGGCCATATTTTTATTAGCGAGGCTAATACTATAGATGAAAAGACCCCAATTACTAAAATCAAAATTAAACTGCAAAAAATAAACATTATTGAATCAACTATCAGATTCTTCCTTGGTTTAAACGGTATAGATTTTCCCGAAATTAGAGATGCTTCATTCTTTTGGAAATTTTTATCAATTAGAAAAGCCAAAATTGAGGGTACTAAAAGATAGATGCTAATAGTTGCCCCCATGGCAAAGTTTTGTTGACCAACAACTTGTTTATAAATATCTGTAGCAAGTACATTAAAGTTCCCCC
Source organism: uncultured Prochlorococcus sp. (assembly GCA_902620895.1). Taxonomy (GTDB): domain Bacteria; phylum Cyanobacteriota; class Cyanobacteriia; order PCC-6307; family Cyanobiaceae; genus Prochlorococcus_A. The sequence goes on from CACNJU010000035.1 coordinate 4,858, forward strand.
CAACAACTTTAGGAACTCCAAAATCCGTAAAAGATAAAATAAAACATATAAAAAATGAATTAATCAGTCCATATTTGATATTGGGTAAAGTAATAGTTAAGAATTTTCTAAGTGGAGATGCTTTCAGAGATTCTGCTGCTTCATATAATCTTTGATCACTAAGATTTAATGCTGACACAAGAATAATTAGAGCTTGAGGAAAGCAGTAAAAAATTTCACCTATAATTATTCCATTAAAACCATATAGATTTATATCAAATCCAGGAATAGTCCCAAAAAATCCTTGAGTAATTAAACCTTGTTTTCCAAAAATATAAATTAAACCTATGGCAACAGCCAGGGGTGGAATATATAAAGAAAATAAGCTAAAAGTATTGAAAAATTTTTTTAATGGTAATCTTGTCCTCGTGAGAGCATAAGCATAAATAAATCCAATTAATACAGAAAAAAAAGTCGTAGTAATTGCCACCTTTAAGCTATTTATAA
>CACNJU010000036.1 GCA_902620895.1 uncultured Prochlorococcus sp.
ATTCCTCTTTCTCGTTCTTGAGCCATCCAATCTGTTACCGCAGCACCATCATGTACTTCTCCTATCTTGTGTACAACACCTGAATAAAACAAAATTCTTTCAGTAGTTGTAGTCTTACCTGCATCAATATGAGCGGCTATACCTATGTTCCTTACTCGTTCTAGGGGAAAGTCGCGTGCCAATTTTAAAGCTCCAAATAAAATAATTTTCGATAAATTTAGTTCACCTCAAAAGCAAACTTTAATAATAATAAACTACTTGAGTACCTTTTTGATGAAATTAATATCTGTAATGTGCAAAAGCCTTATTGGCTTCAGCCATTTTATGAGTGTCTTCTCTTTTTTTAACTGCACTACCAGTTTCATTTGCTGCATCCATCAACTCGCCAGCAAGTTTTTGGGACATACTTTTGCCATTTCTTGCACGAGAGAATGTAACAAGCCACCTTAAAGCCATAGCTGTACCCCTCTCTTGGCGTACTTCCATAGGTACTTGATACGTTGCACCACCAACTCTTCTAGCTCGTACCTCTACAAGAGGAGTAGCATTTTTAACGGCCGTTTCAAATAATTCGACTGCATTCCCTCCTGTTCTTTCGCTTATTAAAGAAAAAGCATCAGACAATATTCTTTGAGCTGTAGATTTTTTTCCATGTTTCATCAATCGAGAAATCATCATTGATGCAAGACGACTATTAAATTGAGGATCTGGAAGAACTGGTCTTTTTACAGCAGCATTACGACGTGACATGTTTTTAAAAGTGATGTTTACAAATTAATCTTTTGGAGCTTTTGCTCCATACTTAGATCTGGATTGACGTCTATCTTTGACTCCAGCCGTATCTAAAGTTCCTCTTATTATATGATATCTAACTCCTGGCAAATCTTTAACTCTACCACCCCTGAGTAGCACTACAGAGTGTTCTTGCAAATTATGTCCTATCCCAGGGATATAAGCCGTTACTTCGAAACCAGAAGTTAATCTTACCCTTGCGACTTTTCTTAATGCTGAATTAGGTTTTTTAGGTGTTGATGTATAAACTCTCGTACATACCCCTCTTCTTTCAGGGCAAGCTTTTAATGCAGGAGATTTTGTTTTCCTAGTCAGACGTTTTCTTTCTGAACCTATTAATTGTGAGATGGTAGGCATCTAATATATTTTGAAAAAATAAACATTTAAACATCATAACCTTTTACGAGCACCAACTAAAAGTTTTTAATGATATTTTTCCAAAAATTTGTGAAATAAAAATTCTTTGGTAAATATTCATTATCTTTAGATTTATTTTCATATTTATTTTTATAATAGAAATACATAAATAACTAAATAGAATTAAATAATCCATGGGAGAGAGTATCAAAAGAATCGTTGGGCCATATCAAGATAGTTATTCCCCAAATGGAATAATGGGTGAGAAAGATGCTTGTGGAGTTGGTTTCATAGCGAATATTAATGGGGTGGAGAGCAACTGGATACTAAAACAATCCCTGAAAGGTCTTAACTGCATGGAGCATAGAGGAGGTTGTGGAGGGGATAGTGACTCAGGAGATGGAGCAGGCATTTTATGTTCAATCCCTTGGAATTACTTAGAAAAAGAAGTAAATCTTGAAAATAAAAAAGACTATTTTAAAGGTTTAGGCATGATTTTTATGCCCAACAAAAAAGAAAAAATTGAAGAATGTAAATTAATATGCGAGAAGGAAGCAGAAAAATTAAGAATCAATAAAACATCTTGGAGAACAGTACCTGTTAATAACGAAATCTTAGGACCTTTGGCTAAAGCAAATGCTCCATTTATTAGTCAGTGGTTTTTATACATAGATAAAAAAGATAACAAAGATATAGAGAGGCTTTTATTTCAATTAAGGAAAAGAATTGAGAAAAAAATAAGAGAAAATTTTAAAAACCACGTAGGGAATTGTGAATTTTATTTTGCCTCACTAAGTTCAAAAACAGTTGTATACAAAGGCATGGTTCGTTCTGAAATATTATCTGAGTTTTATCAAGACTTAAAAGAAGAAAGTTTTCAAGTCTCTTTTTCCGTTTACCATAGGAGATTTAGTACCAATACACTTCCAAAATGGCCACTGGCTCAGCCGATGCGATTCTTAGGTCATAACGGAGAAATTAATACTCTTTTAGGTAATATCAACTGGGCTAAAGCTTCAGAAACACATATAGATGATTTTTGGGGTGAATTATCTAACGAAATTAAGCCAATCGTAGATATAAATAAAAGTGATTCATCAAATCTGGATGCGACCCTTGAAATCAATATTCGTTCTGGTCAACCCATTACTGACTCATTATTAAAACTTGTTCCTGAAGCATTTAGAGATCAACCAGAGCTTGAACAGAGAGAAGATATAAAAGCTTTTTATGAATATTCTGCAAGCCTTCAAGAAGCTTGGGATGGTCCAGCACTTCTTGTATTTGCTGATGGAAATTTTGTCGGAGCAACACTTGATAGAAATGGCTTAAGACCAGCAAGATATTCAATCACAAATGATGGTTTTGTGATAATGGGTTCTGAGACAGGAGTAGTAGATCTTGAAGAGGAAAGAGTCGTAGAAAAAGGTCGATTAGGGCCTGGACAAATGTTGGCAGTTGATTTTCATACAAATAAAATCCTAAGAAATTGGGAGGTAAAATCTGAGGCAGCTCAAAGGCATGATTATAAAAACCTCCTTAGTAATAGAACTATAAAAATTGAAAATAGTGAATGGTTCAAAGACTGCAAACTAAAAGACCTTGAGTTGTTACAACAACAAACTGCGTACGGTTTTTCAGCAGAAGATAATGATCTTATCTTGGATTCAATGGCTTCATTAGCTAAAGAGCCTACCTATTGCATGGGAGACGATATACCATTAGCAGTGCTTTCTTCAAAGCCACATATTTTATATGACTATTTCAAGCAAAGATTTGCTCAAGTTACAAATCCTCCTATTGACCCTCTTAGAGAAAAACTGGTAATGAGTCTAGAGATGCATCTTGGCGAAAGATGTACACCATTTGAAATTAAAGATCCTAAACCTTTTGTTCACTTACAAAGTCCAATTCTCAATGAGAAAGAACTCATTTCCATTAAAAAATCAAAAATTAAATCTCAAACAATTTCAAGTTTATTTGATATTGAGGAAGGTGTTCAAGGCTTAGAGAACCAATTAAAAGTAATTTGTAAACAGAGTGAGCTCTCTATAAAAGAAGGTTGCTCTTTAATTATTATTTCTGATAAGGGAATTAATCCTAAAAAGACTTTTATTCCTCCTTTACTTGCTGTTGGAGCAATTCATCATTATCTTCTAAAAAAAGAAATCAGGCTAAAAGCTTCCCTAATTATTGAAACAGGTCAATGTTGGAGCACACATCACTTGGCTTGTTTGATTGGTTATGGTGCAAGCGCGGTTTGCCCTTGGTTGACCTTCGAAGCAGGGAGACACTGGTTAAAACATCCAAAAACACAAAAACTCATTGATAGCAAAAAAATTAATCCATTATCAGTAATTGATGTTCAAGAAAATATCAAAAAAGCTCTAGAAGACGGCCTAAGAAAAATACTTTCAAAAATAGGCATCTCACTTTTATCTAGTTACCATGGCGCACAAATTTTTGAGGCTGTAGGCCTTGGATCTGACTTAATAAAAATTGCTTTTGATGGTACAACAAGTCGCATCGCTGGCATAACACTAAAAGAATTAACTAATGAAACACTTTCAATACATACGAAAGCCTATCCAGAGATTGATTTAAAGAAATTAGAATTTTTGGGATTTGTACAATTTAGAAATAATGGAGAATATCATTCCAATAACCCGGAGATGTCCAAAGTTTTACATTCAGCTGTAAAACAAGGACCAGGATATGATCATTTTGAAACTTACAAAAAACTCATTAGTAATAGACCGACAACATCTCTAAGAGATTTACTAACAATTAATTCAAAAAGAAAAAGCATTCCATTAGAGGAAGTTGAAAGTGTTGAATCAATTTGCAAAAGGTTCTGTACTGGAGGAATGAGTTTAGGCGCTTTATCAAGAGAGGCGCATGAAGTCTTAGCAGTTGCAATGAATAGAATTGGTGGAAAAAGTAATAGTGGAGAAGGAGGAGAAGATCCAGCTCGTTTTAATGTTTTAAATGATATCGATGAAAATACTCAATCAGCTACGTTGCCATTTATTAAAGGTCTAGAAAATGGAGACACCGCATGCTCAGCAATTAAACAAATAGCATCAGGTAGATTTGGAGTTACACCTGAATATCTCAGAAGTGGTAAACAACTTGAAATTAAAATGGCTCAAGGTGCAAAACCTGGAGAAGGGGGACAATTGCCTGGCCCAAAAGTTGATTCTTACATTGCAAAACTTAGAAATAGTAAACCTGGAGTAGCTCTAATATCTCCTCCCCCGCATCATGATATTTATTCAATTGAAGATTTAGCTCAACTTATTCATGACTTGCACCAAGTTCATCCAAAAGCGAAAGTGAGCGTTAAACTTGTTTCTGAAATTGGTATAGGCACTATTGCTGCTGGTGTAAGCAAAGCTAATGCAGATGTAATTCAAATTTCAGGCCATGACGGAGGTACAGGTGCTTCACCCCTAAGTTCTATTAAACATGCAGGTTTACCATGGGAATTAGGTGTTGCAGAGGTTCATAAATCTCTCTTAGAGAATAACTTACGTGAAAGAGTAATTTTAAGAACTGATGGAGGCCTTAAAACAGGCTGGGATGTAGTTATTGCAGCTTTACTAGGTGCTGAAGAATACGGTTTCGGTTCTGTAGCGATGATTGCTGAAGGATGCATAATGGCTCGGGTTTGTCATACAAATAAGTGTCCGGTTGGAGTTGCCACACAAAAAGAAGAATTAAGAAAAAGATTTAAAGGTATTCCAGAAAATGTTGTCAATTTTTTCTTATATATTGCTGAAGAAGTAAGACAAATAATGAGTAGTATTGGAGTCTCTAATATGGAAGAACTGATTGGTAATCAAGAATTTCTTTCTGCAAGAAATATCGGTCTTCCAAAAACTTCTAATATCGATCTCTCTTCTTTAGTAAATAATGAACATCTAACCACTGATAGATCATGGTTAAAACATTCAAAAAATGCTCATAGTAATGGTTCTGTATTAGAGGACGAGTTTTTGTCTGATACAAAATTTATAGATTCAATTAAAAATCACGAAAGATTAACTAAAGAAATTGAGATAAAAAATACAGATAGAAGTGTTTGTGCGAAAATATCAGGCGAAATCGCAG
>CACNJU010000037.1 GCA_902620895.1 uncultured Prochlorococcus sp.
TTTTCATTATTGATTAAAGGATTTCTATTAGCTCCTTTTATAGTTCTACTAACTCTGTTATCTTCTCGAACATTCTCATTAATGCACGATTGCGGTCATAATTCTCTTTTTACAAAACGAAAATTAAACCGCTTCTTTGGATTTTTACTTGGCTTGATTAATGGTATTCCTCAGAAGTCATGGTCAATTGATCATGCATTTCATCATAGAAATAATGGAAATTGGGAAATTTACAAAGGGCCGATAGATGTTTTAAGTCTTGAAGATTTTAAATCCCTATCAAAAAGAGAGCAAATATTTTATAAAGTAAGTCGAAACTGGATGATGCTTTTCCCTGGTGGTTTTTTTTACTTAGTTTTAAAACCTAGATTAGGACTTTTCATTATTATTTTTAATTTCATTAAAGACATGTTAGAAGAGACTTTTCACAAAATAAAAAACAAAGAATTTTCTCAACTTTTAGCTATTAATTCAAGATTCAAACCACCTTTTTCTGATTACGGAGATAACTTTAGTGAACTCTGTGAATTAATAATCAATAATACTGTAGTAATAATAGGATGGATTTTTATGTGTAAATGGTTTGGGTTTGCTTTTTTCTTATCATTTTATTCCATTGTTTTAACCTTATCAGCATCAATTTTAATATGTATTTTTTTCGTACAACATAACTATGAGAATGCATATGCTAAAAATACAAAGAATTGGGATCTCATGGATGGAGCGATTTTAGGTAGTAGCAATTTAGATATCCCTAATTGGCTAAATTGGTTTTTAGCAGACATATCCTTCCACAGCATTCATCATCTCTCTGAAAGAATACCAAATTACAACTTAAGAGCTTGTCATGAAGCAAACTTGCATTTGCTCCAACAATCAAAGTTCTTAAAATTAAGCGATTTTTCAAACTGCTTCAAATATATTATTTGGGATAATAAAAAAGAAAAATTAATTCCCATAAGTTAATACCTAATTAAACCTCCTTCTCAATTTTCTTTTTAGAGGAATACTGCTATATGCATGAGTACCAATAGATGGAGGTAAGTCATTTTTTAAAGGATGCATAAAGGCATTTGCCATACTCTCTAACATTTTCGAAAGCCAATTAATTACTGATTTCATTTGAAAATCTAAAAGTGTACTTTTTATTTTCTAACTAAATTACTAAAAAGTAAATCAGTCTTTATGCTGATTTTTTTGGAAGTTTACCTCATAAAATTAATATTTAATAATTAAAACTATTCTTTCCTTTTGCGTTTTAGAAGAAGAATTTTACTATCTTTTTAAAAGGTAAACAAGTTAAAAATTAATTTAGTAAATAATACTTATTTTTTCTAATTCACTTAATAAATTAAATTATTTAGCATAATTTCGTGCTATATCTCTATTCCAAATAAATCTAACAATATTATGAATGATTCATTTGTTACTACAAACCAGAATACAGAAATAGATTCTATTAATTCATATTTCGAGTGTATTACTGAATGCAGTATTGTTGATGGTCATCAAGAATGTATTACTCGTTGTTTAGAAGTTCATTTAAAGGGAGGTGATCAAAATGAATAAAAAAAATTCTCCTCAAAGGAAAACAACTTTAAAATGGAATGAGAATGGAGATCTTTCTGAAATTGATATGTTAAGAATCTTAGAAAAGATATCGGCACGAGATCTTAATCAATGTGAATTAACATCCGATTTTGATCAATCTTAGAGTTAATTATTTCAAAATCTTTTTAATTTATTAATTACTCAAAAATTTAATACCAATATCCAAAAATTTTTTTTATTAAGATTTAGAGCATTTTTACAATATCTTAGATTTTATTTTAAAAAATTAATTTTTAGAACTTCTATCCTTTTTTAGGGATATTTTACTAATTTCTTTTTTTGTTAGTTGAATCGGTTTTACTAAACCTGAATCACCATGAGTTGGACAATAGTAAGTCATAAGCATCCACTTTTTTTCTTCATCCATAACTAAATCCTTATTTAAATAATTGATTAAGTTAATAGTATGAATTATGAAAAAATTGATTTTTTTTAATCTTTTTTTCTTTTTTACTTAATAATTCATAAAGTTTTTGAATCTAATTTCACAAAATAGATATAAATACGCATGACTTTAAACAAAAATCCTGCTAATTATTAATAAATACAAAATTATTCATGTCTCTAGAATCTATATTGATGGTAGTTGCTCCAATCTGTCTTTTTACGGTAGGAGTTATTGTTTTACCTATTCTTGTAAAGCCACGTAAACAATCTGGTTTACCTAAAAGGTATATACGCGGCCTCTAAATTTATTAAGCTTTAAAGAAGAACGAAGACAATCAGCATATAAAAGAATTAAAAAGTTTGCGATAAAATAAAACATTGTTATTCACAAATAATTTTATCTGAAGATTAAATTAAAATAGCAAAAACTTTATCAAAAAAAAATTATAAATTCTTTTCATTATGAGATCCTGTGCTGGATAATAGAATATATAAATTCATTTTTATTCAACAAAACTATTAAGCAAAAAAATTTGAGTAATATACAATTTTCAGGTCTTAAAGGCCAAGCGCTTGCTATAGAGGATAAAGATATCCCAAGCATAAAAGAATTTCAGGATGTTATCCCAGATCACTACTTTAAATCCAATACCAAAACTGCTTTGAGGTATCTTTTTCAATCAGCTTTAATTCAATCATTAGTAGTTGCGATAGGGTTATCAATTCCATTTACTCCAAATATGATCCCAATTTGGATTATTTACGCATTACTATCAGGTACCACTGCAATGGGATTCTGGGTAATTGCCCATGAATGTGGGCATGGAGCATTCTCTAAAAACAAGACATTAGAATCTATTACTGGTTATTTACTACATTCATTACTTCTAGTGCCTTATTTTTCTTGGCAGCGTTCTCATGCAGTTCATCATCGATTCACAAATAATATAACCAATGGAGAAACTCACGTCCCTTTAGTCATTAAAGGGAATGGAGTTACAGAAAAAGTTGGAGGGGAAAAAGAATTAAATTTTGCAACTTCCTTAGGTAAAAAAAATTATGGAATTCTTCAACTTGTTTTACATCTAATATTTGGCTGGCCTGCTTATTTACTTACGGGAAGTACAGGAGGTGTTAAATATGGAACTTCAAATCATTTTTGGCCAATTAAACCATTTTCTAAAGCATTATGGCCATCAATATGGGCTAAGAAAGTTTGGATATCAGATGTTGGTATAGGTTTGACATTATTGGGCATTATTTGTTTAGTTTTCAAGTACGGATTATTTCCAGTAATTGCTCTGTATTTTGGGCCTTTATTAGTGGTTAATTGTTGGCTAGTAGTTTATACATGGCTTCATCATACAGACTCAGATGTACCTCATCTTTCAAATACGGAATTTTCCTTTATGAGAGGCGCATTTCTATCTATTGACAGGCCTTACGGTAGAGTCCTTAATTTTCTTCACCATAATATAGGTTCTAGTCATGTCGTTCATCATGTATGTCCAACGATCCCTCATTATCATGCAAAAAAGGCAACTGTCTTAATTAAAAAAGCCTTTAATAAAGCATATCTTTTTAACCCTGATCCAATACACAAAGCTCTATGGAATATTGCTTGCAATTGCGTTGCTGTTAGGTCAGACATCAAGAGAAAAAGATATATATGGCAATCTTCATTCAAAAAGGGTAGATTAAAAAAACAATGAGCATCAATTCATTATCACATTAATTTACGTAAATCTGAAAAGAATATAAAAGAATTAGCAATAACAAATTTTTCATCTTAGAAAATACTTACTAATAAATAGAGCTTTATGAGTGGTGACAATTTGCATGGTAAGCAACCTATTAAATTTTATTCGGAAAAAATAACACTGACAAAAGTTGAATTATTAGAAAGACGGTTGAGTTTAGGAGAAAAAATTTCAGATTTAGATCAAAAGCATAAAGAATGGAGTAAAAAACTATCAGGTTGATCATCTAGTATATTGAATTTAATTAAGCTTATGTATATTTGTATTTAGACTTATCAAGAGACTTTTCTATAAATTATCGAAAAATTATTTGCAGGCATACTAATAATATCCTCTTGAGAAAAACCATTTTTCTTACTCTCATCACAAACTTCCTCAAGATTCTTAATACCCCACAAGTCATTTTGCATTTTTAATGAATTATCGAAAAAATAATTACTTTGACTAGTATGCTTATTACAAATTTTAAATGGCCCATACAACATCAAAAATTGTCCCTTTTTAAGTATTTTTCCTGACTCTCTAAAGAGTGCTACAGTACATGACCACTGTGCTACGTGAATCATATTTATAGAGATTATTCCTTTCAAACAATTAGCTAAGCTCAAAGGAACATTCCAAGGAATATTTTCTACATCAATCTTAAGAGGTTGAGGCATTATCTTAGTCAAGTATTCATATTCAATCCAAGAACTTATACTTTTTCTATGCACCAACTCTGGATCACTAGTTTGCCAAATTATCTCAGGAAAGCGTTTTTGAAAAAAGACTCCATGCTCACCGCTGCCACTCCCAATTTCCAAAATTGACCCTTTTTTTACAATTCTGGATAGTACATCACCAATGCAATCTCTGTTTCTTTGAGTTGCAGGGAAAAAAAGTCTATTATCCAAAATTAAAGCAATTGGGCACTTAGGTAAAAAGAATAATTTTTAATTCTCTTATTATTTAATCTTTCTCAATTTT
>CACNJU010000038.1 GCA_902620895.1 uncultured Prochlorococcus sp.
TATCCATTTAATTGTGTCCCTGGTCAAAGATTAAAGTATGAGCAATATCTTGAATATCTTTCTGAAAATGGATATCAATTTGAAGTAATTCCTTTTTTTGACCTTAGAACTTATAGAATTCTCTATAGTAAAAATAAAAATATACAAAAGATTTATGGTACTTTTAAAGGCCTTATTCGTAGACTTTTTGATATTTATAAAGTTTATAAATCAGATGGCATATTTGTAACGTTAAGTGTTGTTCCCTTAGGGCCATTTTTTCTTGAATGGTTATACGTAAAATTAGCTAAAAAGACAATTTACGATATTGACGATATGATATTCCATCTAAGAACAGCCCCTAATAATAGGATTACTAAATTCTTAAAATCAAAAAAAAGATATTACTTTTTACTAGAAAAAGCTAATCATTGCATAACTTGCACCCCTGAGCTTGATAAAATTGCCAGAAGATATAACAAAAATACAACAGATATTTCATCAACTATTAATACTAAAACTTATATTCCAACTAATAAATACGAAAACAAAAAAGATTTAATTCTTGGATGGACAGGTAGTCATTCAACTGTTCCATATTTACATTTATTAGATGGAGTACTTCAAGAACTCTCTAAAAAATATAAATTCAAATTATTAGTAATGGGAACCAATAATTTTGAGATAAGTGGAGTTGATATTGAGTGTGTTAATTGGAATTCCAATATCGAGATTCCAACTCTACAAAGAATGGATATTGGACTTTATCCTCTACCTAATGATGAATGGGTAAAAGGGAAAAGCGGCCTTAAAGCCTTACAATATATGGCGATGGGTTTGCCAGTAGTAGCTAGTAATCTAGGATGTAACGAAAGAGTAATAGAAAATAATATTTCAGGATTATTGGTTAACGAAATGAACGAATGGTATAAATCCATTTCAAATCTTATTGAAAAAAACGAATTAAGAAAATTTCTTGGCCGTAATGCTAGATTAAGAGTAGAAAAATATTTCTCAATTGAAGCAAATAAAAATACATATTTGTCAATATTTAACTCTACATTTAAGTAATGATTAAGAAAAATATTGATCTTAATACTGCCAAAAGTTTTGGAGAAGAGTGGGAAAAGTTTGATCAAGCTAATTTAAGTAAGGAGGAAGCTTTAAAGAGGTTTAATGAATATTTTCATTTATTCCCTTGGAACTCCCTTCCTTCTAACCCTGTAGGGATTGATATTGGCTGTGGCTCTGGAAGGTGGGATAAATTTGTAGCTCAAAAAGTAGATAAACTGCATTGTGTGGAACCTGCAGAGCGAGCTATCTCTGTGGCGAAAAGAAATCTATCAAAATACAAAAATATAATTTTTCATCAGAAATCTCTTGATGATTTAGAAATTTCAAATGAAACCATGGATTTTTGTTTTTCATTAGGAGTTTTGCACCATGTCCCAGATACCCAAAAAGCATTAAAAAAATGTGCAAGTCTTCTTAAACCGGGAGCTCCTTTTCTAGGTTACTTGTACTACAATTTCGAAAATAAATCTCAACTTTTTAGATTTATCTGGAGATTTTCAGATTTTTTCAGAAGAGTGATTTCAAAATCATCTTCTAGATATAAAAGTTTTTATTGTGATTTAATTGCTTTGGTAATATACATGCCTATCACGAAATTTCTAAAATTACTAGAAATTATTGGAATCAAAGTTGATTCATTGCCGCTTAGTTACTACAGAAATTATTCTTTCTACACTATGAGAACCGATTCTAGAGATAGATTTGGAACACCCATAGAAAAAAGGTTTAGCCGTAAAGATATTATTAAAATGTGCGAAAAAAGTGGTCTTGAAGAAATAGTTTTTTCTCAAAGACAACCTTATTGGTGTTTCTTAGCAAGAAAAAAGAAAAATTAAAATTTGATAATACAGCTCTATTGCTGAATTACATTTTTAGACCAATTAAGCATGTTTTCAATACCTTTTTTATATGAAATTTTAGGCTCCCAATCTAAAAGATTTTTTGCTTTTTGTATATTTGCAATAAAGCAGTCTTGATCTGATGCTCTCCTATTTATTTTTAAATAATTTAATTTAGGGAGAGATAACTTATCCTCTAAAATAGTGAAAAGCTCAATTAAACTAAGAGAGTTTTTATAACCACCACCAATATTAAATATTTCACCTGAAATCAGTTCTTTTTTAGAATAAGCAGAAGAATATAATTCAACTAAATCCTCTGCGTTTAAAACATCTCTTACCTGTTTACCACTTCCTGAAATAGTAAAAGGAATTATTTTTTTGTTTTCATTTATAGCAATTCTTTGTTCTAGGGCTTTTTTGCAGAACCATCCAATCCACCCTTGATCTATTGAGGCAAATTGTCTGCCACCATATATAGAAGAATGTCTAAATACAACAGTTTTTAACCCAAAGACTCTTGACCAATCTCTTACATATTGATCTGCCGACCCTTTTGAGCATCCATAAGGCGTCGACAAATCTAAAGGAATTTCTTCATCTAATCCTTGTGGATAATCTTTGAGTTTATATCTTGTATCTGTCTCTATGAGTTTGAATGACTTTAAATCACCATAAACTTTATTTGTACTGCTATATGCTATGAAAGTATCTGGTGAATATAATCTCGATGCTTCAAGTATATTAAATGTACCTAATAAATTAGTTTCTAAATCTTTCCTTGGATTGATAATTGATTTAGTCATTGCCACTTGCCCAGCTACATGACAGATAAAATCAAAAGGTGAATAATCTTTGAAAAACTTGTAAATTATATCTTTGTTGCAAATATCATCCTTTAAGAAAGTTAATTGATCTTTTTTTGCAAAAGAATTAAGCCAATTTAGATTATTATTAGATCCCTCTCTTTCTAAAGAATCGATAATAAAGATTTCATGATTTTTTTTTATAAATTTAGCTGCTAAATTTGTTCCTAAAAATCCACACCCACCTGTAATAAGTATCTTCATGTATTTAGCTTATAGATATTATTTAAGCCATCTATATTAGCAACCATTCTCTTAATTGTATAATTTCTATTTTTTAGCGCTCCAAATATGATTTTACCTTCTGCTTTTAATTTGTTCCATTCATTTTGAGCAAAATCTTTCAATTTGATTGGACAACCTGATCCAATATTCAAAACTAGAGGCTCTCCTCTTTTAATATCATCTCTGAAAATCGCATTAACTAAGTATTTAGCGACCTCTTCGACGTGAATGAAATCTCTTATTTCTTCTGCACGAGTCATTTTAAAATCTTTGCCAGAATTAGCCGCCCTTATTAAGGAAGGCCAAAAATTTTGCTGATATTGGCCTTCACCATATGCAGAGAAAATTCTCCCATAAAACATTTCAATATTATTATCTATTGAAAATTGATTTAATAATTTAAAAAATTTTGCCTTACTTATTGAGTATGGGCATAGGGGTTTCAGCTGCGCATATGGAGGAATATAGTCCCAATTATCAGATTCTTTACCATACTCTAAACATGTGCCAGCAGCAATAACTCGTTTTACGCCAGCTTTTTTTGCAAGTTGCATTATTCTTAAACTCTGATAAACGTTAAAAAAATCAAGATCTTTTTTTGATGCTTTTTGAGGGCTTACTCCAATAGCAGCTAAATGAATAATAGTCTGAATATCTTTAAAATCTTCAATATTTAGATCCTCTAACCCTTTATTAATCCAATGAATTGAATTAGATTTGATATCTTTAATT
>CACNJU010000039.1 GCA_902620895.1 uncultured Prochlorococcus sp.
TTTAATTTCTTGAGAAATTTAGTAACAGGAGGGGCAGGTTTCCTAGGTTCACATTTAATAGATCGTCTAATGAAGAAAGATGAAGAAGTTATTTGTCTCGATAATTATTTTACTGGAAAGAAATCTAACATAAGGCATTGGATAGGTAATAAAAATTTTGAATTAATAAGGCATGACGTAACTAATCCTATCCAACTAGAAATTGATAGGATCTGGCATCTTGCTTGTCCTGCATCACCAATACATTATCAAAGTAATCCAATTAAGACTGCAAAAACTAGTTTCTTAGGTACATATAATATGCTTGGACTAGCTAGAAGAGTTGGAGCAAGAATATTATTAGCAAGTACAAGTGAAGTATACGGAGACCCTGAGATACATCCCCAACACGAAGAATACAAAGGTTCTGTTAATCCTATAGGTATTAGAAGCTGTTATGACGAGGGTAAAAGAATAGCTGAATCATTATGTTTTGATTACCAAAGGATGCACAATACAGAAATTAGAGTAGCTAGAATTTTCAACACCTATGGTCCAAGAATGGTTCCAGATGATGGCAGAGTTGTAAGCAATTTTATCGTGCAAGGATTGTCCAATAGCCCTATTACTATATATGGAGATGGATCTCAAACTAGATCTTTCTGCTATGTAGATGATTTAATCAATGGTCTCATATCTCTTATGAATTCAACTGAAAGCGGACCTATAAATATTGGGAATCCCAAGGAATTCACTATCAAAGAATTAGCAGATATCGTAATCAATAAATTAAGTTCGAAATCTAAATTAACTCACTTACCTCTTCCTGAAGATGACCCTTTACAAAGAAAACCGTTTATTGAAAAAGCCAAAACAAAATTAAATTGGGATCCAAAAACAGACCTTGAAACAGGTCTTGAAAAAACAATAAAGTACTTTAAAGAAATGATATAAAAAGAGTAGATTTTATATATGTTACTCTTTTAATATTTACTAATTACATTAATGCAAATAAAAAATATATGCTGTATTGGTGCTGGATATGTTGGTGGGCCAACAATGGCAGTCATTGCTGACAAATGTCAAAATATTAATGTAGATGTAGTTGATATAGATTTAAAAAGAATTCAAAAATGGAACAGCAGTAATTTAGAAGAATTACCAATTTATGAACCAGGTCTTAAAGAAATAATCCAAAGATGTAGAGATAAAAATTTAAAATTTTCGACATCCATTAAAGAAAAAATAAACAACGCAGATATGATTTTTATATCCGTGAATACACCTACCAAAAAAAAAGGATTTGGAGCTGGTAAAGCAAGCGATTTAAAATGGGTGGAAGCGTGCGCAAGACAAGTAGCTCTTTACGCATCAAATCACACAATAGTAGTAGAAAAAAGTACCCTTCCTGTTAGAACTGCTGGAGTTATAAAAGAAATTTTAAATGAATCTGAAATTTCTACAAAAAATTCTAATCTAAAGAAGACTTTTGATGTCTTATCAAACCCAGAATTTCTTGCAGAGGGATCTGCTATTAATGATTTAATCTCTCCAGATAGAGTTCTTATTGGAGGCGAAAATCCTAATGCAATTGATTGTCTAGCTCAAATTTATCAAAAATGGGTGCCTGATGAGAAAATATTGAGAACAAATCTCTGGAGTAGTGAATTAGCTAAATTAACCTCTAATGCTTTTCTAGCTCAAAGAATTAGTTCAATTAATTCAATAAGTGCCATTTGCGAAGAAACTGGAGCTGATATAAGGGAAGTCTCTAAAGCAATTGGTTCTGATAGCAGAATTGGGTCCAAGTTTTTAAATTCCGGGCCTGGATTTGGTGGAAGTTGTTTTAAAAAAGATATCCTGAATATTGTTTATTTATCTGAATTTTTTGGATTACCTGAAGTTGCTTCATTTTGGGAGAGTGTTGTGAGATTAAATGATTGGCAACAGCATAGAATTTCAAAGTTAATTGTAAGAAAACTTTTTGGAACATTATCGAATAAAAAAATTGTTATATTAGGTTTTGCATTCAAGGCGAACACTAATGATACTAGGGAATCTCCTGCTAAAAATATATCCAAAGATCTTTTGGAGGAGGGTGCATCTCTGGTCATTCATGATCCTAAGGTATCAAGTGATCAAATAAATTTTGATCTTAAGATTGAATCCACAAAACCATTGACCGGCGGGAAGAATATTTCATTTGATCTAGAGGGCAAATGGCAGAAAGAAAACAATTTAGAAGACTGTTTTAAAGATGCTGATGCTGTTATTCTTTTAACAGAATGGGATGAGTATAAAAATATAAAGTGGGAAAAGGTTTTCGGACAAATGAGAAAACCTTCTTGGGTTTTCGATACTAGATCAATAACCAATCCTTCAGAAGTAAGAAAGGCTGGATTGAATTTATGGCGTATTGGGGATGGTCTTTAAGTAATTTATTCTTAATCCAAATAACTATAATTATTTCCTAACCAAATTCACTTATAAACTGATCAATTGTGTAATGGAGTCTTTTAAACATATTTTCTGTCATTCCGTGATGTAATGGCAATAAAACTCCATTTTTCATAATCAAATCAGAGTTTGAAAGACCTCTATTAGTTACTACTTTTTCTATATTTCGACACATTGGCTGTCTTAAAATATTCCCAGTAAATACTACCCTTGTTTGAATATCTTTTTCTTCTAAATAAATTTGAAACTGCTTTCTATTAAAAGATATATTTTCTTTTAATAAAAGTGGGAATGCTAACCATGCGGTAGAAACACCTGGCAGAACCTTAGGAATATCGAAATAGTCATTATATTTTTTAAAGAAATCGCACTGTAACAAAAAGTTTTCTTGTCTTTTGAGAATATTATTTTTCAAATTTCTTAGTTGTGCCAAACCAAAAGCGGCACCAACTTCATTTCCTTCTAAATTATAACCAATCTCCTCAAATACAAATTTTGCATCATATTCAATTCCATCAAGATTAATATTAAATCTATTTTCTATTGCCTCACTCTGCTCATCAAATAATGATGAACTTCTACCCCAAGATCTAAGTAACTTAGCTTTTTTAAAAACTTCAGTATCATTTAAGGTAAGAGCTCCGCCATTTCCAGCACAATTAATTATGTGAGACCCATAAAAACTTGTTATCGACATATCAGAAAACTTTCCACTTGGTATATTTTTAAAAGTAGCTCCTAAGGTATCTGCAGAATCTTCAATTACTTTTAAATTATATTTATTTGCAATTATTCTAATTTTTTCCCAGTCACATAAATTACCCAATAAATTTGGAGCCAAAATTGCCACAGTCTTATCTGTAATTAATTCTTCTATTTGATTAACATCAATACAATATGTTAAAAGTTCTACATCAGTGAAAACAGGGACTAATTTATTCTTAATTAGGCAACCTATAGTTGTAGAAAATGTTAAAGCTGGTGTTATTACTTCTGAGCCAGGTTCGAAATTATAAGCTTCTATTCCAAGGTATAAGGCTGAAGAACCTGAGTTGACATATAAACAATATTCTTTTTCAAATATTTTTGCAATCTTATTTTCAAATAACCTTGAATTTTTTCCCATTTGGGTTGATTCATTTAAGCAATCAACAACTGCATCTATCTCATTCTG
>CACNJU010000040.1 GCA_902620895.1 uncultured Prochlorococcus sp.
ACTTCAGACAAATTTTATATTTTGCTTAAGGAACTTAAATCAAAAGGTGTTCTTATAGAAGAAGTTTCTTGGAACAGGCTTTCACAATTGACATATGGTGCTTCTCATCAAGGTGTCGCATTGCAGTTAGCATGCTCTAAAACAATATCCCTAGAAAAATTAATCAATTTTTCTAAACACAATTGTCCAAACCCAATAATAGTCGCATTTGACGGCATAACTGATCCTCATAATGTTGGTGCGATTATAAGATCAGCTGAAGCATTTGATTGCAAGGGTGTAATTATTCCTCAGAGAAGGTCTGCGGGATTGACTGGAACAGTCGCCAAGGTAGCTGCGGGAGCCTTAGAACACCTTTATGTAAGTAGAGTTGTTAACTTAAATAGAGCACTTGAGGAACTTAAGAAAAATGGTTTTCTTGTTGTTGGTTTATCTGGAGAAGGTCAAATATCTATCTCAAATTTTCAAGAAAAGGCACCTTTGGTAGTTGTAGTTGGCTCGGAAGATAAAGGCATTTCTTTGCTTACTCAAAAAAAATGCGATTTTATATTAAGTATTCCTCTTAAAGGTAAAACTTCAAGCTTAAATGCCTCAGTGGCTGCCGCCATATCCCTATTCCATTTGACAAGTAAATAATTTTTATTGCTTAAAATCCCTGTTTTAAAGACCATTAAAATGTTGTTGTTTCAATACATTTATGTGATTAATAAAAATTTATTGAATTTTCACTACAAAATTGTATAGAATTTAACAAGAATTGATGGTCATACAGGCCAAAAAAATTGATTAGAAATTTTGGAAACAAACTCGGTTTAGCTTGGTGGGCTAAAATTGAGACAGATCAACCTAGTAGTACCTACTGGTTCGGTCCATTTATTACTAAACGTAGTTTAAAAGAAAATATGTCTTCTTTTATTAAAGATCTTTCTGAAGAAGGGTCTAAAAATATAAAACACAGTTTGGTTCGTTGCAAAAAAGAAGAACCATTAACTGTTTGATAACTTTGATTTTAAGAAATAAATAAGATATGAATTTTAATTCTTTAAGAAAAGAAATTACTAGTAATAATGTTTCTGTTAAGGAATTAGTTAATGATATTTTTGCAAAAATCGATCACAAAGATCCTGAAATTAACTCATATATTTGCACTACAAAAAATAATGCTATTGAGCAAGCAGAGAACATTGATAAATTAATTCAAAATAAAGAAAAACTGCCTCCTCTCGCGGGAATCCCAATAGCAATAAAGGATAATATTTGCACCAAAGGAGTTGTAACAACTTGTGCAAGTAAAATGCTTAAAAGCTTTGTTGCGCCTTATGAATCCACCGCTTCGAGTAAATTATGGTCCTCAGGGGGAATTTGTTTAGGAAAAACAAATTTAGACGAATTTGCAATGGGTAGTTCAACGGAAACTTCTGTATTTGGAGTCACTTCAAATCCTTGGGATATTAATAGAGTCCCAGGAGGTAGTTCAGGCGGAAGTGCTGCTTCTGTTGCCGCTGGATTTTGTGCAGCGGCTATAGGTTCTGATACAGGAGGATCAATAAGGCAACCAGCTTCTTTTTGTGGGGTCGTAGGTCTTAAACCTACTTATGGCAGAGTTAGCAGATGGGGACTTGTAGCATTTGCCAGCTCTCTTGATCAAATTGGCCCAATTACTAATACCGTCTCAGATGCGGCTGAAATTCTTTATTCAATATCTGGTAAAGACCCCTTTGACTCAACATGTCTCGACAAGCCAGTACCAAATTATTTGGCTGACTTAAATAAATCTATAAAGGGTTTAAAAATTGGAATCATTAAAGAATGTTTTGAACACCCAGGGCTTAATCCAGAGGTTAAGGAATCTGTTCTTTCTGGAGTTGATAGATTCCAAGCTTTAGGAGCTGAAATTATCGAAGTTGAATGTCCTAGATTTAACGATGGAATCGCGACATATTATGTCATTGCACCATCTGAAGCATCCGCAAATTTAGCTAGATATGATGGAGTTAAATATGGCTACAGATCGAATGAAGGTTCAAATCTTATAGACATGACTTCAAAAAGTAGAGCTGAAGGTTTTGGAGATGAGGTACAAAGAAGAATTTTGATAGGTACTTATGCTTTGTCAGCTGGATACAGTGATGCTTACTACAAGAAGGCACAAAAAGTTAGGACACTTATAAGAAAAGATTTTGATTATGCTTTTAAGAAAGTAGATATTTTATTAACTCCTACTTGCCCAACCACTGCTTTTTTAAAGGGAGATTTTGTCAATGATCCACTTTCAATGTATTTGTCTGATCTTTTAACTGTTCCTGCTAATTTAGCAGGCCTCCCAGCAATCAGTATCCCTTGTGGTTTTGATAACAAAGGATTACCTATAGGAATGCAATTAATAGGCAATGTATTAGAAGAAGATAGAATATTGAATGCCGCAAATATCTTTGAAATTGATGCTCAAGTAATTAAGAAAAGACCTTTATTTTAAATTTGTATTAATAATTAATTTGTAATCACAAAGTATAGATCTTTTAGAAATTTTCTCTATCTTATATATATAAATTATTTGAATATGGCTTTCGTTCCGCTTCATAATCATAGTGACTACAGCTTGCTTGATGGTGCCAGTCAAATTTCAAAAATTGTTGATAGAGCTTGTGATCTTGGAATGGAATCGATAGCACTTACTGATCATGGAGTTATGTATGGTGTTCTTGATTTGGTAAAGAAGTGTAAAGAGAAAGGTATAAAACCAATTATTGGTAATGAAATGTATGTGATTAATGGTTCTATTGATGATCCTCAACCAAAAAAAGAAAAAAGATATCATTTGGTAGTGTTAGCAAAAAATTACACTGGATATAAGAATCTAGTGAAGTTAACAACTATTAGTCACCTAAATGGGATGCGAGGTCGAGGCATTTTTTCTAGACCATGTATTGATAAATCTCTTTTAAGCAAATATAGTGATGGCTTGATAGTTTCTACAGCTTGTCTTGGAGGAGAAATACCTCAGGCTATTTTAAAAGGTAGATTAGACGTGGCAGAAGATATAGCTATTTGGTATAAAAAACTATTTGCAGATGACTTTTATCTAGAAATACAAGATCACGGCTCTATTGAGGATAGAATTGTTAACGTTGAATTAATAAAAATTGGGAAGAAGCATCAAATAAAAGTCATCGCGACCAACGATGCACACTACTTATCAAGTATGGATGTTGAAGCACATGATGCTTTGCTTTGTGTATTAACAGGAAAACTAATAAGTGATGAAAAAAGATTGAGATATACCGGTACAGAATATATTAAGAGTGAAAGTGAAATGCTTGAACTTTTTAAAGATCATATTGATGATGAATCAATTATTGAGGCAGTTAACAATACAGTAGAAATTTCTCAGAAAGTTGAAGAATTTGATTTGTTTGGTAATTATAGAATGCCAAAATTCCCTCTTAACGAAGATACAGATTCATTTTCTTTCCTTACACAATTATCTAATAAAGGCCTTTTAAAAAGACTTAAAAAAAATGATCTTACAGAAGTTGATGATAACTATAAAAAAAGACTATCTTCCGAATTAAAAATTATTAAAGATATGGGCTTCCCAGATTAT
>CACNJU010000041.1 GCA_902620895.1 uncultured Prochlorococcus sp.
TCCATATAGAACAGTTATTTACTGGAGACAATTGATTTTTATCTCCAACCAAAATAATTTTACAGTCCTTTGCTAACAAATTTAAAACTGATTCAATCAAATCGATATTGACCATTGACATTTCATCAATTATGAAAATATCAAGCTCTTTTAGTTTAAATTTCAACTTAAGAGTTTTATTTTGAGAATTTAAAATCCATCTATGTAATGTTTGAAATTCTAATTGGTCTAAAAATTTGCTAGAGGTAATATTTTTTTTATCATTAAGAGCTTCTTTTAAACGAGCTGTAGCTTTACCCGTTGGAGCAGATAAACCAATATTTAAAAAGTTATCAATTTGAAGAAGTTCTAGTATTAACTTTATAATTAAAGTGGTTTTACCCGTACCTGGTCCTCCTTGAAGGAAAACTAAGTTTGAATATTTAAATATATTTTTAATTTGATCAATTTTATTATCATCTTTATAAATTATTGAGTTCATTAAATTATCGGTATCTATTTTTTTTAAAAATAAATTAATAACTCTTTCTATCTTTTTTGACCATTTTGATAAAGATAATTTTCTATTTACTAATACGAATGGAGAATCAAGTGAACCAATCAAACCGATATTTTTTAGAACATCTATATGTTTATTGGGCCAGCCATCTTCTAATAATCCAAAGATAATTAAAATATTATCAACATCAATAATAGTTTCACCATTTTTTTCAAACTCTAATAAAATTTCTATTACATCTTTCACGAAATTTCCATATTTTTTTTCATTAAATTTGAAAATACCTAAGATTAAATGAAATATATGATCGTATTGATACTTTTCAATATCTGTAGTAGTTTTAGTCATTCTAAAAAAGGTTATCTAAATAATTAATTCTTTTTAAAGGTGCTTTGCTAATAAAAATACCTGGAGATATATCTTCATAATTTGATTTTTCAAATAATTCAAAATCTGGCAATCCCTTTAAAAACAAATAAATATATCCTCCTAGATGTTTATGTGGTTGATAATTTTTAAGTCGCCACTTTAATAATCTATGCAATGCTAATAAATAAAGGTGAGATTGCAATGGATAATGATGTTTAATCATTTCATTTCTCATATTTGCATAGTTATAGTTTCTTGGTAAACAATCACTATTATCACTACCAGAAATAAAATTACTTTTCCAATCAATTACCCACCATTTACTATCTTCTAATTTATTTCCAACAGGAAAAACACAATCAATACATCCTGAATGAAAGCCTTTATTCATAATTTGAAGATCATTTATTTTATTTGCATATTCTTCACCAAATTCATAATCCTGATCTAAAAAAAAGCAATTTGATATATCATTAGAATTAATATTTCTACCTTCATAAGATAGGGTTAAATCATATTTGAGTTCCTTAATTAAGTATTCATTTGGAATATCAACTAGTTTCTTATTTTGTAATTCTCTTCCTAAAGATATATTTATGATTCTTAAAATCGCATCTTTTACTTTAAAAGCCAAAGAAGTATCGATTTGATGAAAGTTCAATTCCTCAATAATCAAATCAATTAATTCTTGATTATTATCGTTTCTAAATTCAAATCTTTCTATTATTTTGTGCAGGCAAGTCCCAGCAATAGTTCCCTTTGGAAATTCACTTAAGGGATTTGGATAAGAAAAATAATTAGGATAATTCTTTGAATTCTTAAAATTAGAATCTTTTATAATTGATATATTATCTTCATAATCCTTATATTGATTAATGACTGCATCAATATTTTTATCTTTACTTATCCAAGAAGAATAACTTGAATAAGAAATAAATTGATCAGAATTAAATACACTAGATATTTTCTTATTAATGTTATCGATTTTCCAAAGATTATTATTCAATCGGTTGGTTTGGAACTTAGAAAAAATTTCTTTTATTTTCTCTTTTTCTATCCTGACTTCAAACGTAGACTTATAAATATTTATATTTTCCAAATTATTAAATAAATCATTATTTAAAATATTATTTGTATCCTCTAAATCATTAAAAACAATAAGTTTATATTTGCTCCTTGTAAGTGCTACATAAATTAACCTTTCACTCTCTTTAAATAAATCTTCTTCTTCTATTAATTTAAATTTTTCAACCTTTGCGTAATTATTTGAAATATTGACGTATATATTTCTATCAATATTTGATTTCCAAAGAGGGCCTTTAATTTTATTTGAATTATTTGAAATAATTGAGAGATATGGACATAGGACTATTTCAAATTCGAGGCCCTTACTACTATGAATGGTAGAAAGATTTATTCCATTTTGAAGATTATAATCTTTCGTCAAAAAATCTTCTCCAGTAGAAATTCTTAAAATATGATCTAATTGATTTTTATACCAGTTAAAGACTATATTGAGATCAAAATCATTATTTATTAATTCTATTTCAACAATTTCTGAAAGTTGAAATAAATTTGAATTTAAATCTGAATCTTTAATAATGGATGATGCCTTGTAATTTACAAGTAGTTCATTAACAATGTTTAAAAAACCTTTTTCTCTTAGTTCTTTTGACCAAGTAATGCATTTATTAATTAAAATTTCTAAATTATTACTAATTCCATGATCAAGTAAATCTTCTAATTTTATTTCTATAAACTTTGAAGTAGCAAGCAAAGTTATATTTTTTAAAGACCTCGGATTTAATAAACATTCAATGAATAAAAATAGTAAAGAACTTGCTTCTGTATCAAAAATATTTTGTTTATTTTGAATTTTGCATGGTAGGTTAAAATGATTTAATTTTTTTTTAAAATCTAAGCATTGCGAATTATTTAATGTAAGAATCGCAATTTTATTAATATCAATTTCTTTATTATTTAAAATAAAGTTAACTATGTAATGAGTTACAAGATCCTCTATATCAGTCTCTTTTTTTGAAAATTCTACAATTTCAAATACATCCTTAAATTTAAATTCAGGATTAATATTTTCATTAATTCTTGAGGTTAATTTACTATAGTTTAGTTGTGATTGTTTAAGTCCATTCTTATAAAGTTTATTAAGAACATCGATTAACTTTTTTGAGGATCTATAGTTATCTGTAAGAGTTAAAACTTCGATTGCATTAGATCTTGCATCTAAGTAAGTTTCAATATCTCCTCCTCTAAATTTGTAAATCGCCTGTTTTGGATCACCCACGCAAAGTAAAAAATGATTTTTTGTATTAAAGAACTTTTTTATTAAATTCCACTGAGTAATATCTGTATCTTGGAACTCATCAACTAAGACACATTTAAATCTTTTTTGAATTTTAGATAGAGTATTACTATTACCAATCTCCGAATCTAGAAATGAATTTTCAACAGTCTTTATAAGATCATTGAAGTTGAAAATAGAAAGACTTTTTTTTAATTCAATTAATTTTATATAAGCTAATTGGGTGAATATTCTTACAAATTCAGTAAAGAAACCTTC
>CACNJU010000042.1 GCA_902620895.1 uncultured Prochlorococcus sp.
ATTCGTTATCGTTTTCATTAATTATTTTAAAAATATCTTCCTTTTTGTTCTCAGGAAAATAAATTAATTTGATGTTTTCCTTTTTCGACTCTGAGAGAGCCCACAGTATGATTTCAAGACTTTCTTCAATAACTTCACTATTTTTTTTTATAAGAATTGGAACCGTTTTCGTCTTTGAATTATTTAAAAAATCTAGAGGTTTATTTTTTAAATCAATTTCTCTTATCTCTACTTTAATTTCGCAAATTAACAAGGCCCATCTTGCACGAATTGCATATGGACATCTTCGAAATGAATATAAAATATCGTTTTTCATATTGTAAAAACTTTTAATTTCTCTAAATCTTTTAGTATTATCAAAGTAGGAACTGTATTAATTTTACAACGCAAATGTCGGGATATGTTTACCTTATTAGAGTAGGAGACCTTTATAGGATTGGGAAAACCGATAATCTTGAAAAGAAAATTAAAAAATTAAAGCCAGATGAATTATTAACATCAATTATGACTAAGGAGCCAGAAACTCTTGAAGCAAGATTACTTAGAAAATATAAGTCGCAAAGAATTCCTGAAACTGGTTATTTAAAGCTTTCTAAAAGACAAATTAGAGAATGTAAAAAGCAATTTGAATTAAAGGGTAGCTTACCTCACACTTTAGATGCTGAAGTTTCTATAACTCTATTTGTATCTTTTTTAATGTTTTCATTAGGTTCTTTTATTTTTAATTATTTAAATTTTGGATTTGTAAGATCTATATCTTATTCTTTCGGAATGGCATCTCTGCCAATGGTTATATTATTTATTACGGGTAGTTTTGGCGGATACTTTTCTGAAGATTTATCTCTTTTTTCATTGTTAACTAATCGAATAAAAGGTTTATTTATTGCAATTGCAATGCTTTCAATGGCTTACTTAATTTTTAATTTAGGTTAAATTTCATAGTTACAATTTAAGGCGATTTCAAAGGGAACTGATTGGGTAGGTAACTTAAGAACAGTTGAGCATATTTCAGCAATATCTTCAGGTTGTGTCATGCTTGATTTGTCTAATGAAGAGATATTTTGGGCCATTTTTGTATTAACCCAGCTTGGACAAATTGCAGAAATCCTTATATTTTTATCCCAACCTTTATTTTTCATAGTTTGGCATAATCCCATCAAAGCAAACTTTGAAGAAGAATAAGCGGCTAAATCACCTTTGGATCTTTTCCCACTCATTGAAACTAAAACAATAATTCTTCCTCTCCCAGAGGTACATAAATGATCCCAAGAAAGCCTACATAAATGCCAAATTGCCAAAAAATTGATATTTAATGTATTTAAAATTTCCTCTTCATCACTATCTTTGTATAAGAAAGGAACTTTTGATAATACTCCAGAACAATTTATTACGGAATCAAATCCTCCAAATTCATCTACGGTATTCTTTATCCAATTTTCGGCTGTATTTTTTTTTAAAGCATCATAGTGGTTGATTATAATTTTCCCTTCTGGCCATTTTTTTGGATCAATAGCGCTTCCTTTTAATGATTTTAAATCTCTTATGCCAACACTAATTCTATTGCCTTCTTTTAATTCTTTATGAGCAATTTTTAGTCCAATACCTCTACTGGCTCCACTTATTAATATGGTTCTCATTTTTTAACTATATGTTTGGAAATATTATCCTAAGTAACATTTTAAATTCTCTTCCATGCATAATCATAAGACCTTTCTTTACACTCCATGGAGCTTTTATAAACAATACGCACATAGCATATACAATTTCTTTTAAAGAAAGAGTATCAGTTAGAAATCCATACCATTGATTTTTAGGTAGTTGGAAAAAACTGCCAAAAAATTCTCTCAATAGTTTCTCATCAAACCTCATGAGTTTTTCTAATCCAAATTGGTAAAGTGATTTCTTCCTAATTAATTCTTTTGACCATAAAGTTTCCCAACCTTTTCTAGCAATATGATAGGTACTTAGATTTTTGTTTTTAATTGCTTCTGAGACTGCCTTTGCGACAAGTGGAGCTCTCCTTAAAACATTACCAATTAAATATCCAGATGCGGGATGTACCATTGATGCAGCACCACCATATCCAAGTATTTGTTGTTTGAAATCTGGGATTGGCATATTCATTGGAAGAAATAAGCCAAGCTCTTCGTGCTGCATGCTTGTGATTGATATATTTCGATAAGAAAGCCTCTTCTCTAGTCTCTCTTTTAAATTTTCCATTGTTAGAGGATTTACCAAACCAAGAGATGTCTCTTCAAGAAAATATTTACCATCCCCCATATCCATGGCATAAAGAAAAGTTGGAGGTTCTTTTTTTTGCTCATCATTAAGATGATCATTTCTATAGTCCATTAATACAAACTGCCCTTTCTTAAGTGGAGGTTTACTAAAATTACCTACTATCCCATAACAAGTTTGGACTGCTAAGGGACCACAGGATTTTAATTTAAGAAAAACAGGATCATACCCTGTTGCATCTACTACTAATCTTGCAGAGTAAGTTTTGCCATCTTTTGTAGTTACTGTACTTTTGTATTTTTCAAAATGTATTTTGTTTGCAAAGCCTTGATGCCATTTAATAAAAGACTTATTGCATTCGTTAAACCAATAATTGTGGAGTTTCTTCTTATCAAATAGTCCATAATCTAGTGAATGTTCCGTGGCTTTATTCTCGTCGTCCTGCTCTTCTAAAGCGCCATGCCCAAAAAAACTTACAGTATTCTTCCATCTATATTCAAGTAAATCCTGAAGACCAAGTTGATCAACTTCTTTCCCCCAAATGCCATATGTATTTGGCCAAGGTTCATCTGGTCCATTTGGAGAAAGCACTTCAACCTCTAATTTTTCCTTCCCTAAAGCTGAGGCAATAGCCATACCTGCAGGCCCTGCACCCAAAACAAGAACATCTGGCATATTTTCTTTTGACATTAAATATAAATCTTATTATTAAAGATATTTACGGAACAAATTATTACTTCTGAGCTTAGAATTATATTTTTCATCCAATACTTGTAATGAGAGTA
>CACNJU010000043.1 GCA_902620895.1 uncultured Prochlorococcus sp.
GTTCCAATTAACTCAAAATACTTTCATTTATCTTGACGCATTTAATAAATATTTCTTTTAAATTAATATAAATTTAAAAATAGGCAGAAAATATTTTTTGAAACATTTTTAGTTTATGAAAGATGACTTTTACAAAATTTCAATTTAACAATTTCTGTTATTGGCCTTCAAATCCAAAAAAAATTGTTGAATTTATTGGTGGAAGTTATTTAGCTTCTAAGCCAGATTTAACTTATAGAAGATTTATAGAGAGTTTAATTAATAAAAATTATGCAGTACATGCATATAAATACACACCACAATTTGATCACCAACAACTTGCTATCAAAGCATGGAAAGATTTTAAGAATTGCAGAATATCTTTATCCAAGAGAATAGGGGCATCAATTCCCTCAATAAGAATTGGTCATAGCCTAGGCTGCAAACTTCATCTAATTTCCCCTGATGGCGGAAGAAATTGCGAAAAATTCATCTCTATTAGTTTTAATAATTTTAGTGCTAACAAATCAATTCCATTATTGAAACAAATTTCTCAAAAATTAGAATTCAACAGTGAATTTAGCCCAAGTCCCGAAAGAACTTTGCGATTAATTGAAAAAACATATAGCCAAAAAAATAACTTCCTAATAAAATTCAACTCAGACGAATTAGATCAAACAGATAAATTATTTTCTTGTCTGAAAGCAAGAAAAGAAGATAATTCTAAGGGGGTAATGTTAAAAGGTACACACACTATAATTGCAAGCGCAGGACTAAGAGAAAATTTTTTGGGAGACTGGGCCGATGATGAATTCAAAAGAAATACTATAATAAAAATTTCTAATTTAATTGATAAATCCGATTAGGATTTTTCTTTTAACTTTTCCAAAACAGAACTATCTTCAAGAGTACTTATATCACCGCTAATTTCTTCTCCAGCAGCCAAAGATCTTAAAATTCTTCTCATAATTTTTCCGCTACGTGTTTTTGGAAGAGAGTCAGAAATTATAATTTTTTCTGGTTTAGCAATAATTCCAATTTCACTTACAACATGTTTTTTTAATTCCTCAACTAATTCTGAAGAACTATTTACATCTTTCTCTAAAGATACAAAAGCAACTATAACTTCACCTTTTAAATCATCTTTTTTGCCAACGACTGCAGACTCTGCAACTGATTTATGACTCACCAAAGCAGATTCTATTTCCATTGTTCCTAACCGATGTCCTGAAACACTTATTACATCATCGACTCTTCCCATAATCCATATATATCCATCTTCATCTTTGCGTGCCCCATCTCCAGCAAAATAAACATTTTTTTCTCCTTTAAAGGAAATATATTCCCAATAACTCTCCAAATATCTCTCTGAGTTTCCGTGAATTGTTCTCATCATTCCTGGCCAAGGTTTCTTAATAATTAAATAGCCACCCTCATTCTCCTTAACCTTATCTCCATTCTTATCGACAATTTCAATTTCGATTCCTGGCAGAGGAAAAGTAGCTGAACCTGGCTTTGTAGCCACTACTCCAGGCAAGGGACTTATCATTACACCACCAGTCTCAGTTTGCCACCAAGTATCAACGATAGGGCATTTATCTTTACCAATAACATCCTTGTACCACATCCATGCTTCAGGATTAATTGGTTCTCCAACTGTGCCCAAAAGTCTAAGACTCTCCAGATTATATTTATCAGGTATTTCACGACCAAACTTCATAAATGCTCTTATTGCAGTTGGTGCAGTATAAAAAATAGAAACCTTATATTTTTGAACAATTTCCCAAAAAGCCCCTAAATTGGAGGGTCTTGGCACTCCCTCATACATTAAGGTTGTAGCACCATTAGATAAAGGCCCATAAACTATGTAACTATGACCTGTAATCCAACCAACGTCAGCAGTACACCAGTAAATATCGTTATCTTTTAAGTCAAAAATCCATTTAAATGTCAAATGGGACCAAAGATTGTAACCACCTGTAGTGTGAACTACACCTTTTGGTTTTCCCGTAGATCCTGAAGTGTAAAGAATAAAAAGTCTATCTTCGCTGTTCATTATTTCTGGTTCACACTGATCTTTTTGATCATTTAATAATTCGTGCCACCAAAAATCTCTATCATCAACCATAGAAATATTTTTTTTAGTTCTTTGAACAACAACTACTTTTTCTACAACTTTATCTGCCCCATTTTCAATTGCTGCATCGACTGCTTGCTTAAGATCTATTACCTTATCTTTTCTAAAGCCACCATCTGCAGTAACAACAAATCTAGCGTTGCCATCAATTAATCTATCTTTTAAAGCTTCTGAAGAAAATCCCCCGAAGACAACTGAATGAGGCGCACCAATTCTTGCACAAGCTAGCATCGCAAACATTGCCTCAGGAATCATTGGCATATAAATACATACCAAATCTCCTTTTTTTACTCCAATTGCTTTTAATGCATTAGCAGCTTTGCATACTTCTTTTAAAAGTTCTTCATAGGTATATTTTTTGCTGTCTCCAGGTTCACCTTCCCATATAAGTGCAGTTTTTCCTCCAAGCCCTCTCTTAATGTGTCTATCTAAGCAATTATATGTGATATTGAGTTTCCCTTCTTTGAACCATTTAAAAAAGGGAGCATTTTCGCTATCTAATACAGTTTTAAATGGCTCAAACCAATCTAATTCAGATTTTGCAAAAGATTGCCAAAATTGGATAGGATTATCTGCTGCTCGTTTTTTTAGACTTAGTAATTCTTCTTGAGAACAAATATTTGAGTTTTCTGCAAATTTTTTTGATGGAGGGAAAA
>CACNJU010000044.1 GCA_902620895.1 uncultured Prochlorococcus sp.
CTTGATCTAATGAATTTTCGTTTAAAAAATTAATTATTCTTTTTTGCTTATTTACTTTATAAATTTTCTCAAAAATTTCTTTATTAGATTCAAAGAAAGTACTTTTAACGTCTTTTCTTATTAAATCAAATACTCCAGGATAAGCTTTAAATGCAAATAAATCTAATAAAACTTTTAGTGGCTCAAGATTATTGCTTTGCCTATATAAATTAGATGATTCAACCATTTCTTTAAGATGTCCAACAAATCCATATCCAGTAATGTCAGTCGCAGCATTGACTAATGATTCTTTAAATTGATTTTGAAAAAGATAAATTTCATCAATCAAATATTGCTGACTCTTTACTAAATTATTAATTACTTCAGAAGAACTACCTAGCATATTAATATTTTGCATTTGACCGGCAAAGTAAATCCCAACGCCCAGAGGTCTAGACATCATAAGAATATCTCCAATATTCATTCCAGATTTAAGCCATGGTTTTGCTCCATTTTTTAAAATACCTTGAACTGTTAAAGAAATATCCATTCCTAATGAATAAGGTTTATTTACTAAACTTCTTGCCTCGAAAGTATGGCCTCCAAGTAATTCACCCCCATGATTCTCAACTGTTGATTTAATACCTTTAAGTGATTGAGAAAAGAGGTAACTCTGAAATTCCCTCTCAATCTTTGGTAATGAAATTAAAGCCTGCGCGGATGAAAGTTTTGCTCCGCATGCCCACAAATCTGAGCAAGCATGCAAAGTAGTAATTTTTGCATTAAGCCAAGGATCACTTACCAAAGCAGGAAATCCATCTACACTTTGCAATATAGTATCTTGACCATTTTGATATATCTCCACTGAATCTTCAGGTGATGATGCAAAAGAATTTAAATTAGAATTTATTAATGATTTATTCAAAACTAACTGAGGAATTTTAGCTGCACATCCTCTGCAATCATTCAATGAAATATTTTTTTCACTACTCTTCATCATTAGCCTTTTTGATCTGAACTTTTTAATAAAGTTGAGATCAATTTTATGCTTTAAAATCCAAAAAATAAAAGAAGGACCGAAAACAAAATTGCGATAAATAGCAAAAGCCTTTGGATAATGGCTTGGAAATATATTTACTATTTGCAATCCGATCTTTTGAGGAAACCACTTTTTTAATGATCTCCCTTCTAAATCTTTTTTTAGATTTTGTACTAATGTATTTACAACTTTTACTGCAAAAACTCCCGATGCTGGTCTTTTTGCTGCACCTACAACTGCGCAATCACCGACAGCAAAGATTCCAGAGAAATTTTTTATCTGTAAATTCTGATTTGTAATTATTCTGCCATAAGAATCCGAATCTAATAATTTTTTTTGTACCCATAACGGAGATGTATTTCCAGTACATAAAAGAATCTTGCCATAATCAAAATTAAGTTTTTCAACTAATTCAATATTGGAATTTCGTAAACTTTTTAGAATTGTATTATTAATTTTTCCTGAATCACATAATAGTTTTAAAGGTCTATCTCCCCATCTTTTTCGCAAAGCATATGATACTTCAATTGCAGCAAGGCCACTTCCAACAATTACAAATGGAAGTTCATTAAATGAATCAAAAATGTCCTCTTTTAGTATTGAGTCATAAGCCTTTAAAAAAGGTTTAATTGAAAAAGCATTTCGATTTTTAACTAATGATTTAAATTCTTTTGGAATTATTGTTTGACTTCCAAAATTAAGCACCAACTTAGAATAATTAACTGAAGGTCTATTACTTAAAACAATTTTCTTTAAATTGAAATCAATATCCTTTACTTCTTCTTCTATAAAAGAGACTTTTGCATTTTTTGCTAAAGATTTTATATCAATTAAACTCTCTTCCAGAGTGATTGATTTTGAAATCACCGATGGGAACATCGCCGAATAAACTAAATGAGAATCTCTAGATATAATTGAAACAGGAATTTCTGGCATTAATTTCGGAAACATCAACCATTTCTTCAATAAAGAAACATTTGAGTGCCCTCCTCCAATTAGTACCAGATGATTAAAAGTCATTTACATCACTATGAATAAAGAACATTTATTACCAATTGAAAAATCAAGATTAGGAGTGGTTGGTGGAAGTGGATTTTATTCAATGGATCAAATAGAGTACTTAAGAGAACTTGAAATTAATACTCCCTATGGTAAACCTTCTGATTCAATAAAAGTATATAAACTTGGAAACCTAGAGATAGCATTCATACCCAGACATGGCAGAGCACATACTTTAAATCCTTCTGAAATTCCTTACAAAGCTAATATTTGGGCTCTAAGATCAATAGGAGTAAGATGGATTATTGCTCCATCAGCAGTCGGTTCATTACAAGAACAGATAAGACCACTTGATATAGTAGTTCCAGATCAATTTATAGACCGGACAAAAAATAGACCTGCAACCTTTTTTAACGAGGGAGCTGTTGCTCACGTAACTATGGGAGATCCCTTCTGCACAAATTTATCACGCATATTAAGTGAAATCGGAGAAAAAAATATTCCTGGCGGTAGACAATTGCATAGAGGGGGTACCTATCTAGCAATGGAAGGGCCCGCTTTCTCAACTAGAGCAGAATCTAATTTATATAGGAGTTGGGGATGTTCAATAATTGGAATGACGAACCATACAGA
>CACNJU010000045.1 GCA_902620895.1 uncultured Prochlorococcus sp.
AAGTAATAACGTTATTAACTCAGCAGAATCACCAACTTTTAAATAACATGTATCAATTAACCATTGAGGATATTCATATATTTGAGCAAAAAGATTTTTTAAATATCTTCCACTAATAAATCTCTTATTACTTTTTCCAGTTAGTAAATATATTGCCCATGAATTATCTATTGGATCATTAGATATAAAATAATTCTTTAAAACTTCAATTTTATTATTTGTACTATTAATTGAATCTAGATCGCCAAATAATCCTGAAAACTTTTTTAAGCTCATATTTATTTACCGAATAAAAGGACATTTATTGATTCCTTTTCAACTAAATATTTACTTAAGGCTTCACTATCTCCATGATGAAAAAATACATTTTTTGCTTCAGAGTTTTTTACTACTTCCAGAATTCCATCCCAATCCGCATGATCAGAGATTGCGAATCCTTTATCATATCCTGATCTTTTTCTTAGAGCTCTTATTGACATCCATCCACTCGCAAAAGCTGTTTGAATATTTTTGAAATTTTTTAAATAGGAACCCTTACTTAAAGATGGAGGTAATAATATTAGACTTCCTTTAAGTTCATCTATCTTTTTTTTATTTTCAATTTTTATAGTATCTTTAATATCAATTCCAAGTTCCCTATAAATATTGTTCATTTTGTGAATACTTCCATGGGAATAAATATTGCCTTTAAAATTTGTTTGACTAATTTCGTTTAACAATCTCTGAGCTTTTCCAAGTGAATAGCAGAAAAGTAAAGAAGTTTTTTCTGGTGAATTAGTTATCCATTTTGAAATATCATCTGCTATTTTATTTGATTCATCCCACTTAAATATTGGCAAACCAAAAGTACATTCGCTTATTAAATAATCAGTTTTTACTATTTCATATTGTTTGCAAGTCTGATCTTTTTGAAGCTTAAAGTCACCTGAAATTAGCCATTTTTCTTCACCAAAAATAAATCTTATTTGACTAGATCCAAGGATGTGACCGGATGGATGAAAAGAAATATTAATGCCATTTATCTTAAATTCTTCACCATATTCAAAAGACTTAATATTGATATTATGTCCAACTCTTTCTTTAAGAAGTATCGCAGTTTCCTTAGTAGAAATGTATTCTTCACAGCCAAATGTAAAGTGATCAAAATGAGCATGAGTTATTAATGCCTTTTTTACTGGCTTGCTTGGATCAATCCAAATATCAGCAAGTTCACAATAAAGATTTCCATCTTTATGTCTAATTAAATATTCTTGTTTAGTTCTCAAAACTGCATTTATTACAATGAAGTTAATTTAGCTAATTATGCCCACGCTTGTTTTGATAAAGCTATTGCTGAAATTGTTAGTAAAGCAATAACTACAAATTTGTTACTCCAATTAATCATGAATGAACTAATTTTGTTAAAAGAAACTCTATTAGATTGCACAATATTTTTCTGATTCAGAATGTTATGTTTTTTATTTTTTTTTAAGTGATTTAAATTTTTAATCTCATTTATTAATTTAGATTCGCAAGTTGAGAGTTTTTCTACTTGATTTAATAAATCAATATCTTCTGGCCTTAATAAAGAATTTAGTTCTTTAATTTTCCTTTCGTTTTTTACAAGAAATGCATTAACTATCTCATCTGCTACTAACCCCTTTTTTAAATTTAATAGAATGACATCTCTTTCCCATGATTTTTCAAGAGATTTTAAAATTTCATTTATGCTCATCTTAAGTATTTTTACTTATAATAAATTATTATTTTTTTCTTCTGTGGCTTATTCCTTGAAGTAATTAGAAAACATTATTTTTATTTAAGATTTACGAATAAGTCTGTTTGCAAAATATTTTATCTTAACCTTTTCTGTAGTTTTTTTAGAACTTCTTTTGGTTTTAACTTTATTTAAATTGATCACTTCATCAGACACATTTTTGCCCGTTTCAAAATAACTTTTAATTTTTTTTAATTCTTCTTCGTTTAATCTTTTTGTTGCACCTTTTGCGTTTATTCCAAGTTTCTTGCAAGCTATTAATATTCTATTACTTTCGACATTAAGTTCTTTTGCAATACTGAAAATAGGAGTGTTGATAGACATTATTTTCTTTACTATGAAATTTATTATTTATACTATATTTATAAATTAGAAATTAAATATATTTTTAACTATTATTAATTTGAAAAACTTTTTTAATTAAGCTACTTCATCTTCGAAATTATTTAAATCATTAAACTTTTTCTTCATAGTTGGGTTATTTCTAGTTAATTTCTTTACTGTCAAATCTTGAGATTTACTGTCAGCAGATAAGAGATGTTTTTTTGAGAGAACTAAAGCCTCTTTAGTTTTTTGTAAATGGGTAATTGATTTATCAATTTCTAAAATTGCATCATTAAATCTATCTTGGGCAAGTGAAACATTTTTGCCAACTGCATTTTTGAATTGCTCAAGAGTACTTTCA
>CACNJU010000046.1 GCA_902620895.1 uncultured Prochlorococcus sp.
AATTTTTTAATTTTTCTTAAATTCTTTATTACTTCAATCATGTATAAACATGATGGCTTTTCAGATATCTTTTCCTCTAATAATTTATATAAAATAGGTTGCCAAAATTGATCTGAGTTTAAATTCTTAAATAGATTAGATGAATTAATTTCATATCTATTCCATTGAGCAATCATTTCAGGTCTAAAAATCAGATAATCAATAAAATTATTCGTGATCTTTTTTGTCAGATTATATATGTCTCCATCAATTGTCTTATTATTATCCAAGTATTTATTAATCCAATTTCTTAGCGGAAATGATTCTTTAAAGCTATCTAATTCTCCCAAGGAATCAATAATGCCCCATTTAATTGACTCAAAATTCCATGCGCTCATATCAATTGCAGGGAAAAAATTTGTCAATAAAGATTCGGTATACGTTGATATTGTCTTTAATTCATAAAGAGCACTTATTTTGTTTTTTATAGTTATTTGTTCACGTAACCAATTCCCCAAAAAGTAATTGGGTACTGCTATTTCTAATTTCTCATTGATAGGCGGAGGACATATTTTTAATTCCTCTGCTAACAGCTCACTAATTACTTCAATTTTATTTGACTTATAAAGATTGAGCAATTTACTAGATGGTTATATTACTCAACTTTAAATGGATCAATTATTTCTGCATTAGGACATTCGAATTCCCCCACAGCAACAAACTCTAAACGAAGCTTTAAGAAAGTTATAAATTTTTTATCAGTCGATAAAACAACTGCTGGGGTAGATGGAATTTTTGCTTTTAGATCAGCAAATTGGGTGGTTTGTAAAAATGATGGATTTTTTAAGAGCCAAAAATCTATTTCTTTTTTATTTTCTTTATAGTTCCTCATCCTCTCTTTCAAAATTTCATCAAGTGGTTCTTCAACAGTTAAAAACTTTTCACTTGCCGCAACGAAAAAATATGTTGTCATTTTTGAAATTTAATTTGATGTGATAAGGGACTTCATTTCACGTACAGACTTTTCTAATCCTATCGCTAAAGCCCTTGCAACAATACTATGACCTATGTTCAACTCGTTCATATTGTTAATTGATGCAATTTTTTTAACATTATTATAGTTCAGGCCATGACCAGCATTAACAACTAATCCAAGGTCATTTGCTAAATGTGTAGACTCTATAATCCTTTGAAGCTCTTTATATTGTTCAGATCCCGATAATTCAGCATATTTTCCAGTATGTAATTCTATAAAATCAAAGCCTATTTCTTTGGAATAATTTATCTGTTCGCCAAAAGGATCAATAAATGCACTTACTTCTATATTTGAATCCTTTAAATTCCCAACAGCCTTCTTAAGGTATTGCAAATTACTTTTTAAATCCAACCCTCCCTCTGTAGTAACTTCCTCTCTTTTCTCGGGTACAAGCGTTACATAATCGGGAAGAATTTTTTTGGCAATTTCTATCATTTCTTCTGTAGCAGCCATCTCTAAATTGAGTTTTGTTTTTATAGTCTCTCTCAGAAGGAATACGTCCCTATCTTGTATGTGTCTTCTATCTTCTCTTAGATGCACTGTTATGGAATCTGCCCCTCCTAATTCAGCTAAAAAAGCAAATTGCACAGGGTCAGGCTCGACAGTTTTCCTTGCTTGCCTTACATTTGCAATATGATCAATGTTTACTCCTAAAGTAGCCATAATTTTGAAAATCTTAGTTTCTAGACAATCTATTAACCGCCCAATAATAGCTAATAAAAAAAGGCAAAGACTTAAATTATTAATATATAGTAAATAGAACTTGAAGAAGAATTCCTTAAATATTTGGCATAAAATCAACCCTGTATTGGGATTTATTGCAATGTTCGTTACACAGGACGTTGTTTTGAGATTCTTTTTTAGAAAAAAGAAAATATTAAAAAATGGTTTTTCGATTCCCATAAATTCCTCTATCATTTTGGCTCCAACTCACAGATCAAGATGGGACGGCTTAATACTCACAATGGCAATGGGTAGAAGGGTAACAAAAAAGGATTGTAGATTTATGGTTACTAAATCCGAAATGAGAGGTATTCAAGGTTGGTTTTTAAAAAGACTTGGATGTTTTTCAATAAATCAATTATCGCCATCTCTAACAGCTTTAAGATATGCGATTGATCTTATAGAAAAAGGCGAACAACTAGTTGTTTTCCCTGAAGGAAAGATTAATAGATATGGAAAAAAATTAGTTCTCAAAGAAGGACTATACAGATTAGCTAGATTAGCTACAAAAAAAACAACCTCTATTACTATTATTCCAATTGGAATTGCTTACAGCAAAATACCTCCAAACTTTAGGGGCGAATTTTGTTTATCCTTTGGAAAACCAATACCAATTAATGATTACTCAAACTTTACTATCGAGG
>CACNJU010000047.1 GCA_902620895.1 uncultured Prochlorococcus sp.
AAAACAATACAACGAAGTTATTAATAACACTTTCATTTTTACTTATTCTTCCATTTGTACAAAAACAATGGTTTAATTTGTATTCACTCAATATTAATGATATTAGCTTTTATTCAATCCTTTACTATTTAAGTGGTGCAATATGTCCATCATTGGTCTATGTAAACTCTTTAAAAAATTATACATATTATAACTTTACTAAGGAAAAAATCCAAAGTATAAAAATAATTAAAGGAAAAAAATTATTATTCGTAGTAGCAATAAATTTAATATTCCTCTCTTACTTAATAGCTGATTATATATATATAAATTTTGATCTTATATTTAATTTATTTCTGGAAAGAATTAATTTACCAAAACCGAATATTCCACAGTTAAGTTTTTTCATATTTTTAATTTCTATACTCTTAATTTTTAAGAAATCTAGGCTTCTGTTAAAAAAAATAATATTGGTAAATTTTATTTTGATTTCTCTCTATCTTTGGCATCTTCAAATAAATAATATTAGTGTAGATGATCAGTTTCATATTTATAGATATTTTGGTTCAAATGACTTAAATTTAATCAATGTTTTTATCTTAGTCGCCATAGAAATTTCTTTTTATACATGGTCCTTCATATCGTATAAAACTAATTTGAGCGATTGGATCGTGCCCAAACCTCAAAAAGGCGATTTTATCCCCTTTTTGAGTATATTTATTTTTTATTTTTTTATAATTATTTACTACTCAATACTTACTTAAATGTTTCTAATTCTTCTATAGCGCAGAAAAATATTCCTTACTACCTTTGGGGTCCTCTAACATTGTTTTCTCCCCGGGGGTCCAGTTTGCTGGACATACTTCATCAGGGTTTGCCGCAACGTATTGATAACCTTGAAGAATCCTTAGCGTTTCATCAACATTTCTACCCACAGGAGCCTTGTTAACAGTAGTATGCATAACCACTCCTTCGGGATTAATAAGAAATAAACCTCTATCAGCCTCCCCATCATCATTGAGAACATTGTAAGCCTGGCAAATTTCTCTTTTTAAGTCAGAAACTAATGGATAGTTAATATCACCTATACCACCTTCATTTCTTGGGGTTTGTATCCAAGCTAAATGACAGTGTTTGCTATCAACTGATACCCCAAGTATTTCCGTATTGAGTGCTGAGAAATCTTGGTATCTATCACTAAATGCAGTGATCTCAGTTGGACATACAAATGTAAAATCTAGTGGATAAAAGAATAATACTACCCATTTACCTCTTAGATCTGAAAGGGTAATCTCCTTAAACTCTTGATCATATACTGCTGTAGCACTAAAGTCTGGTGCTTCTTGGCCAACTCTTAAGCTCATGAAAAAATTTGTCCTTATTTAAATTATGTGTGGTCTTAACGACCGTAATATGCATTATAATTTTATTAATAATAAATTAGCAAGTTTTTTTTTAATTCAATGAAATGGCATTATTCCTTCACTAGGAAATTTACAATTTTGAATCATAATAAACTTTTAAAAAATCTCAAAAAGGAGTTAATTAAATATCCCATTAATAGGCTTGAAAATAAAAATTCGAATTAAATGAAATTTTTTTTTATTTAAGATTCCTTTAAATTTAACTCGCTATCATTAGAGTATTCTTTTAAATATATTTAAGTATTTTTAATTATGGCTAATTATATTGAAAGACTTAAGGATAAAGTTAAAATAAAAAAATTTGAATCTAATCAGCCAATAGGAGCTTGGATTTTTGTTGTAGTTCTAAATATGGTGGGATTTGCTGGTTATTATTACTTAAAGGTGAATCATATACAACTAGGTAGTTAAAAACTTATTTTATTTTCTTTTTAATTGAGCGACAAAAATTATTCAGTCTTTCATTCCTCGTTAAGTCAGGTAAAGTCCATACTGATTCTGTTTCGGGTAATGGATCTTTGCTCCATTCTTTGAATTCTTGCATTATCGAAACATTATTTAATTTTGATGTAAACTGTTTTCGTTTTTTTAAATATTTTCTTATT
Source organism: uncultured Prochlorococcus sp. (assembly GCA_902620895.1). Lineage (GTDB taxonomy): Bacteria > Cyanobacteriota > Cyanobacteriia > PCC-6307 > Cyanobiaceae > Prochlorococcus_A. The sequence continues at coordinate 2,009 of CACNJU010000047.1, forward strand.
ACTGTAAGATTTTCCTCAATATATTCCCTCATAATAAATACTTAGTCTTATATTAATTTATCATCTAGCAAGTTCTATTTTAAAGAAAAGATTAATTAGACATTTTGAACTGCTTGAAAAAGTCCAAACGAATAACCTCCTATAAGAATCCAGCCAAGTACACTTGATATTATTGTAGATCTTCTATTATGTCTCCTTAAAGCTGATTCAATCATTTCATTAACTTCATCTCTATTAAGGTATTCTTTCTTTGAGTTTTTTTTCATTTTTTTTTCTTTTTACAATAAACGAATTTAA
>CACNJU010000048.1 GCA_902620895.1 uncultured Prochlorococcus sp.
TTCTACAATTTTCAGTTTTTAGAGGAAATTTAGATAGGAATAATTGGTCTAAAAAGTGGCAAAAAAATTCTGAAAAAAACTTACTTAAAGCTCCATTAAGAATTAATTCTATTAACTTTAATATTGGTGAAATACCCTCAGACGAAATTTTTTCCTTTAAAAAAGAAACTTGTCCAGGAAGAATGCAAGGTGGAAGAAAGAAAGGTTTAGAGAGAATGCAATACTTCTTTAGTAATAAATTAGATTCTTATTCAAAAGATATATCTAGCCCAGAAAAATCATTTGATAGTTGTACAAGACTATCCCCATATATTTGTTGGGGATGCATTTCATTAAAAGAAATTTTTAAAATGGCAAATATATCAAAAAACAATAATTCTAGGATGTTACAAAGCAGATTAACTTGGCATTGTCATTTTATTCAGAAACTTGAAAGTGAACCAGAACTAGAGTTTAGGGAATACCATCCTTTTTTTAAAAATATTAGAGAAAAAAATAATGAATTACTTTATTCATGGAGTTCAGGTAATACTGGCTTCCCTTTTATAGATGCATGTATGCGTTCATTAAATTTCAATGGATGGATTAACTTCAGGATGCGAGCGATGTTAATGTCTTTTGCTAGCTATAATTTGTGGCTACCATGGCAAGATTCAGGTTCTGAACTAGCAAATAAATTTGTAGATTATGAGCCTGGAATACATTGGAACCAATGCCAAATGCAATCTGGAACTACGTCTATAAATACCAATAGAATTTATAATCCTATTAAGCAGGGAAAAGATCATGATCCTCAAGGAAAATTTATAAAAAAATGGATACCAGAATTAAAAGATATATCACTTAATTTCATTCATGAACCATGGCTACTATCTAGATTTAATAAAGAAGAATATGAACAAATTAATTACATAAGACCAATAATTGACATCCCAAATAGTACTAAAACTGCAAAGAAGAAAATTCAGGAAATCACTAAAAAGGATGGATATTGGGATATCTCAAAAGAAATTTATTTAAAGCATGGCTCTAGAAAAAGGCCTAGAAAAAATATTAGTAATAAAAAAAAGGTTTCTAAGGGAAAGGAAAAACAATACGAACTGAATTTAGATTGCTAAATTTTATTGTCAGAAATTTCCAGATTCCTTTTAGCGCCTAGGAAAATTTTTTAAATTTTGAAATTAAATATATATCCACGATGAACTAATACAAGCTTTAATGTATTTATTAGATTTTATTAATTATGTCTGAAAGATTTGAATGGGACGATACTAATAGTTCAGGTATATGGTGGAGTACTAATGTAAGTATTATAGACGAGTGCATTTTGCTCAAAAAAGATACTCAATGCGAAGATTCTGATATCGTCGAACTTCTTAGGAGTATTGCACAAAATATTGAAGATAATGGCCTTTAATTTTTCAAGAAATATTCTCTCTTTTAGATATTTTGTATTCCTTTTACAGCTTTTATTAATTCTTTAGTAATGCCCTTTTCGCTCATTGAATGACCAGCATCATTAACAATAATTAATTCAGAATTCTTTAATTTCTTATTTAGATCCCAAGCGCTCCTTACAGGACAAACAACGTCATACCTACCTTGAATTATTTTTGTTGGAATAGATTCTATTGTTTTTATATTTTTCAAAATAAAATCATCTTCTAAGAAAATATTATTAATAAAATAATGACATTCGATCCTTGCAAATGCATCTGAAAAAGAATTAACTTGAGACTTATCAAAATCGAATTTTTTATTTATTAAATGACTAGTTGAGAGTTCCCATTTTGTCCAAGCTGCTGCTGCTTTTGATCTAAGATTTGCATCTGATGATGTTAGATATTTATAAAAAGAACTTATCAAATCATTTCTTTCTTCTTTTGGTATTACAGAAATATATTCTTCAAATACATCAGGGAATATCTCACTTGCACCATATTGATAGAACCACAATAATTCAAACTTTCTACATAAAAATATTCCTCGCAAAGTTAAGCTTATAACTCTTGAAGGATTTTTAATTGCATATATAAGTGAAAGTGTTGAGCCCCAAGATCCGCCAAACAAATGCCAACTATCTATTTTTAATAGAATCCTTAATTTCTCAATATCATCAACTAAATGATTAGTCGAATTTTCTTTTAATTCTGAGAAAGGAGTTGAAGAACCGCAACCTCTTTGGTCAAATTGAATAATATCGAATTTATCTGGATCAAAGTATCTTCTATATCTTGGTTGACTTC
>CACNJU010000049.1 GCA_902620895.1 uncultured Prochlorococcus sp.
TATAAACGGTTTTTTTAAACTAAAAAATATGCAATTAAATCTGAAAAAAGTTTTATTAATCAATCTATTTGTGCTTACTGCTTAAATGAAATTTAACAAGATTAGAAATTACTTAACCAAACCTTATATAGAATTTATATTTTTCTTTAAAACAAAAATCATACAATTTTGCATATTGTAATTAGTAATACAAACTAAATGAAAAAGTTATTTTCTTTTGTAATGGGGGCAGCTGTTATAGGAACAGCACTTGCACCTTCAGCAAATGCATGGTGGTGGGGTAAAAAAGGTTCTGAAAAGGCTTCAATTACTGTTTATACTGCTCTAGAAGATGACCAAATACCAAATTATCTAAAATCCTTTGAGAGAGATTACCCTAATATAGAAGTTAATATTGTTAGGGACTCAACAGGTATAGTTACTGCGAAATTATTGGCTGAGGCTGAAAACCCACAGGCAGATGTGGTTTGGGGTTTAGCTGCTTCAAGTTTATTAGTAGCTAATGATAGAGGTTTGATTCAAGGTTATGCTCCAAAAGGCCTTTCGAATGTTAAACCAAGCTTTAGGGATCCTGCAAAAAAACCTTCATGGGTTGGAATTGATTCTTGGATTTCTGCTTTTTGTGTTAATAAAATTGAGGCTCAAAAAAACGGGCTATCAATACCTAAATCTTGGGCAGATTTAACAAAACCAGAATACAAAGGTCACATAGTTATGTCTAACCCTGCTTCCTCTGGAACAGGTTATTTGTCAGTAGCTTCAAGATTACAAAATTTACCTTCTGAAGAGGATGGTTGGAATTACCTTGATGCACTTCATGAAAATATTGCTCAGTATATGCATTCTGGATCTAAGCCTTGTAAGGCTGCAGGTAAAGGAGAGTATCCAATAGGGGTTTCATTTGGTTACAGAGCTGTAAAACAGGTAAATATGGGGCAACCAATTGAGGCTGTTTTTCCTAAGGAAGGTTCTGGATGGGATGTAGAAGCTAATGCCCTTATCAAAAAAGATAAAATAAAACCTGCTGCTAAGACTTTTCTTGATTGGGCAATTTCTCCTGAAGTCTCAAGAGAATATGCAAAAAGTTTTGCAATAACAGCTGTTGAAACTGATGTTCCGCTTCCTAAAGGTTTCCCTTCTAATCCAGAGAAACAGCTCGCAAAAAATGACTTACAATGGGCTGCTGTAAATAGGGAGAGAATACTAGCAGAGTGGGCAAAACGCTATGATGGCAAATCTGCTCCTAAGTAAAAATTAAAAGCATATAAATAAATTCCATGAATTAGCAATTCATGGAATTTATCATCTAGATGAATAATTACTTTAAATTTAATGATTAAAAAAGAAGGAAGTTTTAAATATTTAGAAATCAAAAATATCAGTAAAAACTTTGGGGAAACATTCGTTTTGAAAAATATTCACTTGGATGTTTTTAAGGGAGAATTTTTATGTTTATTAGGACCAAGTGGTTGTGGAAAAACAACTCTGCTAAGAATAATTTCTGGCTTAGAGAGACAAACAAATGGCGATATTGTTCAAGATGGGCTTTTAATTTCTAATTCCCCCACTGAGAAAAGAGACTTTGGAATTGTTTTTCAGTCATATGCATTATTTCCAAACCTTAATGCAAAACAAAATATAGCTTATGGTCTTGAAAATAAAAAAATAAATAAAAAAGAAATTGAAAAAAGAACTAATAATTTACTTCGTTTGGTTGGATTAGAAAAATATTCTGACCAATTTCCATCTCAATTATCTGGAGGTCAACAACAAAGAGTGGCTTTGGCGAGAGCCATGGCATTATCTCCTGGTTTACTTTTATTAGATGAACCTCTTTCAGCCCTAGATGCTCAAGTTAGATCAAAATTAAGAAATGAAATTAAACTAATACAAAAGAAACTTAATTTAACTACTATCATGGTTACCCATGATCAAACTGAAGCTTTATCTATGGCAGATAGAGTTGTAGTCATGGAAAGAGGTCATATTGCTCAAATTGGAACACCTTTTGAATTGTATAAAAATCCAATTACACCGTTTGTTGCTGATTTCATAGGGAAGATGAATTTGTTAAAAGGTAAATATGATAAGAAAAATTGTGTTTTTTGTTATCTTAATAATAGATTTTTAATTTCACAGAATACAGAATATTCATTTTTAGAAAACTGCTTGCTTGGTATTAGACCTGAAGATATTGAAATTATTAAGTTCAGAAAAAATATAGAAAAGGAAGAAAATATTCTTA